>CAMWVR010000022.1 GCA_947177795.1 uncultured Clostridia bacterium | reverse complement strand
TCGCAAGCGTTTTAAACTAAAAAAATGAATATTTGTTTGTATTTACTTATAGTGGCGTATCTTCGTCTTTATGTCTGAGCGATACTTTATTTGCGGCGGCTCGCTTGATGTCGTCGCTGATTGCAGCGTAGTGCTTTTTGGTGGTGTTGATATCTTTATGTCCCAACACTTCTGCGACCACGTATATGTCGTTTGTCTCTTTATAAAGATTAGTTCCGTACGTACTCCTCAATTTATGCGGCGTTATATGTTTGAGCGGAGAAGTAATGCTGGCGTACTTCTTGACAAGATTTTGCACGGCTCGCACTGTAATACGCTTGTTTTGCAAAGATACGAATAGGGCAGGTTCGTTATCGAGCAACGGATTTTGCGCTCTTTCGTCGATATATTCGTCCAAAGCTTGCCTAACTTCTTCCGAAAAATATAAAATCGTCTGATTTCCGCCTTTTCTGGTAATTTTAAATCCATTGACGTCCATATCTAGATCGTTCATGTCAATGCCGACCAATTCGCTGATTCTTATTCCCGTACCCAAAAACAACGTCAATATGGCAACGTCGCGTTTTTTCGTTTTGCCTTGAATGGATCTTTGACGTTCGGATAATCCTTTTCCGTCTTCTACGTTATTTAACAAAGCGCTTACTTCTTCGGATTCGAGCCTTATAATTGCTTTGTCGTGTAGTTTAATACTCAATACTTTAGATGCAGGATCTGAAGATATTCTGTCTTTATTATAATTATACTTAAAAAATGACTTAATTGTAGCCAATTTACGCGCTTTTGTTTTTTCTGAGTTACTATATCTGACTCCGTCGGCTTCAAAAGCTGTTAAATAATTTAAAAACATTTCGATATGAAAGGTGTCCACAAGTTTTAAATGTTCGAATCCAAATAACCTCACGTCCTTTATCTCTACAAATTCGGCGCATTCGCTGCATAAAAATCTAAAGAATATCTTTAAATCTTGAGCGTAAGCCAATCGGGTGAGTACCGAAGTCCGCGGCTCGATACCCAAAAAGTATTCGTTGCATATTATCGGCAATTCTTTAATGAGTTGTCTTAACTTTATATTATTATCAAAATTTCTTTGATCGAAATAACTATTTTCTGCCATAAGCGTATTATAACACAAAAAATTTAATATTACAAATTTAATTTTATCATGTATATAATTTAACTAAAACTTTGCAAAACCTGCTAATACTTTTAAAACTCATTAATTTTCTAATGTTTGCCAACTATTTTATAAACAAATTTAATTTGTAATAATGCTAGTATTATAAATGCTATTATGTATTAAACTATTCGCAAAGGTATGGTTTTGCGAATAGTTTAGTTCGTTTCCCTATCGTTGGTTTTCAACTCTGCGAAAGCGCAATTTGCCTCATAAGACAGCTCGGCAGCCTTAAGAAATTTTATTAATTCACCAATTCTGCCGTTGCGAAGATAAAATAATAATTTTAGTTCGCTATAACTTATTGAATCTTTTATCTTTGCGCAATTATTTGCCATAGTTAAATAACTTTCTCTCGTTTGTCCTATTTCGGATAATTCTTCGTCAGATAATCTATTGATCCTCTCTACAAATTCCTCTAGTGTTTCATTTGCCACTGTAATTAATCTCATTGCTCTACCTCTCTACAAATTTATTACTTTGATATATTTATGATACATTATTACATCATAAAAGTCAAATGTTTTGATTAACATTTACATCAAAAATGTATTTATGCATCAACAATGTTATAATACTGCTATGAACAATATATTTGGACAACGAATTAAAGAAATTAGGCAGGACAAAAACCTTAACCAAAGAGATTTTGCAAAATTGATTAATGTTACGCAAGGCGCATTATGTCGTTGGGAGCGTGGTGAGAATACTCCTAGTATAGAAATACTCTATCAAATTGCAAATATTTTAAATGTATCTTCGGACTATCTAATAGGATTAGAAAATTAAAATTAAATTTAGGATGTTGACTCTTCCCTTTTGCTTAAAATTGTTATTGAATATAAGTTATTATAGAGTTATTTGTTGATTTTTTTAAATTTATATAGTAAAATATCATTGTATAGCATTTCTATAGGAGGTATACGTGAATGGAGAAAGATAATTTCAATGCTAACGTTGATTTTGTCCGTGGACAAGCCGACATGATTGTTTTATCTGCTCTATCCGATACTGACAAGTATGGACTTGAAATTTTAAGCGCAATTCAAGAACGCAGTCAAGGCATGTATTCTTTAAAGCAAGCTACCCTATACAGCAGTTTGAAAAGACTTGAAAAAAACGGATACGTTCATTCATACGATGGAGATATCTCCAACGGCGCAAAAAGAGTTTATTACGGCTTGACCCAAATGGGACGCGAGCATCTTGAAAACGATAAATCATATTGGGAATTTTGCAATTTCTTGATGTCAAATTTGATTTCCGACAACAAATTTGATCCGCAGAGCGAAGATAAGCCGTTTGATCCGGCTGAGTTCAGACCGCTTACCCGAAGAGCAAGAGGCGAAAAGGAAGATAAGGACCAAGAGAAAGAAAAAGAAGTCGTCGTAAAATACGTCTACTTAAAGTCAGACGATATTCCCGAGGGCGCAGATATAGTATACGTATCCCCCGAAAATATCGAGGAAATCAACAACGCTAATGCAGAAAGTACCGAAAATTCTGAAAGCGTTGAAATTGCCGAAGTCAATAGCGATTTAGCTGAAGAAGACTCTGCTCAAGAGCCGGAAGATACCGTTACCGAGATAGAAAATCAAGAGATCACTTCTCTTTCGAATTCGGGCGAAGAATATCAACCTAGTTTTATCTTGATAGATGAAGAAGAAACTACTGTAGATGACGAAGTTGCGACAATAGAAGAAAATGAAGTTGCGGAAGTCGAAAGCGTAGAAGAAGATGCTACTCCGTCGACAACGCAAGAACAAGAGTCCGAGCTGCAAGAAGAACCGCAAAATGAAGATAGCGCAGAAATTGAGCAATATACGGAGAGCGTTGTTGAAAGCGATTCTGTCATAAGCTCTGAAGAAGCATCAGAGTCTGAGCCTGAAGAAGCGTTGGTAAATGAAGAAGAAAATATAAACCAAGAGACTGAAAGTTTAGTCGAAGAGACCTCAACTTCTTCTTTTGCAAGCAGACCGTTACGTAACCCCACGCTAGACTCTTCTACTTCTTTCTCTTCGATATTCTCTAACTATTCAAGAGAAAACGACGTAAATTACGTTGAGTCTTTCAGCGAGTTGTTTGACGTGGAGGACGAAGACGATTCTTTAGAACAAGAGACAACTGACATTGAATTTTTGACGATGAAGGAAATGGTATATAAATATCAGGCTAAAGGCGTAAATATCAAACCTTACGACAAGCGAAATACCATGGAATATTACGTCAATAGATATTACTTCTCTAACAAACTTCAATTTCATGCGTCGCTGATCATATTTGCCATTTTTGCCGTCGAGTTATTTATAGCTCACTTCATTTGCAATCGCGGCGAAAATAAGATTTCCGATTTGTGGTTGTTGATGATCTTCGTATTGGCTATTTTCCCCGCAATCAGAAGCGTAATGTACGTTATCGATCCTACGCGAAAATCTTTGGCAAACTATAATCCAAAGACTTCGTTTTTAATTTCGCTTTTGCCCGTCGTCACTTTGCCGATAGTATTTGCATTGATGGGATTTGTGGAATTTGGCGCAAATATAAATGATTATATGTCAATGGAGCGCACTATCATATTGCCAAGCGTATTGTTATTCAATATACCGCTCTTCTCGATAATATACACTTTGTTGTATCGAACTTATAAATATCACGTCAACTAATTGACATTAAAAAAGAAGGGACTTCCCTTCTTTTTTATGTTGTAAATATTATTTAATTATATTGTTTTTGTCATAGCATGATTTTGATTTGGAGTATACGTCTTTAATTTCCGCCTTATCGCGCTTCTTGATTTTGGAAGAAATCTTATCAAACAAAGACATCAAGGCGTTTTCTAATTTATTGCTGTATTTAAATGCTAATACTACCGCAACCAAAGCCACTGCAATAATGGCGATCCATATCGGTATCCCGTAACCTGTCAGCGGTATCGCAGCAAAACCTTTTAACGAACCTTCCAAAATCAAGGTGTTTAGCGGTCTAGTAATCAGCATTAGTACGAAGAATTGCCAATACTTCATGTCCGTTATGCCGGCGACTATGCACAACAGATCGTCGGGGAAAAACGGAAATAAAAACATGAGAGTGAGTACAATTTTATCTTTACCCTGTGTGAATTTGACGTATTTATCGTAGGCATTTTTTCCAAATAACCATATTATAAGTTTTACACCAAACTTTCTGCCGAGATAGAACGCAAGCATAGAACCTATCAACGTGCCTATCACGCTATAAAAAAACGTAGGCCAAAATCCAAACAAGGCTACTCCTGCCAACGTGGTAATAGCGGCAGGCAAAGGAATGATCGTCACTTGCAAAAACTGTACGAATACAAATATGATTCCCGCATACGCTCCGTATTTTGATAGGAATGCCTGAACTTTTTCAGCGCTGTCAAATTTTGATATCAAATCATATCTCAAGACAATATAATAGCAGATCGATGCAAACGCCGAAATTACGCAAATACTTATTATCCATCTGACGCATTGCTGATAATTTCCTATGACTCCTATGAGAGCAAATGCCAAAATCGGAACATTAAGTATTAAGCTAAGTATCTTTATATAGAAGTTTATATCAAAATTCGCAATGGTATACAATAGCGTTATATTGTACACCATTAGAGCGATAAAAACTGTAATTAAAGAAACGTATCTTGATTTTAGTGTCATAGTCTTATAAATATTATAAGCAGTTGGTAAAAAAATAATTACTTTATATTAAAATATTTGCATATATCGAAAAAAATAGGACTTGCGTCCTAATTTTATTGTAGATCCATATTTTTTTTAACACGCTTGATAGCGTCTGTAGCCAACTTGTCGCATCGGTTGTTGTACTCATTGTCAGCGTGACCTTTAACTTTGACATACTCTACTTTATGTTTTGCCATGAGAAGCAAAAGTCTTTTCCATAAATCATCGTTCTTTACTGGCGATTTGCCGGCTGTTCTCCAATTGTTGGACTCCCATTGTTTTATCCAACCTTCGGAAAATGCGTTACAAACGTACGCCGAATCACTGTAGACTTGCACTTCACAAGGCTCTTTAAGAGCACTAAGACCTTGAATTACGGCAAACATCTCCATTCTGTTGTTGGTCGTATCTTTGTTGTATCCGCTCAACTCTCTCTCGTGACCGTTATAGATCAAAATTGCTCCCCAGCCGCCTATGCCGGGATTGCCCGAGCAAGCTCCGTCTGTATATATCGTTACGCTTTTCATGCTTTGCTCAATTCCTCGCTTCTTTTACGACACTTGTCTATGCCTTCAATAATGCTCTTGTCTACTGAATTTTCTTTAAATGTGTCGATAGCTTGTATTGTCGTGCCCCCCTTTGAGCATACTCTGTCAATCAAGACATCTAGGGCTTCGGTTGAATTTGCTACCATTTTACTTGCGCCTATCATCGTAGCTATCGTCAAGTCTTTGCTTTGTTCAAAACTTAATCCGCCTTTAACGCCGCCGTCTATCATTGCTTTGATAAAATAATATACGTAAGCAGGTCCGCTGCCGCTTATGGAAGTAACGGCGTCAAAATACTTTTCTTCTACTCTGACTACCTTTGAAATCGTTTTGAATATGCTCTCGACGAATTTATCGCTCTCTGCATCGGCGTTAAAAGAAGTGATTGCGCTCACGCCTTCGCCGATAGAGCAAGGAGTGTTGGGCATAATTCGAATGACTTGACCGCAACCGCATATTTTAGCTATTGTATCGGTGTTTACTCCTGCCATAATGGATATCACGCATTTGCAACTCATATTTGCTAAATCCACCGTCAACGTCTTGAATATTTGCGGCTTCACCGCCAACACGACGTATTCGCAAGATGACGCAACCTCTTGATTATTGTTGGTAAAAGATATACCTCTATATGCCTCTTTTATGCTTGGTGTGGATAAGAAAATATCATTAGAAGTAAGTAAATTGCTGTCCAATAAGCCGTTAATAATGGCTTTTGCCATATTTCCGCAACCGATAAACCCAAGTTTGTACTTATAATTCATAAAATTAACTCCAAATTACTTTTATTCTCTTGACACTTCTTAAAAGATCTAATATAATATTTAAGAAGTTTTAACTTGCTCTTTTTAGGGGAGTGGCTCAACGGTAGAGTAGTGGTCTCCAAAACCATTGGTTGCGTGTTCGAATCGCGTCTCCCCTGCCAAAATGACCTATATTAATAGGTCATTTTTCATTTTATACGTTTACTTGTCCGCTCAATCCCAATACCGACTTATTTTCTTGAAGAATAGGATCGATAACTTCCTTGATATACTCTACCGTCTGCTCTTTTGCGCGTCCGATAAAGTTCTTGGGATCGAGAATGCTATCAATTTTGTCATTGATGGCGGCAAAAGACTTATCGTTTTTAATTCTTTCGATCAAATCGTTATCCTTACCGAATTGCTTGACCATTTTTGATGCTTCCATAGAATGAACTCTGATTTTTTCGTGCAATTCTTGTCTATCTCCGCCTGCTTTCACGCATTCCATTAGTATAACTTCCGTAGACATAAACGGCAATTCAGCCATAATGTGCTTATTTATCGTATTTTCATATACTACCATACCGTCGGCAACGTTCATGTATATTTCAAGTATTGCGTCAATAGATAAGAATGCTTGAGCCATAACGAGTCTTCTATTAGCCGAATCGTCGAGCGTACGTTCAAACCACTGCGTTGCGGCGGTGTTTGCGGCGTTTGCCGGCAAGGTCATAACGTATCTTGCAAGCGAACATATTCTCTCGCTTCTCATAGGATTGCGTTTATACGCCATAGCGGACGATCCGATTTGATTTTTTTCAAAAGGCTCTTCCATTTCTTTCATGTTTTGCAAAATTCTCAAATCATTTGCAAACTTGTATGCGCTCTGAGCGATTTGTGATAATACGGACAAGATATTATAATCATACTTTCTACTATATGTTTGTCCACTCACATCAAAAGTTTTGCTAAATCCCATTTTTTCAACAACTAATCTGTTTAACTTCTTGACTTTCTCATGGTCGCCGTCAAAAAGCTGAAGAAAGCTTGCCTGCGTACCGGTAGTACCTTTTACACCTCTTAATTTGGTATTTTCTATTACAAATTGAAGATTTTCATAATCCATTTCCAATTCTTGTAACCAAAGCGCAGCTCTCTTGCCTACCGTCACGAGTTGCGCCGGCTGAAGATGCGTAAAGCCTAAAGTAGGCATATCCGCATATTTAAGCGCAAATTTCGACAGCTTGTCCATGACGTTGACAAGTTTGTTTTTTACAAGAACAAGCGCATCGTGGTAGATTATTGCGTCAGAATTGTCGGTGACGTAACAACTCGTTGCGCCAAGATGAATAATCGGCATAGCCTTAGGGCATTGCTGACCGTAAGCGTATACGTAAGCCATGACGTCGTGTCTGACTATCTTTTCCCTCTCTTTTGCAACTTCAAAATTTATATCCTCAATATGAGCGCGCATCTGCTCTAATTGCTCGTCGGTAATATTTAATCCAAGTTGCTTTTCGCTTTCTGCGAGAGCAAGCCACAACTTTCTCCACAAAATCATACGGGTCTTTTCGGAAAACTGTTCAAGCATAGGCTTGGTTGCATATCTTGTGGTCAATGGGTCTACATAATTTGTTGACATATCTTTCTCCTAAACAATATTAGTATTTATGAATATATTATATAATATATTTTATTATTTAGCAAGAATTTCAACGCTATAAAAGTATAGGAGCTTCGGGAAAAATATATATGTAAAATAATTGGCTAGTAGACTAATATATAGTATTTACTTGCCAATTATTCTAATATTTGCATTAAATAAGAATACTTTCGGGGTTAATTGAGAAATATTCGCAATTTTACGGTTTCATCCAATCGACGTATACGCCGTATCCCTTTGTCGGATCGGAAGTAAATACGTGCGTAACTGCGCCGACTAACTTACCATTCTGGATAATAGGACTGCCACTCATGCCCTGCACGATGCCGCCCGTAGTGTCCAATAATCTTTTGTCAACTACTCTCAAGACCATACTTTTTTCGGATGGACTATTTTGGTTATTTGCCTTAATAATTTGTATTTCATACTTTTGCGGTTCCATACCGTTTATAGTGGTATAAATATACGCAGTACCCGGTTGAACATCCGACTTGGAGCCCAGCAATACCTGATCGCCTTGATTCTCCTCATTGAGTTGACCGTACAAGCCGTAATCGTTGTTTGCGCTGATATTGCCAAGGGCTTTATCCAAGGTCACAAAAGTGCCGTTTAACTCTCCGGCTCTTCCCTTTTGTCCCTTAACGTATCCATTGATGTTTGCAGTATATATGCTTCCGTTGTTGGCGACAACGTTGTCGCCGTTCATATCTTTGATAGTATGACCGAGCGCATAAAAGTTTTTACCGTCGGTATAAGTCATAGTTCCTATACCTTCTATTTGATCTTGCAACAGCAATCCAAGCTTGTTTTTGCCGCTTAAAGCGTCTAATGCAGGTATTACAGTATATTCTTTAATCTCGTCTTTTCGCCTTATCTTTAAAGTTACCGCATCTTTATCCTCGATGATCAGCGGAATATCGTTCACGCCGTTGACAACTTGATTATCTATTTCCAACAAAATATCTCCGCTTTTTATATCAAAATCATCTACAGGACATACTGCGCCGTCTTTTGTCACGACACTTACTTTAGAAGTGATATAAAGACCGTTCGTCTTGATTGCTATACCTATTGGATAACCGCCAAGCATGACGTATTTCTCGGATTTGCTTTCTTGCGCTTTGCCTATTGGAATTATTCCAAACAATTTAAAATTATAGCCGTTATTTTCTTTAGATACGTTTATTGCGCTGTTGAGTTGGATATTTTCCAAAGCTACGCATTCTTTGGCAACGTAGCTTCCATTGATTTTGTCAATTTGTTCGATTGATAGCGCTAAAATAGACGCAAATAATAATACGATAACTACAGATATAGTAAAAACTAAACTTTTCTTTGATTTTATATTCATCTTCTGACCTCTCGGGAATTAGTTTGAGAAGTTGAAGTGAAATTATTCTTGATTATTGAAAATATTTCGAAGTAAAATACTATCGATTTTTATAATTTTTAGCAAAATCGATCATTTCTTTTGCATGAGGTATTGCGTAGGTCGAAGTATCTTGACCGCCAATCAGCCTTGAAAGTTCTTCAAGTTGTTCTTTCTCATTCAAATAGATCAACTTTGTCACGGTCTGACCGTCAATAATTGACTTTTGTATCAAATAATGCGAGTCTGCCATTGATGCAAGCTGCGGCAAGTGCGTGATCGCAAGAACTTGTTTATCCTTTGATATATCATACATTTTTTGTGCAACAATCTGAGCAATCTTGCCACTTATACCCGTATCGATTTCGTCGAATACCATCGTGGATATACCGTCAAGATTGGCAATAATCTTCTTCATTGCGAGCATAAAACGCGACAATTCGCCTCCCGATATGACTTTGGAAAGTTCTTTTACAGGTTGTCCGGCATTGGCGCTGAACATAAACGTAGCGTCGTCGCTGCCGTTGGGCGAAGGCGTAAATTCGTCAATATTAGGTAATGGCGCAAAATACGTCTGAAACTTGCAGGAATTCATTCCAAGCTCTTTCAACTCGCTTTGAATATTCTCTGCAAGAGTATTTCCGACTTTGCGTCTTTCGTAGGACAATTCTTGTGTATTTTTATAAAGTTTTTTGATAAGTTGACTTTTATGTTCTTGATATTCTTTGACTTTTTCTTCTCCGTCCGACAAGAAGTCGTATTCTTCTTGCATCTGATCGAAATTAGCTTTGATTTCTTCTATAGAATTACCGTATTTTCTCTTTAGACTGCGAATAAGCGAAAGCCTTTGTTCGCATCTTTCATATTCTTGCAGGCTAAAATCATTTGATTGAGCCATACTTTCTAAGGTATATGCAATATCTTTTAATTCGATTTTGCAACTATCAAGACGGTCAACGAGAATTTCAACATTATCGTCGTATTCCCTAATTTTTGTAAGATTGGATATCAAAAAACTCAAAATACTCAAAACGTTCTCGTTTTCATCGCCGTTGAGAGCATTATAACACTCGTTTAGCGTAGAAATAATGAGTTGAGAATTGTTGAGCTTGCGACGAAGTGAAATAAGCTCTTCCTCTTCGCCGTCCTGCAAATTCGCATCCGTTATTTCATTGATTTGATATTCAAGTATATCAATATTCTTATTTACATCGTTTAAAGAACCGTATTTCTCTAACTTTTTGCATATCTCTTTATATTCGGAATACAACTGTTTTTGTATCTCTTTATATTTATTGATAGTATCTTCGCCGTATTTATCAATAATATTTAAATGGAATTGACTGTTGAGAGCGGTAATATTCTCGTGTTGAGAATAGATATCGGCAAGAGTATTGGCGACGTCTTTGAGCATGCCCAACGTGACCCGCTGACCGTTTATCGAACAAGTATTCTTGCCGTCTACCGTCATAGTACGCTTTAAAATCAGTTCGTCATCTGCCTCAATATCGTATTCTTTGAGTAAATTATGAGTATTATCGTTTAAATTTTCAAAGACCGCCGTCACGCTTGCGCTATTCTCGCCGTATCTGATGAGAGTCTTATCAGCCCTTTTGCCCAAGACAAAGCTAAGACTATCGATAATGATCGATTTGCCCGCTCCCGTTTCGCCCGACAAAATATTGAGCCCTTGATTAAAATTGACGTCAAGAGAAGTAATTAAAGCAATATTTTTTACGTTAAGATTAGTCAACATATCAATAACTGTCCTTAATCAAATTTATTACGTCGACAGCGTCTTGTTCAGTCTTGGCTACGCAAAATATAGTATCGTCGCCGGCTATAGACCCCAACAATTGCGGCAAATTCATTCTGTCAATAAATGCTCCGGCAGAATTAGCTGCGCCCGAAACCGTCTTGATTACGATGATATTGCCGGCATTCTGCATACTCAATACGCTTTCTTTAAAAATATTGTCGTATTTTGCATGCAGTCCGTGCTCTTTGTAGCTGACTTGGGTATATCTGTATTTCTTTGATTTGCCTGCGATTTTTACAAGTCCGAGCTGTTTTATATCTCTTGATACCGTCGCTTGCGTAACGTTGTAACCACGCTGTTGCAACATTGCGGCAAGTTCTTCTTGAGTGTCAAGTTCGTTTTGCGATATTATGTCCAAAATTGCTTGCTGTCTAGTCTTATTTGACATTTTAATCTCCCCAATAATTGAGTTTCGCGCGAAGTTTAGCATAAAAATTTTGATTTTTCAATCTCACAAACGACGCTTGTTTTTCGCCTTTTTCTATAACGATTTCCATTCCCTCATCCTGCGACTTCGCAACGATCGTGCCGTCGGCAATGACTCGCATGAATTGGTTTTTTGTAGAAATTTTAATACTCATATTATCATCAACGACCATCGGACAACTGTGTAAAGAATGCGGACAAATGCCGTTGACAATCAACGCCTTTACCGTCGGACTTAAAACAGGTCCGTTGCACGACAAAGAATATGCAGTGGAACCCGTGGGCGTGGACACAAGAACGCCGTCGCTTCTCAACGTATCCGCCAAAATACCGTCGATATATACGTCAAAAACCGATACGTGACACGGATCTTGACAACTCACG
Source organism: uncultured Clostridia bacterium (assembly GCA_947177795.1). Lineage (GTDB taxonomy): Bacteria > Bacillota > Clostridia > Christensenellales > UBA3700 > RACS-045. Next base: position 16,264 of record CAMWVR010000022.1, on the reverse strand, counting down.
ACGACTTCGTTGAGCGCATAAAACTGTTGATTTCCCGACGTCGCCTTGAGCATCGAGCGACGCTCTATAGCGTAATCTCCGCTCAATAATGACGAAATTGCGTAACCCATTTGATTTTCGTCTATCTCTGTCAAAAAACCGATCTTGCCCATATTGATGCCAAGGATAGGCAAATCGCTCGGCAAGTTGCGAACGATATCAAGCATCGTGCCGTCTCCGCCAAAGGCTACGACTATGTCGCACCACTCAAAGACGTCTTTTGCATCGGCAACCGATTGCGCGTCAAAGTAATCTTTAGCGTTGTCGCACACCTTGTATTCAATGCCGACTTCTCTCAACTTTTGACAAAAAAGTTTGCTAGCCATGGCGTTGATATCTCTTTTTAAATTTGTCTTTATACCGATTTTCATATTCTAATTATAAATGATATTGTATATTTATTCAATACTTTTGCATAAATATATCAAAAATTCTTTATTTTTCCCCTCTTTTATCGGAGCGGTGGTTAGGTCTTTATATTTAAAGCCGATAGACTTAGCAAAGGCGGTTAAGTCCTCGCATACTCTTTGATGAGTTTTTGTATTTAGTACCAAGCCTTTTTTACTCAATTCTTTTGCGCCCGCTTCGAATTGGGGTTTGATAAGCGCAATCACTTCTCCGCCGTCTTTAAGCAAATCGTAGACAGACGGCAAAACGTATTTTAAAGAAATAAAACTTACGTCAATGCTTGCAAAGTCGCATTTTTCTCCCAAATCTTCGCAAGTGATATATCTTGCGTTGAGCTTGTCCTTTACGACGACTCTGCTATCGCTTTTTAATTCGTCGTCAAAAGCGCACTCGCCTACGTCTACCGCATAGACCTTAGCCGCTCCATTCTTAAGCATACAGTCTGTGAATCCGCCGTTGGAAGCGCCGATATCGACGCATACTTTATATTTTACGCTATATTTAAAATCGTCGAAAGCCTTTTGAAGTTTGTCTCCGCCAAGCGATGAAAACTTGAAATTGTCCAAAATCTCAACGAGTGAGTTCTCTTTTAATTCATATCCCGCTTTAGATATTATTTTGCCGTCGACCTTGACGAAAGCGCTTTCTATCATCTGCTTTGCTTTTGTACGCGTCAAATTTTGAGTTGACGAAAGATAGATATCCAATCTCATAAGGTTAATTAAGTTTGCTCTTGACAAATTCTACTATGCTATCTCTGTCTAGTCCAACCTCTTTGAGAAGCTGACTTCGAGTTGCGACGGGATAAGTGACGTTGGGAATATTTATCCCGTAAACATGCGTAGAATCGTCTTGGTCTTTGTTAAACTTCTCAAGCGCTTGAGCGTAAAGCGAATTCTGCGCAATATACTCTTCAAAGAAAAAGACTGTTCTCCCCTTAAGGGAATCAAGCAACTGCTCGTCGTACGGTCTGATGAATCTTGCGTTGACGATGTCGACGTCGACCCCTTGAGCTTTAAGTATCTCGGCGCTTTGGCAGACGTCGGCGAGAGTTTCTCCGTTTGAAATCAAGACGACTTGACTTCCCGAAAACTTTATCCATTCCCACTTGCCGTATTCAATAGGCGTATGTACGGTATAATCGCACGAAATTTCACTCTTTGGATAACGGATTGCCAACGGGCAATCAAATTCCTGCGACCAAGACAAAACGCTCTTTAGTTCTTCTCCATCCTTAGGCGCAAAAAGCGACATATTAGGCATTGCTCCGAGATACGCTACGTCGTAAAGTCCTTGATGAGTTTCGCCGTCTCCTCCGACAAATCCCGCTCTGTCAATACAGAATACGACGGGTAATTTGTTCAGACATACGTCGTGCAAAACGTTGTCGTACGCTCGCTGTAGGAAGGTGGAATATATCGCAACGTAAGGCTTTTTGCCGGCCAAGGCAAGTCCTGCGGACATAGTGACCGCATGTCCTTCGGCAATGCCTACGTCCACCAACCTCTGCGGATATTTCTCGGCAAAAGCGCTCAAGCCCGTGCCGTCGGTCATAGCCGCAGTGATTGCAAATACGTTATCATTCTTGTCGGCAAGACTCGTCATCGTATCTCCAAAAACTTGACAATAGGTCGGTTTTGAATTGGGTTTTCCCACGCTGTGGTACTTAGAGGGATTGAGCTCTGCGTCTTCGAATCCTTTGCCTTTTTTTGTTACGACGTGCAATACCAAAGTCTTTTTAGCATTCTTGGCGTATCTTAATTTGCCTATCAAGTCGGATATGTTGTGTCCGTCGATATTATTGAGCATTTCCATATCCAAGAACGTAAATTCATTGCCGTACTTGCGAACTATCTTTAAATATTCGTTGATAAATCCGACGTTGTCCGAGATAGACATATTGTTGTCGTTGATAATAAATATGATCTTTTTATCGAGAGTAAGCGCATCGTTGAGAGCTTCGAAAAACAGTCCGCCCGTCATTGCTCCGTCGCCGATCAGACAGATTATATCGCCGTCGACGTTTCCTCTTGCCATACCGCAGGCTATGGACAGCGCCGTGGAAGCATGCCCACTGTTGACGGTATCATATCGACTCTCTTCTCTTTTTGGAAAACCGTTGAGTCCGTCTTTTTGTCTCAACGTGTCGAATTCTTTTAGTCTGCCCGTGAGTATTTTATATGCGTAGCATTGATGTCCGACGTCAAAAATCAGTTTGTCTTTGGGAAAGTCAAATACGTAATTCAAAGCGCAAGTCAAATCGACGACGCCCAAATTTGACGCCAAATGACCGCCGTTGGCAAGCGTATACTTGGTAATAACATTTCTCAAATCACTTGCCAAAAGCTCCAATTCTTCCAAAGAAAGCTTTTTAAGATCTTCAGGCAATTTAATTTTGTCAAGAATTTGCATTACTTCTTCCTCTTCGCAGTAAATTTTGAACTGAATATTCCTATCATTCTTGCCGACATAAAGACAAATTCGGCGCTGTTTTTGACGGCAATCTTTTTGAGCGAAGCCTTGCCGCCCACCGTCACTGCGGCAATTATACTAGATACGATTATCGTCGCCCAATGACTGCCTTGTCCGCTCAAACTCAGTTCAATGACTATCGACGCTCCGCACGCGCCGCTCAATATTCCGCTCATATCGCCAATCACGTCGGCGCAGATATTGTTTACTTTTTCCGCATTGCGAATAAGCCTCAACGCAATGTCGTACTCTTTTGCGTAGCGGGCGTACTTGACCATTTTATCTTCGCTGCACGACGCCACGCTCAATCCTATGCCGTCAAATATAATACTTATCAATATCATAAAAGACAACAACATTATCGATATTATTATATCGCTTTTTGAAGTAGTAATTTGAGAAATAAAACTGCAAATCACTGCTCCTATAAAGGTAAATAACGTTATTTTGATTACCCACGCTTCGGCAATATTCAACTTGGCGCGCCGACGCTTCGGCTTATTATTTTTGCTCATATTATAAAATATGGGCTAAAAATATTATATATGCAATCAGTTGGATCTATTGCTCAAAAACTTGCACAGTTCAATGAGTTTTTGCGCTCTTTGTCCGTATACGCTTATACTTTTTACGGCTTCGTCCTCTAACTTCTTGATATATTCTTTTGCGCCGTCAATACCGAGTATGTCCACGACGCTCTTTTTATCGTTTGCGATATCTTGCTTGACTTGTTTTCCCAGCTCCTGTTCTGTCGAAGTTCTGTCTAATATATCGTCAACGATTTGGAATATCTCCCCCAAGTTTTGAGCGTATATTTCAAGAGCTTGGACCTCTTGAGCGTCTGCTCCGCACAATATCGCCGATCCGACTAAAGCCGCTCTGATAAGACAAGACGTCTTCAATCGGTTGAGCCTTGTCAATTCCTTTATACCGAAATTCTCTTTGCTCTCATTTGCAAGATCGAGACACTGACCGCCGATCATACCCTTTATTCCGCACATCTTGGCAACGTACCTCATCGCTCCAAGCGTGTTTTTATCAAAATCGTAGTCACCGAGCATGACTTCAAACGCCATATTCAAAAGCGCATCTCCCGCAAGCATTGCCATACCTTCGCCGTATACCTTGTGCGCAGTGGGTTTTCCTCGCCGCAAATCGTCGTCGTCCATGCACGGCATGTCGTCGTGAACCAAAGAATACGAGTGTATCATCTCTATGCCTACTGCCAAATTCTTGACGTATTCGCTATCTTTTCTGCAAAAATCCGCGCCAAGATAACATAAAGTCGGGCGGATTCTCTTTCCGCCGTTGCTCACTGCGTAAACCAATGCTTCCGATATAGGCTGAATATCGCTCAAATATTGAGCAAGCACGTCTTGCAATTGCCTTTCGAAAATATTTCGATACTCGGCTAACGCTTCTTTCATTATTCTACCTCGACCAATTTGGCAACTAGTCCTTGCTGACTTTCTTCCAATAGCGCAATTTTGCCCTTGACGTCATTGAGCTTGTCAGCGCATTCCAAGCAGAGCTTCATTCCCTTTGAATATAACTCCACGCTCTCGTCCAAAGACAGCTTACCGCTTTCGAGTTTGTCGACGATGTCGTCAAGTTCTTTCATAGATTCTTCGAATTTCATTACTCCACCTCCGTAATTACCGCTTTGAGTTGACCGTCGTGGGTCTTAAGAGATACGTCGTCTCCTTCATGCAAATCTTTTGAAGACAGCGCAGCCTGTCCGTTTTTGCTGACGTACCAATATCCTTTTTGCAAAATGCCGAGTGGATTGTCCGCCTTGAGTCTGGCCAACGAAGCTGCGTATCTTCCGTCGGATTCAGCGACTTTTTTGTCCATTAAGTTCTTTAGATTTTGTACGTATGAGTTGATTTTATTCGCATTTTGCGAAAAATTCAACTTCACTTGCGTTTTAATCAAATTGACTTTGCCGTTCAGATCTTTACATTTCAACGCAACTGCGCTCTCCAAAGCGCCCTTCATTCGCTTTCCGCAATACGATATATATTCCTTTAGCTCTTGCGTATCGTAAGCAATCTTTTCTGCCGCCGCCGTAGGCGTAGCCGCTCTGTAATCGGCGACTTCGTCGCAAAGCGTAACGTCGCTTTCGTGCCCCACCGCAGATATTATCGGCGTCTTACATCTGAATATCGCCCGTACTAGTTGCTCTTCGTTGAATGGCATCAGATCTTCTGCCGAGCCTCCGCCCCTTGCGATTATGATGACGTCGAAATTCATTTGATCCACGGCTTCAAGCGCATCGATTATTTCTTTGTGACAATCCTTTCCCTGCACTTTGACGTCTTTGATATAAATATTGATAATATCGTTTTTGCGTCTGACAGTCTTCTTGATATCTTTGATTACCGCCCCTTGATATGAGGTAATTACGCACACGTCGGTAGGATAAGGCGGAATTTGTTTTTTATGCGCAATATCAAAAAGTCCTTCTTTATTTAATTGCGCTTTAAGCAATTCCAACTTATACGCAAGCAATCCTTTGCCTATCGAAGTGATGCTGTCGACGTTAAAATTAAGTCTGCCGCCTTTTGCGTAAAAATCTACCGAGCCTTTGAGAATGACGCTCTCTCCGTCCTTTGGAATATATGTCTTTGCGCAATTGAAGCAGTTGCAGGCAATCTGACAATTCTCATCTTTCAACGTAAAATACGCATGTCCCTTCGTCACCTTAAAACCCGAAATTTCGCCCGCTACGTTGATATTGTGCAACAGCTCTTCCGCGCGAAATATCGAATTGATGTAAGTATTGAGCGTCGTAACGTTGAGTATATTGCCTTCCATTATCTCTCGTTCTCTCGCGATTTTGCGCTCATAAGAGTATTGAAAAGTAACATAGATATAGTCATAGGTCCTACGCCGCCCGGTACGGGAGATATATATGACGTCTTTGGCGCAACTCCGTCAAAATCCACGTCTCCGCAAAGTTTACCGTCAACTCGGTTGATACCCACGTCGATGACGATCGCTCCGTCCTTGACCATATCGGCGGTGACGAACTTTGGCTTGCCTATCGCAACGACGAGTATATCGGCTTGTTTGGTTATCTCCGCCATGTTCTTAGTCTTGCTGTGGCATACCGTGACCGTGCAGTTGGCATTGAGCAGCAACATTGCCATAGGTTTTCCAACGGTGTTGCTTCTGCCCAGCACGACAGCGTGCTTGCCGGTAAGATCCACTCCCGTGTATTCAAGCATATGCATTACTCCCAACGGAGTGCATGATACCGTGCGAGGTCTGTTCAGGCAAAGATAGCCTATATTGGAAGCGTTGAATCCGTCCACGTCTTTGCTGTCGGGTATATTGGCGAGTATCTTTTCTTCGTCGTAACCCTTAGGCAACGGAAGTTGAACCAATATTCCGTCTACAGCCTCGTCTTCTGCCAAACTCTTAATTTGGGCAATAATCTCGTCTTGAGGCGTTCCGTCGGCGTATTCGTACGACAAAGAATTGAATCCCACTTGATTACAACCGTTGATTTTGTTGCGCACGTAAGTCTGCGACGCAGGGTCTTCTCCGACGATTATTACTGCCAAAGTAGGCTTTCTTCCGTATTTTTGACAAAAATCTTGCGTCTCGGCAGTGATTTTTTCCAAAGTTTTTGCTGCGACTTCTTTTCCGTATATAAGCATTTTACACCTCTTTTAATGAGTTATAGACGCCCTTGAGGACGCCGTTGACAAATTTGGAACTGTTCTCCGTAGAGAAAGTCTTGACGATTTCGATTACTTCGTTGATTGACACTGCGAGAGGAATATCCTCCATATATTTCATCTCATAGCAAGCGAGCAAAAGCGCCGATAAATCGGGCTTATATATTCTCTCGACTTTGAAATTTTTGCTATTGTCGGCAATTAAAGCCATAAGTTCTTCATATCTCTCTTTGACGCCGTAGACTACTTTTTTGACATATTCTCCGTCGGCTTCGTTGATATCTTCCGCCTCGAGCATTGCAGTCAAAGACTGCTCGTCTATTTCTTTGGAAAACAAATATCCGAATATAAGTTGATAAGCGCTAAGTCGCGCATTTCTTCTGCTCATTCTCTTTAAATTACCCCGCTACTATGCCAACGACGTTGACGTTGACGCTGCTGACTTTGTAAAAAGTCGATTTTTCTATCTCTTGTTTGATTTTTTCCTGAAGTTTGCAAACGACGACGGGAATGACGTATCCGTAATAAATATTGACGGAAATCTCTATTTTTGCCAATCTGTTGTCGTATATTACCACGTCGATAGCCTTATTTCTGGAAGACGACTTCTTGCCGATTTTTTGTTTTTTATTATTACCGTAAGTTACGGACACCACTCCGTCAACTTGCGATGCGGCGCTACCTGTGATTGAAGATATTACGTTGATATACGTTTCGTTGGATTTTGTCTTGTCCAAATTTGATTCTATTGACATATATACCTCCTCTGCCAATTTATATTCTAACATATCAAAGAGCTTTTGACAAGTCTGTTTATTTAATTATTATAATAATTATTTACTTAAAATATTAAATTGCCGACCATAAAAGATCGGCAATTGTGATATTTACTTATTTATTGTCTTTTATATTAAACCGCATAAGACATTACATATACTTGATTGCGAGCATAATTGGTTTCGCTGAGCATTGCTCCGACGATTTGAGCTACGTCCTGCGAAGTGAGTTCTGCTTTGTTGACGATGACGTTGAGATTGTTGGTAGACATCGTTACGACTGCGTCGTCAAAACCCTTTGCTTTGATAATGCTCTCAAGCACGAGTTCTTTCTCGATGAACTCAAGCAATTCTACTTGCTTTTGCTCTGCGCTTGCCTTGACGGTCTCGCTTGTGCTTTCGGACTTTATGATTGCGTCAAGATAACTGAATTCTTCTGCTCTTGCAGTCTCTCTGTTGCTGCGATGAGAGTTGAAGAAAGTCTCGACAGCGTTGGCGTCTCCGCCGTTGTTACCGACGTCGGTAGGCGCATTGATCTGCGAGTTAAGCACAAAATTCAACACACCCGTCACAACCAAAAGCCCCACCATGCAGCAAAGCACGAGCGCTTTCTTTGCGTTTGAAGATAACTTCTTTCTTTTTTCTGTTTTTGCCATAATGACCTCCAATTATTTCATTTCAAAAATTTGAATATTATTTGCATCTATTTTTAATAGAGTACATAGCGCATTTACAATCTTTATCCTCGTCAGCACGTCGTTTCCGCCTCTTGCGACGACGACAACTCCTTGGATATTGTCAGTCGAATTGAGATTGTCTACTTCTTGAGTATCTTGTCCTGCCTTATAAGTTATCAGCACTTGACACTCGCCGACTCCGTCTATTCCGGACAGTATATCCTGTATCTCTCCTACGAGACCGCTTTGCTTTTGCGAGGTCGTTTGCGATTTGTCCGAAGTTCCCGTCATCACATTTACACTAAAATATATGCATATGGCTATGACGGCTATGACTAAAGCGCAAATTATTTCAAAACCTTTAATTTTTTTACATTTTTCTACAATTTTCTTTACTTTTTCCACCTTTATAACCTCGCGTATTGCAAATCTATACCCTTTCTACTTTTGCATTTCCGCTGACCGCCCGCAAGAACTCCTGCAATTCTTGCCACTGCTGTTCGTCGATATCTTTGCAGTTGACGACGATTTTGTCTATCATAAAAACGTATTCTTCATCAAATTGTATGTCGTAGGACAAGTCATTATAACCTGCCTTTTCCAACTTTTCTGCAAGATTGTCCTCGATTTTTTCTTGTATATTTTCTTTTGCGCTCTTATAGTATTCTTCGTCGATAGATACGCCTTGAGTCTGCGAAGTAAATCCTTTGATATAATCTCCCTTTGCAAGCTTCGGCAACGGCGAAATAATGACAAATATAACTATTATGGAAAATATGCCTCTTATGTATTTGCTGTTTTCGCCCTCGGGCAAAAGCACTTCGATAAGCGCTCCCAACGACACTACTCCCACTATACCTATAAGCCAACCGCTCATAATACACCTCGTCAATTACATTTTTGCGTACTCAACCGTCTTTCGTAATTTATGCAATGCCTATATTAAACGTATAAATTACCAGCATCACCGTAAGTAAAAACATAAACGCTACTCCAAGCAGCGACACAATGAGCAAAGTCAGATTGGAAGATATGCTCTGCAACATTTTGCTGAACTTGCTGTCGCATAACGGTTCGATAATTCCGCTTGCAAGTTTGAGCGCAAGACTCAATATGATTATCTTCAACGTAGGCAACGCTATCACTCCCAGTATCATCAGCAAAGACACTATGCCCAACGAGTTTTTTATCAACACCAGACTTGCCAGCATTAAATCGAATCCGTCGGATAGATAGCCGCCGAGAATGGGAATATAACTTTGCAATGCAAATTTAGCCGTCTTTATGGATATACTGTCTATTACTCCTCCCGTCAGACCTTGAAAGGTCAAAAAGGCTACGAATATTCCGAATACTCCGCCCAATACGTAGGTGGCCGTGGACTTGAAAAAACCCGTGAGTTTATCCAGCTTGACGCTCGACGTCATATTGCCGACTATCGAAAATGCAATCGTTGCGATAAAAAACGGAATGATCACCGATGAAATAAACGCCGTAATAAAAGTCGTCAAAGTCGCCATCAAAGGCGAGAAAAACGCAGAAGAGTTTACTCCGCCCAGTAACGTCGTCAAAGTCAGCAGTATCGGAAAGATGCTCTCCATTAGCAACTTTACGTTGCCGATAGTATTGGTCGTCAACGTTATCATTCCCCCGACTTGCGCCATAACGAGCACTATTATTGCGCTGTAAGTCGCAAAATATATCAGCTTTCTCGTTGGTTTTTGCGCAAAAGACGACGTAAGTCCCTCAAGCAGACTGTAAATAATCGCCACGGCTATGATAGTCAATATCATCGGTAGCACGTCCAATACGCATTTGCCGAGACCTTTTAGCATTACGCCTATGAAGGTCGAAAAATCTCCTCTGAAAGTACCTTGAATTATGCCTTTGACCGTGGTCGCGACGTCTTCTCCAAAGAGCGATTTGAAGTCTCCGTCGAGCGACTCAAAGAGTCTTTGAAGCGACTCCAAATCAAGTCCCGAAAGATTTTGATCTATATTGTCTTCCAGTATCTCCTGCGAATCCTTAGCGTTGTCGGCGTAGCATACGTCATTGGGATAAATCACAACCGTCACAAGAGCTGCGCAAAGTATCAACGATATGCAAAAATATTGGATATAGGTCGATATTTTGCCTTTACTTTTCATTTCACAATATCTCCGTGACAGTGTTGATAAGATTTTCTATGATAGGCAACGCCAATAAAAATATTGCAATTTTGCCTGCAAACGACACCTTTTTGCCTATGCTGCCGCACTCGAGATCGTCGCATACGCTTTGAGAATATTCGGTAATATAGCCGATACCGATTATTTTTAAAAGCGTGGCAAAAAGACTGCTGTTGACGCCCGTCTTGTCTATGATAGCTTGGAAGGATAGAATTACCTTGGAAAAAGACGAAAGCGCAATGATTAATATGATTATTCCCGTAGCAAGCGACGAAAGCATTGCGTACTGCGATTGCGTATTTTTCAAAAGCAACGTACACACGCACCCCACTATTGCTATACCGACTATCTTAAATATATCCATACGCTAATAGAGATTGAGTATTGACTTCAAAGTGTCAAAGAGTCCGCCGAGCATGTCCAGAACCAATATCAGCACGAGTATCAATCCGGCTATAGTGACGTAAGTCGCTATCTCGTCTTTGTCGCTCTTTTTCAAAATGACGTTGATGATTGCCGTCAGCAATCCGATTCCTGCGATTTTGAAGATAATGTCAATTGCCATAATTCACCTACGCTAAAATTATCATTATTGCTATGCCGAGTACAAGTCCTAATTTAGGCAGAAGATTTACAGTCGTCCTGCGTTCTTTTTCGGCTTTTTCTATGGTTTTTTTGAGTTGCGATGCAGTCAGATCAAGTCGAGACATTTGCGTATCGTAGTCAAATTTTCCGAGTTCGGAGAAAAAATCTTGTATCAGCGCCTTGTCAAACTTGGAGAGATATTTGCTGTCAAAGCACTTTTTTACCTGCTCAGCCGTAGGATTGCCGCTTTCAGCAAGATCGACGAACTGCGAAAGGTCCGAATAGAAAGCCCCCTTTCCACCCGACAAAAACTTACGACCGATTTGCGGTAATTTGTCCCTTGCATAACTTATTCCGTCTCGCAATGAGAACAAAAAATCGTCGAAAGCTTTGAGATACTTGCATCTCTTGTCGTAATAATTTTTGCCTGCAATCCCCAGATACGCCGACACGAAACATAGTACTCCGCTGATTGCAAATTTAAGCATAGCTGCCTCTCAAATCAATGACTCTGTCTACGTTACCTATGCCGATTATCGACACCACGTAGCGAAAATCGCTCAAAAGTCTAGAATAAGCAGGGCTTTTTTTGACTTTGGCAAGCTCGTCCGAATGCAAAGTTGCAACCACTTTAACTCCGCATCTGATACAATCGAGAATACAATCGATTTCCTTTTCGCCGAAAATTTCGTCGGTTGCGATTACGTCGGGACGCATGCTACGCACCTGAGAGGCGTACGCCGTGATTTTGGGTACGCCGACTACGATATCCGTACACGATCCCAAATCGATAGACAGTTTTCCGTCTACGACGCCGCTCAATTCCCCTCTCTCGTCCAATACCAGCACGTTATATTCTCTATCCGACAAGCATTTTATCATATATCTCAACAGCGTCGTCTTGCCGTACCCCGGCTTGGATATTATCAAAGTGTTGTCAAATTTATTTAACAGAGTATCGATTTTTTCGTTGCTGATACGTACGTATCTCGGTATCCTAATACACAGCGAAGTTATGTTCTTGAGTGTGGATAACTGTCCGCTCTTTATCACTCCTTCGCCCGTAATTCCTATCCTTATTCCACCGTCATAAGTGATATATCCCTCCGCCAAATAATCGTTGTAGGCGTACAGCGACGTCTTGGTAGCGACTCCAAGCGTATAAAGCAAGTCGTCTTTACTCACGCTCAAGCCGTCAAGTCTCTTGTACTTTCCCGCTTCTGCGTAATACAAAGGCTTGTCAAGTCGCAATCTCACTTCGGTAAGAACGCTGAAATCGACTTTTCTATAAAGCTCGTTAAATAAAGATATCGGCAACAACTTCGACAATAACGTTTCCATACAATATAATAATTACGGGAATTTGCGACTATGACAATATTACAAACATATCAAAATCAATGAATTTTTCGACAAAATACACCTTTTTGTCACCTTGAACGAAGTCGAAAGATCTAATCCTTTTATTAATACTGTAGGGATTTCTCCATTACTCTACGCTACAGTCGAAATGACATTAGGTATTAAAAAAATTCCCCTCTCGTTTGGCGAGAAGGGAGATAGGCAAAAATAAAATAGCGGTTTTTTTGTCGAGACGGCGTTAAACGAAAGCCGTCGCACTTGCCGTACGACGACTTGAATTAAATGCTGTATTTGCGGAAAACAGGCATTTTAGATTTGCCTAGCCTCTCTTCTCGCCATACTACTGATTAAACTCTTGACATATATGAGCCTGTGCGAGTATCGACTCTTATGGTATCGCCCTCGTTGACGAAGAGCGGAACTTGCAACGTAAAACCTGTCTCAAGTGTAGCAGGCTTGGTTGCGCCTTGAGTAGTGTTGCCCTTTGCGCCCGGCTCGCAGTGAGTGATCAAAAGCTCAACAAAGTTGGGAGCTTCGACAGAGAATGGGCTGCCGTTGTAGAAAGATACGGTAACTTCTCCGTTTTCCATAACGAACTTAAGAGCGTCTTCTGCCGCTTCGCCGTTGATAGGCAACATGTCAAAGGTATTGGGATCCATGAAATAATAAAGATCGCCGTCGTTATAAGAATATACCATAGTCTTATGCTCGATGTGAGCTGTCTGGAATTTTGCAGTCGGGTTGAACGTCATTTCAACGGTACCGCCGTTGATAACGTCTCTGAGTTTTGTGCGAACGAATGCGGCGCCCTTGCCCGGCTTAACGTGCAAAAAGTCAACGATCGTGACGACTTTGCCATCCATCTCAAACGTAACGCCCTTTCTAAAATCTCCTGCCAATATAAAATCAGCCATAAAATACCTCCAAATTTGTGTTTATAGTATTGTTAATTGTTTATCTGCATTAGTCAAATCAATGACTCCGCTTTGCGTAATTTGTACCATATCTTCTATGCGCACGCCAAATTCTCCGTCGATATACAGCCCCGGCTCTACGGTCACAATCATGTCGGGTTGCAATATGCTCTCTTCTCTCGGCGTAAGTCCCACGCCTTCGTGAATATCTATTCCCACGCCGTGTCCGAGTGAGTGCGTAAAGTATTTATCCAACCCGTTTTCTCTGAAGTAGCCTCTTGCAATCAAGTCGCCGTCTTTGCCCGTCATGCCTGCTTTCAACTTGTCGATAGCAAGACGTTGCGCTTTGAGAACGTGATTGTATATATCTACTTGTCTTGTACTTAATCGTCCATATCCGACAGTCCTCGTCATATCCGAGCAATACCCGTCGTATTTTGCGCCTATATCCATTGTGATGAAGTCGCCGCTCTTGAGTCGTCTTTGACTTGGGTGCGCATGCGGGCTTGCCGTATGATCCCCAAAAGCCACTATGGATTCAAAGGCAATTTGACAGCCGTTTTTCTTCATTACATACTCAATATACGCCGCTAACTCAACTTCACTTACGTTTTCTTTGATTATTTTCAGCACTTCGCTATATGCAAGTTCGGTCACGCTCTGAGCCTTTTTTATACGCTCAGTCTCAAATCCCGTCTTGATATTTCGCAAGGTCGCAATATGCGGCGTTATATCGATTAGATTATCGCCTGCCAATTGAGCAATCGTCTTATATTGTCCATAAGAAATATCGTTCTCAATGCCAACTTTTCTGCCATCGATAAGGCTCTTGGAGTCCTTAATATCTTGACACAGCACTTCGAATCTATTGCCGAGATACTCCTTTGCCTCAAGGTAATATCTCATATCCGTAAGGAAATACGAATTGCTTTTTGTCAAAATTATTTGGCAGTTGGTAGACGAATATCCCGACAAATACCGAGTGTTTGACGGCGTCAATATTACTAGTGTGTCCACTCCCGCCATATCGTATAACCGTCTACAAATATCCATAAAATTATTTTAACATAATTTTAAATATATGTAAAGTCTATACGCAAAATCTATGACTATATTTTCTCAAAGCAAAGTCTTGTAGTACGTTTTCATTGACAGAGCGTCTCTCGTCTGCGTTCCCGCAGACTCGCATACTACGTACGGATTCAACTTATAATCGGCAAATACCTGCATAAGCGGCTCAAACTCGGGACCGTAAGTGGTGTCGTCAAAAGTCAAATGTCTCACTTCGCCGCCTGAAGAATATTGAATCTTTGAAAAATGCACGTGCATTCTGTCGGTCTTGCTCTCGCCGACGCCCTCCAAAAGTCTGTCAATAGTACGCTTATAGTCGTCTTTTGTGAAATACATCCCCTTTTCTCTCGAATTGAGATGCCCAAAGTCGATACAAGGCACGATATTGTCGTCGCCCAACTTGCACATTGCAATCACTTCTTCCAAGTCGCCAAGTTGCGCAATCTTGCCCATGGTCTCGGGACAAAGTATCAAATCGGCAAATCCTTCGTCGTTTTTGATTCTCAATACCTCTTCGAATCTATTCAACAACGTTTTCATTGCCTCTGCTCTCGGCGTTTTCAGCGGACTTCCGGGATGAAATACGCATCTATTGCCGCCAAATGCTCTCAGCGCTCTCAAAGAATCGAATATATATCTGTGATTGTTGACAGCCTTATCCTCTTCTTGCGTAGCAAGATTTATAAAGTACGGAGCGTGTACGCTTATCTCTATACCGTTTTGAGCAAATTCTTTGCCTATTTCCTCGGCGGTTTGACTTTTTATCATTACGCCTCTGCCAAAAGAATACTCAAAACAGTCAAGTCCCATATCTTTGAGCCATTTTCCTGCCTCTATAGTGTGTTTTTTACCGCTCTCTGCAAATTGCTGACACAATCCGCTGGGTCCGAACTTTATCATAAATACCTCACAACTTGCTCTCCAAAGCAAACTCTACGTCTTTGCTTATTCTCTCGGCAAGCTCTTCTTTTGATGCAAATTTTTTTATATCTCGTATGCGTTGTAAAAATCTAACGGTTATTTTTTTGCCGTATAAATCGTTTTCATAAAACAAAATATGACTTTCGATATTAAAGGTCATATCGTCAAATGTAGGATGCTCGCCCACGTTGGTCACAGATTTAAGCCATACGCCGTCAACCAAAACTCGGGTGTAATACGACCCCGACTTGATTTTGAGTTTGTCATGAGGATATTCTACGTTTGCAGTTTCAAAGCCAATGTTTCTTCCTCTTCGTTTTCCGTGGGCTACTTGACCGATAACGAAATAAGGTTGTCCGAGATAGACGTTGGCTTGTTGCAAATCTCCGTCGATAAGCAATTGACGAATTCTCGTCGAAGATATTTTTCCGTCTTTATCCTCGGCAAAAGGCTCGACAACAAGTTCTACGCCATTGTCTGCGCACCAATTAGCCAACAATTCCACGTCGCCCTCGCCCTTTGCGCCAAAGGTATAATCTCGACCGACAACAACTCCCTTTACGATCTTATTTGAAGCCAATCTCTGCAAAAATTCCAAAGGTTTTGACTGTGAAAACTCTCTGTCGAATCTTGCTTTGATGCAATAATCCACTCTTAAGTCGTCCAACTTCGTCAGTCTTTCTTCAAAATTCAGTATCTGTCCGCAATTGGTTTTTCCAAGTATAGCAAACGGATCGTTCTCAAAAGTAAATACTCCGCATTTTGCATTGTTTTTAAAGGCAAGCAATTTTGCGGATTCTATCAACTTGACGTGTCCGATATGAAGACAGTCAAAAAATCCAAGCGCCACGACCAATTCGTCTTCGCAACGCTCGGTATATTCTATCGTCTTGATACCTTTCCATCTGCTCATTTTGTTCCGTCAGTCTTGCAAATAGCACACAGATTTTGCTTTATTGCGTTTTACGCTGATTATAAAACATACGTTAGAGTTATATTCTACGCCGTAAGTTCCGTCTTCTAAGTCGCTGTCTATGCATCTTCCGTTGCGGAGTTTGATATAAGTCTTTTCGTCAAGTTGGATGACAGGCATAACTTTCTGTAACAATTCTTTTACGTTGCGTACGTATTCGAGCGGATTTTTGACAAACTCGTTTAAAGTCACGGAATCCTGCAAAGTATATC
>CAMWVR010000021.1 GCA_947177795.1 uncultured Clostridia bacterium | reverse complement strand
ATAATAACCATAGTTGTATAAAATAATAAACATACAACTTTGTGACACAATTAAATTTCTTTGCCGAAATAAATAAAAGTACCCTTATCTTGAGTATAGTTTAACATAATAAAAAAGAAATTGCAATAGGGTTTAGAAAAATTTTTGAATAGTTTATAGAATTTCATTTTGTAAAATGAATAATAGACACCTACTAGAAAAAATAATAGAGCAGATATAAATTCCCTGCTCTATTTTTGAAAAATCTATTTTTTTGTCGTAGATCCAAATCCGCCGTCCCGCTTTGCGCTGACCTCGTCGTCTACCGTAATGCCATACTCAATAAATATACCTTGGATAAATCCGTCGCCTTTATTTACGACTACAGTCTTATTTTCATTGGTAGCGTTGGTAAGTTTGCAGAAAATATGTCCCTCATTGGAAGAATGGAAATAATCGCTGTCGATAATGCCTACCGTGTTGTTGAGTTGCAATCTGAACTTAAATCCAAGACCGCTTCTCGGATAGCATTTAAGCACCCAATTTTCCTCAATCTCTACGCGAATACCTGTGGGTATCTTTATAGTCTGATTGGGAGCAAGTTCTATCTTAACAGGAGCAAAAAAGTCGTATCCTGCCGAGCCAGTAGTCGCTCTCTTTGGCAACTTTATATCGTCGTATATAGCCTTGACGTCGTCCCCCTCTCCAAACGTATCAAGCCAATCTTTATTGAATTGCTCAAACGAAACTTTGTGAAATTTTGCTATTCTTTGCATATGTATATCTCCTAAGTCTTTTGTATTTGTATCTATATTAGATTTCTCCATTACACTTCGTTCTGTAGCGACTGCATAGCGAGAGAGGCATAATGCGTCTAGCGCGAGAATTAATTACAACATATATCTTGTCACCTAGATATTATTATGTCACCTCGACCGTAGCGGATAGGTCTAATCATCCATTAATCAGAACGTGGCAAGTTCTTGCTCGGGCTTTGTCGTCTTTTCTATAGACATAGCCTCAAAGACGGGCCCCACGCCCTCGTACACTTCGTGCTTTCTGAACTTAACTTTTGCGGTTATCTTCACCCAGTCGCGTTTTTTGAGGGCAATGACCTGCTTATACTCGCATACGAAAGCGCCGTAAAATATATCCGCCTCGCAACACGTCATAATGTGTCTTCCCAACACTATCGTATTTTTAGGCAACGTGTCGTCTACGGCAACTATCCCCTTAAAAGAAAGTATCTTGCCGTCATACTTGTTGCCTTCTTCGCAAATATCTCTATAAAATTCTGCGTAGTCCTCGTCCTTTATCTCCACTATGGCGGCGTTGATATCAAACGGCAATGGATCGGGAATTTTATCTGGCTCGACGTGTCCGTCAGTGTATTCGTACAATATTTCGATTTTTCTGCCTGCCGCCCTTACAATCTTGTGAAACTCTGCTTTGTCCTTTGAATTGTCAAAGCGGTTGAATATAACAGCCTCGCTGCACTGCATTTTGTCAAACGTAAGTTGACGCATATTAGCGTTGAAGTTGAGAAAAATATTGCTGTCGGCAATCATAAGTATTTGCGCCATTGTCCAATTAGAAGGTATCACGTCAAAGAATTTGCTTACTTCTAGCATTCCGTTGTATTCCACGATGACTCGCTGAATTGCGTGTTTGTAGGCAATAGTCTCCAACACTTCATCATTTATATCGTTGATATCTTCGACGTACTCTATATGCACGTTGGGAGATGCAAAATACTTGGGCTGATATTCTTCTTCGCCCTCTTCAAAGACAAGTAGCAAAGTCTTCTCGCCCTCGTTGAACCTGTCGTCTGTCATCATTTCTTGAATGAACTTTGTCTTTCCGCTCTCCAAAAAACCCGTGAATAAATATACGGGTATCTCCATATTTCTATCCATTATCTAGCCTTTACTCCAAACAACTGAGTGAGTTTTTGCTCATTTATCTTACTGCCTATTACGCATATTCTGCCGATAACTTCGCCGCCGCCGTATCTTACGTCTACCTCTTCGGGCACGTAGTCAAAGTGTATCCACTTGCCGTCAGCTGCGCCTACGATTCCCTTTGCTCTCAAGATCACGCCGTATTCTCCGCCGTCAAGGCTTTGCAAAATATCCTTGATTTGCTCTTGAGTATACTTGCAAGCCGTTTCTACTCCCCAACTCGAAAATACTTCGTCTGCGTCGTGTCCGTGATGGTGATGATGACCGCAGCCGCATTCCTCGCCGTGATCGTGATGATGACCGCGTTCATGGTCGCGATGATGTCCGCAACTGCACTCCCCGTCATGATGATGCTCATGCTCGTGATCATGGTGGTGACCGCAACTACACTCTTCGTCGTGGTCGTGATGATGACCGTGCTCATGATCGTGATGATGTCCACAACCGCATTCTTCACTATGCTCGTGGTGGTGATGTCCGCCGCATACGGGGCAAGTTTCCTCTTCTTCGAGTTTTTTCAACTCGCTCGCAAGCGTAGCGGTATTCGTCATTGCCTCAAATATTTTTTCGCCCGATATCTCTTCCCACGGCGTAGTGACTATCACAGCCTCGCCGTTGAGAGATTTAACTGTGTCAAGACAGTATTGAAGCTTGTCCTCGGATATTCCCGTCGTGTGCGACAAAACTACGCACTTAGCCTGCTCGATTTGGTTCTTATAAAACTCGCCGAAGTTCTTCATATACATTTTGCACTTCTTGGCGTCTACGACAGCCGTCAACGAAGATATTTCGCTATCGGGCAAATCTGCCGAAAGCACCGCCTGCAAAACGTCGCTCAACTTGCCGACGCCCGACGGCTCGATTACGATTCTGTCGGGAGAATACTCTTCATATACTTTGTTGAGCGCCTTTTTAAAATCTCCGACGAGCGAACAGCAAATACAGCCGCTGTTCATCTCATTGATCTGCACTCCTGCGTCTTTCAAGAATCCGCCGTCGATACCTATATCACCAAACTCGTTTTCTATAAGAACGATCTTTTGTCCCTTGAGCGCAGATGAAAGAAGCTTTTTTATCAAGGTAGTCTTTCCCGCTCCCAAAAAACCCGAAATAATATCTATTTTTACCATAGTTTACTCCTTATATCTTGCTTTATTTACTATATATTTTACCACTTACATCCGACTTTTACAACACTGTCGCATTAGCCTATTTTGTCAAAACAAACGTAGATATCGAATTGGCAGGCGCTTTGACGTCTCCGCCGAAGTCGTATTCTCTCGTCTGCCAATTTACGTCGCTGTCGGTCAGCACCTCTTTGACTTTGTCGTATCCGTCGACACCCTTTAACGCTATCTTATGCGACTTGGCGCTGTCGTTGAGAATAACCACCGTAATACTGTCGTCGGGATTTTTAAACGCTGCGCACTCCACGCCGTTGATCCCCAAAAAGTCGCTGTAATCCGAAGATATCCTCACGCTTCCTCTATCTATATACTTTGAGAAATGTCCCATTACGTAATATCTCTTGGTCACGTCAAGGCTGGACATTCCACCCTCGCTTTCCGTCCAATAGACAAGTCCGTCTTCATATCCGCCCTTGGCTATCGAAAGCCAATGACTCCAATCCGTTGCGCCGAGTATCGTCAAATCCCGCATGATTACCTTGCCGCAGCGCATGCCCATATCTATGCTCTCGTCCACTCCCCATTCCAACGTGCAGTACTCGCTCATACTCACGCTGATATTGGGATAATACTTTGCCATATAATCGGCGAATATCTCTCTATAGAACACGCTTTCGTTTGCGCCGTAAGAATGCAAAGATATATGAGTGATATCCTCAAAGAACCCGTACTTTTCAAATTCCGTCATATACTCGTTGAACTTGGTGCGGGTGGATAAAATCATCTTGTAATTCCCGCTCTCGAATATGTCCATCTCAAACTTTACGCCATGAGAATTATTGAATTCTTTAAGCTCGCCGTAGAACGTGTCGTAAAACTTTGCGAGTGGTTTTGGATCGAAGTGACAGCCTTCTTGCGAGGCATCCTCTCCGCCCCATTTCCATTGCGGCTCGTTGACGGGAGAAATGAGTATCTCTATATTTCTGTCATAACGACGTACGTAATTCTCGTAAAGATAATTGACTATGACGAGCAGATACTGCGAAAAGGCTTGATAACATTCTTCTTTGAGATTGTTGTCGTATTGCTTTTCGCCGTGCGTCTTACCGTTTTTCGTCATAAGATAGTGCGGAGAATTCGCAAAGAAAACTATTCTCTCTATATTACCCGTCGCAAGCGCTCTGTCAAATAGGTCGAGCGTGGCTTGATCTCTCGTAAAATCGTAATTGCTCTCGTCGGCAAAAACCGAATAATCTCCGTCAAAATTGTCTGCCACGAAAAAACTTTCCGCGCCCCTCAACGGATCTTCATAATTATCTACTTCCACTCCGCCTGCGCCGATATTGTATCTGAAAGTATTGAGCGCAAGTCCGCTGCTGCCGTAAAGCATTTCCATTGCGGTATTTTTTAAATTGACGTTCTCATTGGCTCCCAAATCCTGATATATCCACGCCGAAGACGCTCCGAATCCTTGCATAGTCTGATATCGCTTGGAAGTGTCAATCGTAATAGACGTCACAGAAAACGTCACCGCCAAAGCGTATATTCCGAATATGAGCCCAATCGCTAATATTGCCAATAAAACGACTGCGGTAATTCTCAAAATCTTCTTTGCCATAATTAATCTTCCTCGACGACAGGTTGAGTCATAATGTAAGTTGCGACGGATTTTGCCGGAACGGTAATATACCCGTCGTATTTATATTCTGCCGTCACCCAATTTTTATCTTGAGAAGTGACTATCTCTTTGATATCTTCATATCCGCCTTTGATCTTTATATCCTTGTCTCTGCCACTGTCGTTGATGACAACCAAAACGATACTGCCGTCGGGTCTTTTGAACGCAACGCAGTCAACACCGTTGAAACCGAAAGAATCGTTGTAATCAGCTCTTATTCGCACGCTGCCCTGCGGAATATATCGGGAGAACTGTCCCATAGCGTAATATCTCTTGGTTACTTTTATTGCGTCTGCGCCGTCCCAATATACGAGTCCGTCTTCGTAGTCGTATACCGATACGGAAAGCCAATAATTCCAACTCACTGCGTTGACGATTCCCAAATCCCGCAAGATGACCTTTGCCGAGTATATACCCATATCCATGCCGTCGTCTATCTTGTCTTGCATGACGCAATATTCGCTCACTCTCACACCCTGTCCGCCGTGAATATTCTTGACGTAATTATGGAATCTGACTCTTGCCAATTCCTCGACGTCGACTCCGTAAGAGTGTACGGATATGCTATCCAATTGGGCAAACCAATCGTATTTTGCAAGTTCTTGGATATAAGTCTGAACTTTTGCCTTGGCGTCTCTCATCTTGTAATTTCCGCTCTCGAATATATCCATTGCAAAATTCAAAGACTTGCTTTGGTTGTAATCGGCAAGTTGCTTATTAAATACGTCGTAGAACTTCGCAAGGACTTTTGGGTCAAAATGACATCCCTCTTGAGAGGCACCTTCTCCGCCCCAATCCCATTGCGGCTCGTTGACGGGAGAGATACGCACTGCGATACCGGGATCGTATTTGCATATCACGTTTGTATACAAATAATCTACTATGACCAAAAGATATTGGCAATAAGCCTCATAGCACTCCGGCTTGAGATTATTTTGCTTTTTCTCGTCACTGTGCGTCTTACCGTTGAGCGTCATAAGATAATGAGGAGAATTTGCAAAAAACACCACTTCTTTGATATTGCCTAGAGCCAACGCCTTTTCAAAAAGCGTCATCACTCCCTTATCTCTCGTGAAGTCGTAGTTATTCACGTCGGAAAATACCGAGTAATCTCCGTTGAATCTGTCGGCAATAAAAAAGCTTTCTGCGCCTCGCAATTTATCTTTATATAAATCAAGTTCTGCTCCGCCTGCGCCGATATTGTATCTGAAGGTGTTCAATCCAAGTCCGCTATCGCCGTAAAGCATCTCAACAGTCTCGTCTTTGAGATCCTCGTTGTCATGTATACCCAACGATTGATACACCCAAGCCGACGAAGCTCCGAATCCTTCCATGACTTGAAAGGTATCTTCCTCTTTGAGCGTAATGACCGTCTTTGCAAAGTTGACGCCCAAAGCGTAACAGCCGAAAGCCGAACCCAATATCGCAATCACGATAAGCAATCCCGCAAGTGTGATCAAAGCGACGCGCTTTCTTGAAAATTTATATTCCTTTTTATTTTTCGAACGTGTTTCTTTGTTGTTTTTTCCGTCCACAATTGATTTTTCCATACAGTATAATTTTAGCACGACTTTAATTGTTTGTCCATAATTTTTTAATAATTATATAGATTATAGGATTGCGCGCAAAATAACAAATCTATTGCTTAAAAAACCGCGCATTCCCCTACGAGCGTTTTTTTCAATAAAAATATAAAAAACCGTATCAATATTGTTGACATATAGCGCATAGTAAATTATAATCGTCTTGTTTAATAATTCTAAACTTTTTGTTTATCACAACAAAACCTTTTAAAAAATTTGTTTAGAATTACTAAACCGACTTTAAAACGATGCGAGCGACAAACTACGTCGTCGAAAACAATGCGGGAGGACAAAATGGATCTGGGAGTAAAATTGAAGAGATTGAGACTTCAATGCGGACTTACTCAAGAAGAATTGGCGGACAGATGCGAGTTGACGAAGGGATATATTTCTCAGCTTGAAAACAACTTGACTTCTCCGTCTATAGCAACGCTAATGGATATACTTGCGGTGCTTGGCAGCGACCTCAAGTCATTCTTCAACGAAGAAGTCGACGAACAAATCGTATTCAAAGAACAAGACTTTTTTGAAAAAGAAGACGACGGCGAACTCATTACTTGGCTCGTGCCCAACTCGCTCAAAAACGAAATGGAACCCATACTGCTTACTCTGCAAGCGGGCGTAAGCACGACGGAAGATATGCCGCACGAGGGCGAAGAGTTTGGTTACGTCCTGCAAGGTCAGGCGATTTTGCACTTGGGCAAAAAAGAATATGAGATCAACGCAGGCAATTCTTTTTACTTCACAAGCAAAAAACGACATTATATAGAAAACAAAAGTCAAGAGACGACAAAAATACTTTGGGTATCTAGCCCGCCGACTTTTTGATATCGGGAGAACACAATGGAAAACAACAAAGAATACATCATTCAGCTTCAAGGACTTACAAAACAATACGGCAACAAGACGGTCGTAAACAATATCAATCTCAATATCGAAAAGGGACAGTTTGTCACTTTCTTGGGACCTAGCGGTTGCGGCAAAACGACGACTCTCAGAATGATCGCCGGATTTGAGATACCCACCCAAGGCAAGGTGCTTTTTGACGGCGAAGACATTGCCAAATTTCCGCCGCACAAGCGTCACGTCAACACGGTTTTTCAAAAGTATGCGCTATTTCCACATCTCAACGTATTCAACAATATCGCCTTTGGATTAAAACTCAAAAAAATCGAAGTTTCTTACGTAAAGAAAAACGGCGAGAAAGCCACTAAGTTAGTCAAACTCAAAAACTTTTTGATAGATCCCAATACGGGCAAACCCGACTTCTCTATCGCAAGCGACGATTATTATTCTTACGTAGAAAAAGGCTACGTCAAGCTTTGCAAGATAAAGAAAAGCGTAAATAAAATGACAAAAAAAGGCCGTGTGAAAAAAGAAGTCAACGGTTATAAATATTATATTGACGAAAAAGTACGCCGCGCTCTAAAAATAGTTGGCTTGAGCGACTACGAGACGAGAGACGTAGATTCCCTCTCGGGCGGTCAGCAACAGAGAGTTGCGATAGCAAGAGCTATCGTCAACGAACCGAAGGTGCTTTTGCTTGACGAACCTCTCGGCGCGCTCGACCTCAAAATGCGTCAGGAAATGCAAATCGAATTAAAAGAAATGCACAAAAAACTCGGCATAACCTTTATATACGTCACGCACGACCAAGAAGAAGCTTTGACAATGAGCGACACCGTCGTCGTAATGAAAGACGGCGAGATATTGCAAGAAGGCACTCCTATCGATATTTACAACGAGCCCCAGACTGCTTACGTAGCCGACTTTATCGGAGAATCCAACATTCTCGACGGCGTAATGATCGACGATTACAGAGTAAATATAGTAGGTACGGAATTCAAGTGCGTAGACGCAGGCTTTGGACAAAACGCTCCAGTAGACATAGTCATCCGCCCCGAGGACATCGAAGTCAAGAGCAAAGAAAAAGGCATAATTACAGGCGTGATAAAGTCGAGCATGTTCAGAGGCGTGCACTACGAAATGGTGTGCGAATGCAACGGCTATGAATTCACTATCCACAGCACTGTGGAAGCGCCTATCGGCAAAGAAGTGGGACTTTACGTCTCCCCCGAAAATATTCAGATAATGCACAAAGAGCATATAGACAATACCGTACCCGTGACGTTCACGTCAAATACGACTTTTGACCTCTACGGAGGAGAATACGAATTTGATCCGACGGCGCTCTTTGACAACTGCGCTTACGACAGCGAACAGGACGTATTGACTATCGATGGCGCAGAGACGACGCTCAAAGGTCAAGAAGCGCAAGTGCGTTTTGCTTTCGCGGATATTGACATGACCGACGACGAGTACGCCGCTCCCCTTGCGGGCAACGTAGACAGTATGATCTACAAGGGCAAGAACTATATCGTCGATATCAAGACGGACGACAACCACCATATCTACGCCGACACCGAATATCTTTGGGACAAAGGCGACAGAGTGGGAATCAAGATCGACAAATTTCAGCTTGTGACTATGAAGGAGGGCGAGTAATGTTCAAAAAATCTTTGGCGATACCCTACGCCCTGTTCATGGCGATATTCGTATTGCTGCCGCTGGTGTTGGTATTGGTATTCGCCTTTATAGACGCAAGCGACGGCTCATTCGATATGGTGACCAACTTTAAAGAACTTGCAAAAGAACAGGCGCTGGGCAAAGTAATAGGCAATTCGCTTATCGCAGGACTTTCGACGAGCGCGCTATGTCTTTTGATAGGCTACCCGATAGCGTATTATCTCACAAAAACCGAGTTCAACAAAAAGGGCGTGATGATAGGGCTTTTCCTTGCGCCGATGTGGGTCAACTTCTTATTGAGAATGATGGCGACGAAAGCCGTATTCAACGTAATAGGTTTTAAAATGGGCATGGGCGCAGTTATATTCGGTTTGACTTATGAATTCTTGCCGTATATGATAATGCCTTTGTACAATACTCTTCTCAAAATTGACAAGTGCTACATAGAGGGAGCAAGCGACTTGGGCGCAACTCCCATAAGAGCGTTTTGGAAAATCACCGTTCCGCTGTCCATGCCGGGAATCGTAAGCGGACTAACTATGGTAATGATACCTTCGATCACGACTTTTGCCGTGACGGAGATAATGAGCAACGGCAAGATGATGTTACTCGGCGACTTCATATATTCGCTCAAAGCCGACTCTCTCAATATGGCGGCTGCAATATCATTTATACTGTTGATATTCATGTGCGCGTCAATGATAATATCCAACAAATACAGCAATGACAGCGGCGCTAAAGGAGGCGGACTATGGTAAGAAAAATCCTTGTCAGAACTTTTATCGGACTTGTGCTGATCATGCTGTATCTCCCAATCATTTGGATGATAGTATTCTCCTTTACGGAGACGCCGTCGTTCAGCGATTGGAGCGGATTTTCTTTCAACAACTATATCAACCTTTTTAGCGGCAACGGACCCAACGCAGACAAGATCCAAGAAGCGTTGCTCAATACGCTCTTCGTAGGCTTTTTTGTAAGTCTGCTCTCCACCGTATTAGGCACGCTCGGCGCAATAGGTCTGCACGCCATTCACAGCAAGCGCGTGAAGACCGTCTATAGCACCGTCAATCAGATTCCTATGATCAACAGCGAAATAGTCACCGCAATAGCGCTTGCGTTGGTATTCAACCTCTTCGCGGCAATGTTCAAGATCAACGATGGCAGTTGGGGCATGACCGCGCTCAAACTGATACTTGCGCAAACGACTTTCTGCGCTCCGTACGTGCTTCTCAACGTGCTTCCGAGACTGCAAAAGTCTGACAACAAGATATACGAAGCGGCATTGGACTTGGGTTGCACTCCTGCAAAAGCAATGTTCAAAGTCGTGATACCCGACATCATGCCGGGAATAATAGTGGGAGCGTTGTTATCCTTTACGCTGTCAATAGACGACTTTGTCATCACAAAAGTCAACGTGACGTCATTTGAGACCCTCTCGACTTTGCTCTACGGTCTCAAAAACGGCAAGCACCCTTTGCCCGCCGACATAAGAGCGCTGTTTACGATAATTTTCTTTATCGTATTTGCGCTGATGATGATACTCTATACGCCAAAGAAAAAGCAAGAAAAGAATTAAATCTTGCACGTCCATAGGAGAAGAAATGAAAAAAAGATTGACGGTAATCGCTATATTATTGACGCTTACGCTATCGCTGGTATTGCCTATCGTGATGACAGGCTGTACTCCGCGCAATGAAGTGCTTAAAGTATATAATTGGTCTGAGTATATAGGCGAAGACGTAATTGATCAATTCGAAGAATATTACTATGAAATTACGGGCAAAAGAATAACCGTAAAGTACGACCTTTTTGACGAAAACGAGCTTATGTATTCCCAAATCAAAACTACGAAAGCCGACTACGACGTGATTTGCCCTTCAGACTACATGGTAGAAAAAATGGCGAGAGAAAATCTGCTGATAAGATTGGAAAAAAACCTCGACGATTTGGGCTACGGCGAAATCGAAGACTATAGAGACGATATCTCTCCTCTGCTTTTGTCGGGCAACGTAGAAGACGGATATTATTTTGATTTCGATTACGACAAAGAGAGCGGAGAATACAACGTATTCAGTCGTCCTTACACGATGGGTACGCTGGGAATACTATACGCCAACGACTCGACAGCTTATCAAAAATCAAGTTACGGAGAATACTCCTCAATGCAAGAATACGTCGAAGCCAACGGTTGGGCAACGCTGTGGGATAAGGCTTTTGACCAAAGAATAATGATGAAAAATTCCGTGCGTGATACATACGCAATCGGCGCAATATATACCCTGCTCAACGAACGCTCTGGAGAGATAGTCTTGCCGACGATGACTCCGTCGCTTGCGCTCAACGCAACTGACGACGACAACGTAAAAAAGATCGAAAAGCACCTCATCAAACAAAAGGCTTTGCTGAGCGGATATGAAAACGACGAGGGCAAAGAAGTCATTATCCAAGGCGATATCGACTTGACTTTGCAATGGGCAGGCGACGCCGTATACGCAATGAGTTCGTTGCAAGAAGAGTTATCTCGAGAAAGAGATATGTCGTACTTCGTGCCTTACGAAGGCTCCAATATATTCTGCGACGCTTGGTGTATTCCCAAATACAGCCGTAATACTACAGCGGCAAATCTTTGGATAAACTTTATGTGCAAAGGCGATATTGCCGTACAAAATATGGATTATATCGGCTATACCTCGGGAGTAGTATCTCAAGAAGTATACGATTATATAATAGACAATTGGGCAAGCGAAGAAGAGACGGACTATTATATTGACCTATCTTATTTCTTTGGCGAAGACAGCGAATTCGACACCGTCATATACGTCGAAGAAGAGGACTATAACGCATTTGAAGCGCAGTTCCCCACTTGGGAAATCGTGCAAAGATGCGCCGTGATGAAAGATTACGGAGACAAGACCCGAGATATGAACAGAATGTGGCGAAACGTGAAAGCGTAATCAAAAGGCTAGAGCAATATTTTGCCTAGCCTTTTTTCGAGCCGAACTTTTTCATAGAATAATTGAGTTCGTCCTCAAACATTTGCGTAAGTCTGCTTTTTTTGGATTGAGTATTTCCCGACTTTTTATTTGACTTGGTTTTGTTGTTTGACGGCTTTGATTTATTATTCTTGTCATTATATCTGCCGTCTTTGCTACCTTTTAACTTACCCTTTTTATCTTTTGAAGAAGATGTGCTCTTCTTTTGCGAGGGAGCGTTTTGCTTTTGCGGTTTTTCTTCCTCTTTAGCGTCTTGAATGGTCACTTCTCGTTTGCCGAGCACCACGCCTTTGAGCTTAAAAAGTTTGCCCTCGCAACCTTTGATAACAGATACGAAAGAGTACGTATCTCGAATTTTAAGGTCTGCTATCTCGTATATCTTCAACGGCGTATACGTCAAAAGCAACTTCGTAAGGCTGTCTTTATCAAGCAAATCTCTCTTGCCGACGTTGAGGAAAAATCTGCTTTGGTTGTCGTGAAAATCTTTGAGTTTATTGGAGCCGTCTTTAGGCATTGTAAAGCTATCGGAAATCACGCCGATATCCATATATTTAAGCGCATTGTCGACTTTGCGTTGATAACTGGGTATATACCCCACTTGAGCACTGTCTATCAAAGTATAAGCCACTCCCTCTTTGCTTGCTCTGGCAGTTCTGCCGATACGGTGAACGTAAAAATCTTCGTCCGTTGGCGGATCGAAGTTGATTATCGCCTGCACTCCGTCAATATCCAAGCCTCTCGACGCAACGTCCGTCGCCACCAATATTTTCAGCTCTTTTGCCTTGAACCTCTTGAGTATCTGCGTACGCTCGCTCTGCCGTAAGTCGCCGTGCAAAAGCGCAACCTCTCTGCCTTTGGACTTGAGAGCGCCGAAAAGCTTGTCCGCTCTCGTCTTGGTATTGCAAAACGCTATGACGAAATCGTATTTATTTTTATCGATAATCTTAAGCATTGCGCCAAGTCGCTGAGCGTCCTTTACCACGCAATAATACTGCTCTATCTTGGGAGTATCTTCGCCGTCGACCGACGTCTTGACGAAAGTGGGATTATGCAAAAGCTTTTGTATCAGCGTATTGATAGATTGCGGTATCGTCGCCGAAAAGCACAGTCTCTGCGCCTCGCCTACCTTGTCGTCTATCTTCTCTATATCGCCTCTGAATCCCATATCCAGCATTTCGTCGCACTCGTCAAGCACGAGATAACTGACGTCGCCGAGTTTTAAGGTGCGTCTGTCGATATGATCGAGGAGTCTTCCGGGAGTGCCCACGACGATCTGCGGCTTTTTGCGAAGACAGAACAGCTGTCTTTGGATATTCTGTCCGCCGTAAAGCCCTGCGACTCTCACTCGCTCATAATACTTGCAGGCGTTCTGAATGACTTCGCATATCTGAATGACGAGTTCTCTCGTAGGACAAAGCACGAGAGCCTGCACGCAAGATGCGTCTCTGTCTATCTTTGCAAGCATAGGCAACGCAAAAGCAAGCGTCTTGCCCGTGCCTGTAGGTGCTTGAGCCACAACGTCGCCGTCCTTAAGCGCAATGGGTATCACTTCCCGCTGAATATCGGTGGGAGAAACTATGCCTTGTTCATCAAGGCTTTTTATTATTTCAGGCTGAACTCCAAAAATGTGAAATCCGCCGAGTTGACTTTGATTATTGTTATTTTCCATAATTCAATTATACAACAAAAGTTGATTTTCTTCAACCGATTGGATATAATAGTTGTATGAAAACGGCAATTATATCGGGAGCATCGAGAGGAATAGGCAGCGCTATCGCTATATCTTTGGCAAAAGAGGGATACGCGGTAATAGTAGGGTATTGCAACAACGCTGACAAGGCGCAAGAAGTTTGCGACTTGATAATCAAAGACGGCGGCATTGCAGAATCTTATAAATGCGACGTAAGCGTACCAAGCCAAGTAAAGGCAATGGTTGAATACACCAAGAAGAAATACTCATCCGTCGATACGGTAGTGGCAAACGCAGGTATCGGCTCGTACGGAATGCTGATAGACCACACCGACGAAAAAATAACCCAAGTAATAAACACAGATTTGATAGGTTACATTACGCTGTGCAGAGAAGCAAGCAAAGTCATGCTGTCTCAAAAGAGCGGCAATATCGTGACGGTGTCGTCTATGTGGGGACAAGTAGGCGGAAGCTGCGAAAGCGTCTACTCCGCAGCTAAAGGCGGCGTGATAGCTTTTTCCAAAGCTCTCGCAAAAGAAGTCGCCTTGAGCGGAGTGCGAGTAAATTGCGTTGCGCCGGGATTTATCGACACCGATATTAATTCCAATCTGACGCAGGAAGAAAAAAACGCCGTGATTGCAGAAATACCCCTTGCCCGAGTCGGCAAACCTCAAGACGTGGCTGACGCCGTGGTATGGCTGACTAGCGACAAGGCAAGCTACGTCACGGGTCAAGTGATTGCCGTCAACGGCGGACTTATAATCTGAAGGATAAGATTTCTCCACTCCGCTCCGTTTAAAAAGTACCGACAAAATAGAACCTTGCGACATTTTCGCTTAATCATTATATTAAACATACGCTTTGATATAAGTCACTCATTCGCAGAGTCTCCTCATAATATAAAACGACTACGAGTCTCAATACTTAATACCGCAAAGAGAACTACATATAAATGAACAGACTGAAAAATTATAAACATACTTTTAATTCTTGCTGCGTCGCCAGTGCGATCCAAGCAGTCGAAATCAATTTACCGCCGTTGTTATTCGTATGTTTTCAAGATGAATTTGCCATATCCCTTACAGGACTCACGGCGCTTATCACGTTGACTTTTATAGTACAACTTCTTATGGACGCTTTGAGTGCAAAAATTATGGACAAAATAGGCTACCGCACCACGATGATAATCTCCCACGCATTAGTTGCCTTAGGCGCAACGCTTATGGGAATATTGCCGTATCTGATTTCGCCATACACGGGTCTGATAATAGCGATAATCGTCATGGCTATGGGCGGCGGAATGCTGGAAGTCATCACTTCTCCGATAGTAGAAGCCATACCCGACCAAAAAGGCGGAAAGCTCTCTCTCTTACACTCATTTTATTGCTTTGGATATCTGGCGATAGTGTTGGTAACGGTGCTGTATTTTACGGCGTTTGACAGAACTCAATGGCGGTATTTAATGTTTGCATTTGCAATCATACCTATAATAAACGCAGTCTTCTTTTACTTCGTTCCATGCTCTACCCTCAACGAGCAGCGAGGCGAAAGTATAGGTCTCAAAGGTCTGATAAAAAACAAAATGTTTTTCCTCTTTTTGATCTTGATATTATGCGCAGGAGCTTGCGAGCAGGCAATAAGCCAATGGGTGTCGTATTTTGCCGAGAAGGGTCTCAATCTCGACAAAGCTACGGGGGATCTCGTCGGACCTTTCAGCTTTGCCCTATTAATGGGATTGGGAAGATTATTTTATGGACTATTTGGATATAAAATACATATAAAAAGAATACTCCCCATTGCGGGAACAGGCTGTCTGCTCTGCTATATTATTGCCGTCGCAAGCAACTCCCCTTTGATCTGTCTTATTTCTTGCGCTCTGTGCGGACTTTGCGTCAGCATAACTTGGCCGGGGACGCTTGACGCCGCATCTAAAAACATTCCGCAAGGCGGAACTGCAATGTTTGCCCTGCTCGCCTTGGGCGGCGACGTAGGTTGCACGCTCGGACCGAGCATAGTAGGCTACGTGTCCGACGCATCGTCCCTCGGTCTTAAAGGCGGCATTGCCGCGGCAAGCGTATTTGCGGCGATTTTTACAATTGCGTCTTTTGTACTGCTAAAAAAAGACGACAGTGGAAAATTGCTCAACGAAATAAACAAATAATTGTAAAACTTATTGAAAAGTCAGTTTTTATATGTTATAATCATATCAATAAAAATCGGAGTGAAAAATGGAACAATTTTGCGGAAGAACTATTGATTGGATAAAGACGGGAAAAAACCTCGAGTATTTGAGAAGGCACAACGTCAACCTCATAAAGAAAGTATGCGCGTATTGCAGAAGTCAAGAAGACAGCAAGACTTATTGCGAGGGCGGAGCCAAGTGCGCCACCTGCACTTTTGAGATGGACAATCATAT
The DNA here is from genome assembly GCA_947177795.1 of uncultured Clostridia bacterium. GTDB lineage: Bacteria > Bacillota > Clostridia > Christensenellales > UBA3700 > RACS-045. The sequence goes on along the minus strand of CAMWVR010000021.1, from coordinate 13,792 downwards.
CTCGAGAAGCGAACTTGCTCGCTCCGTCGTGGGCTGGTCGGATTCTCAAATCGCCAATTGGGAAGACGCAAGATCCATAATATCTATAGAAGACCTATACGTGTACTGTCAACTTTGCGACGTCACGTTAGAAGATATCATCGTATTTGCCAGATAAAAGCTAGATTTGCTTGCTATTTAAAAGTAGGCAAAACACATGAGAATATAATACTCGACTAAAATACGTTTTGTGTAAATAACGCTTAAAACTTTAAAATTCTTATTGACATACGGATGTTTTAACATTATAATATAATTAATAAAAAATATAAATAACTTAGGAGGTTATTATGAAAAAGAAGAAACTTGTTATCTTCCTTTTGGTAGCTATCATGGTTCTTACTCTTGCAGTTACAGCCTTAGTCGGTTGTAAGCCTGAGAAAGATCCGAACGAAAATCCAACCCTAGAACCGGCTCCGGAAGGATACAAGCACATGTCAACAGGTTTGGCGTCCGCGCTGAAATCCACGCTCTACAATTCTGCGGAAGGCGAATTGATCAACAACCTTAAGGCAGGCGCTCAATTGAGAGTAAAGACCAACTATGGCGATTCGACTAAAGAATATCTCATCAAATTGGGTCTCAACTTGGCATTGAACACCGAAGACGAGAATAAGAACACTTTGAGTGTGTCGATCGTCGACGTAAAAGCTAACAATGCTAATATCCTTAACGTTTACTATAACGAAACTTCAAGCAACTATGTTTTCGTAGATCTCGGCGCCGGCGAAAATGCTAAGCACTTTGCTCTCAACGGTGTCAAAGTAAAAGACGTCTTGAAGAGCGAAAATAAGAACGTATCGCAAGACGAAGCCAACAAAATCAACGAAACCGTTACTAACAAGGTGGCAGGCGTATGCGACCTCATTGACACGATCTCTGCATTCGGAAAAGCATATCAAGCAGAAGACAACAGCCACGTACTTTTCCGTCTCAATCTCAGCGACGCTTTGACGTCGGCTGCGCAAATGTTGGGCATCATTGATTCATACACCGAGGAACTCGGCCTTGACCTCAAGGGCTCAGATCTTATATCGGTTCTTCCCGGCGTGACGATTGATCTTTCTTTCAAAATGACAGGCGCAGGATCAGACGATTTTAAGACTGCTAAATACGCAGGTATTGAAGCAAAGTTGGGCGCAACCAGCAAAGATTTAAAAATCCAAAGAACCGACAAAACTGATTTTCTACACATCAATATTGCTAAGGATTGCAGCGCAGATATTGCTTTAGATTTCAATTTTGGCGGAAACGTTTCTTTCAATAGACCGCTTGCTGACGGCAAAGATTACACTCAAATCAGCGCAATCAACTTCACCGCCGCCGGCGAACTTGAACTCAAAGAGGCAATAGGTATAAAAGTTAATTTCAATAACAAAGAGATTCCTCTCGAGATTCCTACAGGTAAATATACTATAGAACTTGCTGCAGATCTTGATCCTACTAAGCTTATCGGCATTAACTTCAATGCAAAGAAGACAAGTGAGATATTGACTTTGGTTGAACAAATTACAAGTAAAGTAATCAACGTTCTTAGCATTAAGATTGTAAACACCGCAGACGAAACTCAAAAAATCGACGTTTCTATCAAAAACGGAAACCTCTATTTGACAGATCTCTCTTTGATTGGTCAACTCGGCGACGCCGTTTCCGGCATATTGGGTGGCGAAGACGGAATGTCGATTTCTGACGCTATTAATGCAATTAAGGGTGTACCGGGACTCATCCCTCCAGATAAGGAAGATCCCGATACAGGCAGCGGCGACAACGAAACCGAAGACAAAGATGAAGATGAAGACGAAGACGAAGATATTGATTTAGCTCCGATTGCAGAGCTTATCAAGAACTTGACGCTCATCGCAGACTCAGGCGAAATCAACGTTAACGTAAAGAACCACACTGTCAACAAGAACCTCAAGTATGAGACAGATAAAGATGGTAATCTCGTTCTCGATGACAAGGACGAACCGATAATCGTAAAAGATTACGGCGACACCAAGATCAACGCTACCGCTATCGCAAACAAGGACGGCGTCACGATCACCGCATCTCTTCTCAACATCGTATTCAACCAAGAGCACGAGCTCATAGCAGATATTTCCGCTAAAATAGAGGCAAACAGCAATGGTATTACCATCACTGCTAAGTCCGCGGCAACGCTTGACGATGAAGCTGAAGAAATCGACTTTGGCAGCAATATCAAGATGAAGATCGATTTGGTACTCAATTTGACTGAGTTCAAATACGGCGCTTGCCCAACCAAATAATTTGGCTTGACAAACAACACGGCGGGTCGCAGAAATGCGACCTGCTCTTTTTTTACGTCAATTGACAAATTATTTTAAAATATGCAAAAAAGCATTTGACAATGCGCCCCATATATTATATATTTGATATATAAAAAATAAATATATTCGCCGTGGGTGCTGCCACAAGGACTGCCCCAAAGACGCATAGTTTTATTAAAGAAATTTATCATTAGGCGCGACGAGAACTTGCAGTCGTACAAAAACGTACGACAAAAGGACTCAACAAAGCATAATGGAAAATTTATAAATAAAATTGCGTATATTGGGACTGGCATTGTGGAATTGCTGAGATTATACCACTTGAATCGGACAAGGTAATACTTGAACGAAAGAGCGTAAAACGCAGGAAGTAATTGGCGCCCAATTTTGCAATTGGACGTCTTTTTATTTTCATTCGTCGGCGAAAAAGGAGCAAACCTATGAACAACTTTCTCTTGCTGATGGCTGTCAAGACGTCAGACGGCGACGAATTGCCCGATCTTCTCTTTTGGCCCATCTTTGCATTATTCATTGCGCTTTTTGCCTTTATGTTTTTACTGTATTTGCGAAAGCGCTCCCCAAAGACAATTGGGATACTTATCTATATCGCAATAGCTCTTTGCATAGCAGGCGCAATCGTCTGTATGGCGCTTATCGGCAAGTATTACGTCGATAATATCAAACACGACGATTACTACTCCCCTTATTTCAAGGACGCGCCAATGTATATAAGCGCAATATTATTGATTGCCGCTATCGTGGGCTTAACCTTTGTATTAGGCAAAAAGGACAACTTCAAATTCGACTCACGCTCGGTTGCTTTCGGCGCAGTGTGTATTGCAATGAGCTTTGCATTGTCTTACGTGCGCCTATTTAAACTGCCCCAAGGCGGTAGCGTTACGCTTGCTTCGCTGCTTCCGCTTATGATCTTCTCATACATATTCGGAGTGAAAAAAGGCTTACTGATAGGTCTTATCTACGGCGTATTGCAAGCAATACAAGATCCGTATATTATTCATCCCGTTCAATTCTTACTGGATTACCCTATAGCTTTTTCTGCAATAGGTTTGGGAGGAGCGTTCGCCAAGTTTGAAATTTTCAAAAAGTGTCCGCAAGTATCGCTGCTGCTTGGCGGTATACTTGCCAGCGCATTGAGATTTTTGTCGCACTTCTTGTCGGGAGCTTTTGCATTCGGAGCATACGCCGCAGACGCGGGACAAAATATATACGTATATAGCATTGCGTATAATTCTTTTGTATTCGTAGATATCGCAATAGTCCTTGCCGTCGGTACCGTACTTTTCTCATCAAAGGCATTTATGAATGAGGTCGTGTATAAGCAAAGAGCAAAAATGCAAAATGCAAGCCAAGGTAATATCGCCAATGACGACGTCTCTATTAGTAATAAGTAATTCTCGATACTCCTCGCTGTCCCCTTGAGGGGAAAGTGGCGCACTAGCGCCGAAAGAGGTGTTAAAAAACGGGCAAGTAAAATTGCCCGTTTTAATTACTTCGACTATCAACAAGACCGTCTTACTCTAGTTCAAATGCGCCCGTATAAAGTTGATAATACTTACCGCCTTGCGCAATAAGCTCGTCGTGATTTCCGCTTTCGATAATGCGACCGTGGTCAAGCACGATGATCATATCGGAGTTCTGCACGGTGGAGAGTCTGTGCGCAATGACGAATACTGTCCTGCCTTCCATAAGTCTGTCCATGCCCTGCTGAACAAGCGCCTCGGTGCGCGTGTCGATCGACGACGTAGCCTCGTCCAAAATCATTACGGGAGCGTCGGCTACCGCCGCTCTTGCAATAGACAGCAACTGCTTTTGTCCCTGCGACAGATTTGAGCCGTCGCCCGTGAGCATAGTATCGTAGCCGTTGGGAAGACGAGTAATAAAGTCGTGCGCATTGGCAAGTTTTGCTGCCGCAACGCAATCCTCGTCAGTTGCGTCAAGTCTGCCGTAACGGATATTGTCCATTATAGTTCCCGTAAACAGATTGGTATCTTGCAAGACTATACCCAAAGATCTGCGCAAATCGCCTTTCTTTATCTTATTGATATTGATACCGTCATAGCGTATCTTGCCGTCTGCAATATCGTAAAATCTGTTGATAAGATTGGTTATCGTCGTCTTTCCTGCGCCCGTTGCGCCCACGAACGCAAACTTTTGTCCCGGCTCGGCGTGTATCGTCACGTCGTGCAGTACGAGTTTGTCGGGGACGTAACCAAAGTCTACTTCATTGAGTTCGATATCTCCTGTAAGTCTTTCAAAAGTAATGGTCCCTTCTGCTTTATGAGGATGCTTCCACGCCCATATGCCCGTGCGCTCTTGACATTCAACGAGAGTGCCGTTCTCTTCTTTGGCATTGACAAGCGTGACGTAGCCTTCGTCCAACTCGGAAGATTCATCAAGCAGTTTAAATATTCTGTCAGCGCCTGCCGTAGCCATGACGACAGCGTTTAGCTGAGTGGACACTTGAGAGATATTGAACGTAAACTGTCTGCTCATATTCAAAAACGCCACTATTGCGCCCATTTGTATTCCACCGACGACAAGTCCCGTCAAAGTGAGATTGCGAGCGCCTGCAAATACGAGGACTCCGCCGACGATTGCAACGACGACGTAAAGCACGTGTCCGATATTACCAAGCGTAGGCATGAGGATGTTGGCGTATTTGTTGGCTTTTTCGCTAGCTTTGAAAAGCGAATTGTTGATTGTATCAAAATCCGACTTGGATTGCTCTTCGTGACAGAAGACCTTGACGACCTTTTGTCCGTGCATCATCTCTTCTATGAATCCTTCGGTCTTGCCTATCGCCATTTGCTGGAGCATAAAGTATTTTGCGCTTTTGCCGCCAATGAGTTTTATGACCATTACCATTACGCCTACTCCCGCAAGCACAACGAGCGTAAGCCACACGCTGGATACCAACATTGTGACCAACAGCGTGATAACTGCGACGAATGCCGCGTACGCCTGAGGTATACTCTGCGATATAAGCTGACGAATCGCATCGGTATCGTTGGTATAAATACTCATGATATCGCCGTGAGTATGCGTATCAAAAAACTTGATTGGAAGCGATTGCATCTTCTCAAACATATCGTTGCGGATATGGTACAAAAATCCCTGCGTAACGTGCGCCATGATTCTGGTATATGCAAACGATGCGATAAGTCCCACGATATATATTGCTATCATCAGTCCAACGATCGTAAACAACTTGTCTTTGACGCTGTCCCAACCATTGGCAATACCGGGTGTGATGACGTCGTTGACAATCCTCTCGATGAATATCGACGAGCTTATTGCCGCCATGGAGTTGAACGTAATGCAAATAAGCACCAAGATCAAAGGCAATTTATAATACTTAAACATATACTTAATTAGTCTTCCGAGTATGGACATTACGCCCTTACTGCTTTTAGTTCTTTGAGCCATTGACCTTTACCTCCCCGTCGTTATTAGTCTTATTTTGAGAGTAGTACACCTCTTGATATATCGCATTGCGGGCAAGCAACTCTTCGTGAGTGCCGATATCCGCCACGCTTCCGCCTTCCATAATGATTATCTTGTCGGCGTCCTGCACAGACGCAACTCTTTGCGCTATTATGAACTTGGTCGTATTGGGTATCTCTTCCGCAAACGCTTTGCGAATGAGAGCGTCCGTCTTGGTGTCGACTGCGCTCGTCGAGTCGTCGAGAATAAGTATCTTAGGCTTTTTGAGCAAAGCCCTTGCAATACAAAGTCTTTGTTTTTGTCCGCCCGATACGTTGCTTCCGCCCTGCTCGATAAACGTGTCGTATTTGTCGGGAAAGCCCATTATGAAGTCGTGCGCCTGCGCCAACCTGCACACTCTCTCGAGTTCTTCGTCGCTTGCGTCGGGATTGCCCCACCTTAAGTTTTCCTTTATCGTACCCGAGAAAAGCACGTTCTTTTGCAATACCACGGCGACTTGATTACGCAACGTATCGAGATCGTATTCTTTGACATTGAGTCCGCCGACGTAAACGTGACCGCTCGTCGCATCGTAAAGTCTGGGTATCAAATTGACGAGCGAAGTCTTACTGCTTCCCGTTCCGCCGAGTATGCCCACCGTCTCGCCCGACTTGATGTCGAGATTGACGCCTTTAAGCGCGCGTCTGTCAGCCTTGACGTCGTATTTGAAATCAACGTCTTCAAAACGCACGTCGCCGTTTTTGACCTCGTACACGGGATTTTCGGGATTGTGCAGATCGCTCTCCTCGTCAAGGACTTCCACTATACGCTTTGCGGACGTATTTGCCATGGATATCATTATCATGACCATATTGAGCATCATGAGCGAAGACAATATCTGCGACGCATAGACTATGAGCGAAGACATTTCCGACGATTTGTCCACGCCTTCTTTGACGCCGAACATCGGCACCAAAAAGCATATCATCAATATAGAGAACCACATGCAGAACTGCATAAGCGGATTGGCGATAGCTATTATCTTCTCTCCCTTGAGGAAGTCGTAACGCACGTCGTTGGACGTCTTTTGGAATTTCTTCTCTTCAAAATCGTCTCTCACGTAAGACTTGACCACTCTTATGCCCTTGATATTTTCCTGTATAGATTCGTTCATAGCGTCGTATTTTTTGAATACTCTCGTGAATATAGGGTCTACGAATCTGAATAAGATAAACAAGCCTACTCCAAGCACGGGTATGAGCGCCAAGAATATAAGCGCAATCTTGACGTTGATGACGAATGCCATGATAAGCGAGAATACAAGCATGATAGGCGATCTGACCGCAACTCGCACTATCATCATGTACGCAAGCTGCACGTTGGATACGTCAGTCGTCATTCTCGTGACCAAACTCGGCGCAGAAAACTTGTCGATATTGGAAAATGCAAATCCTTGAATGCGGTAATACATGTCCTGCCGCAAGTTCTTTGCAAAGCCTGTCGACGCAGTTGCGGCAAACTTGCCCGCAAGCACACCGAAAAGCAACGACACTGCCGCAAGCGCCAACAATATTCCGCCGTACGTCAAAATATTCTTTATCGAATTGTCGGCTTGAATCTTTTCAAGCATTTCGATCATATAAAGCGGTATTATACATTCCAAAGCCACTTCGATAGTCACGCACACCGGCGATAATATCGACACGCCTTTGAACTGCTTGATACTCTTCATCAATTTCTTTATCGTGTTCACCTTGATCTCCTTATATTTCTGTATTCTATAATTTTAATATTTATTCTTTATCTACGTTCTCTACGTTGCTCTTTATCTTGTCAAGCAGACGGAAAAGAGTGTCAAGTTCGTCCTCGCTCATGCCGTCTCTCAACTTTATTTCGATTTTGCTCATCTCGCAGTCTATGCTCTCGTGTATATCCAGCGACTTTTGCGTCAACGCAACTCTTTTGAGTCTGCCGTCGCCGTCCACGGAATGCCGCTCTATCAAGCCTGCTTTCTCCATTTGACTGAGCAGATTTGTCACGCTGGAACGTCTGATCGACAAATGTTCTTCGATGTCTTTTTGATAAACCTCTCTATGGGAATTTTCTACCAAAAAACCTATGACATGACCGTAAATGCCCTTGATATCATTAGATTGCAATATGGGAATGGAGTTGATCCTTCTCTTGATTTGATTGTTGATAAAACGCAACTCAAAGCTTATAGTCTTTTCCATACCGCCACCATATTGTTAGACTTCTAACGAATATTATAGCATTAAAAATATTTATGTCAACAAAATTGCGACGGTATTTTAAAGATTTTTCAACATAATATTATATAGATATTGAGCAACGAAAACCAATTACTCATCCTCGTTGGCAGTAACGATAGAATTAGCATCCCCTTAATTTGGGCGAGAAGTGAGCGGCAGAAGTTTTAATAGAAATGATTTATATTATGCATTCAACGTTCGACGAAAAGAGAGATAGGCAGAGAAAAAATAGCGGATTTTTTTGTCAAGACTGCCTTTGGCGAGCGTCGTCGTACTTGCTGTACGTCGGCGTGAGCCAATGGCTGTATTGGCGGAAAAGACGCATTTTATATTTGCCTAGCCTATCTTTGAGTAGAACATAGGTTACATCTTTTGCGGCGTCTCGATACCCAATAATGCCAATGCGTTGCCAAGCACTTGTCTTACGGCTTTTGTCAACAAAAGTCTGGCATTCTTGATTCCGTCTCTCTCGGTATTTATCTTGCATTCAAAATAAAATTTATTGAAAGCTTGCGCCAAGTCAATCGCATATCTCGTGACCACGCTGGGTTCGTATTTCTTTGCGCTCTCTTGAAGTATCTGCGGATATTTATCAAGAAGCGCCACGATAGCCTTGCTTGAAAAATTGTCTAGTCCCGAATAATCTATCTCGCTGCCTATATCTCCGCACTTGTCAAAAAGACTGTTGCACCTGGCGTAAGTATACTGCACGTACGGTCCCGTCTCGCCCTCAAAGTTGAGCACCTTGTCAAAAGAGAATACCATATCTTTTATTCTGCTGTTGTAAAGCACACCGAAAAGCGTTGCGCCCACGCCGATTTGTTCTGCAATCTTGTCTTTGTCTTCAAGATCGGGATTTTTTTCTTCAATGACTTTCTTTGCCTTCGCAACGACGCCGTTGAGCACGTCTTCGAGAAATACCACGTTGCCCTCTCTTGTCGACATTGCTCCGCTTTCCAAAGACACCATTCCGTGCGCCACGTGTATCATATCTTTTGACCACTCGCAGCCCATCATCTCAAGCACTTTGAATATCTGCTGGAAGTGAAGATTTTGCTGATAAGCGACCACGTAAAGACATTTGTCAAAGTCATAGGTCTTTTTTCTGTAAAAAGCCGCAGCCATATCTCTCGTGGCATAAAGCGTCGCGCCGTCGGAGCGTTGAAGCAGACAAGGCGGCATATCGTCGTCGAATTTGACGACTTTTGCGCCCTCGCTCTCCTGCAACAATCCCTTTGCCGTCAATTCGTCAAGCACGGGTTGCATCTTATCGTTGTAGAAAGACTCGCCTGCATAACTGTCGAATTTGACGTGCAATCTCTCGTAAATCCTGTCGACTTCTTTAAGAGTAATTTCTTTAAAGTATTCAAACAACTCAAGCGCCTCTTTGTCTCCGCTCTCGATTGCTTTGAACCAAGCCCTTGCCTCGTCTCCCAAAGAAGGATTCTTTTCCTCTTCTTTATGGAATTTGACGTATATTTCCACAAGCGCTCTTACGCCTCGCTCGTCGATATCCTTTTTGTTGCCCCATAGTTTGTACGCCACGATAAGCTTGCCGAACTGCGTACCCCAATCGCCCAAGTGGTTGATACCCACCACGTTGTAACCAAGCGCCGTATATATGCGATATATCGCTCCGCCGAGCGCAGTATTGAGCAAATGCCCCATGTGGAAAGGCTTGGCAATATTGACGGAAGAATAGTCTATGCAGATTGTCTTGCCTTTTCCCTCGTCGCTCTTGCCGTAATCGTCGCCCTTTGCCAACACGTCGGCAAGAACCTGCTTGGCAAACTTCACGTTGTCGAACTTGAAGTTGACAAACCCTGCGACAGCCGTCACTTGCTCTATCATATCTCCTTTGTCGACTGACTTTGCAATCTCTTCGGCAATGACCATGGGAGGCTTTTTCATCTCCTTGGCAAGTTTAAAGCACGGTATGCAAAGATCGCCCATTGAGCTGTCTTTGGGCGTTGCGACAAGCGCAAGTAATTCCTGCTTGTCAATACCGTCAATATTTATGCTGTCAATAATAAGTTGTCTGTAATCCATACTCTCCTCGAATCCTAAACGTTAAAACGGAACAGCACTACGTCGCCGTCCTTTATCACGTAATCTTTGCCTTCGCTTCTGACCTTGCCTTTTTCTTTTGCCGCAACGTAAGAACCGCACTCCAAAAGCACCTTCCAATCGACGATCTCGGCTCTGATAAAGCCTCTCTCGAAATCGCTGTGTATCTTTCCTGCCGCCTGCGGAGCTTTCGTACCTTTGGTGATAGTCCAAGCTCTCGTCTCTTTCTCGCCCGCCGTAAGATAACTGATGAGTCCGAGCAAGTCGTAGCAAGCCGACACAAGCTGATCCAATCCGCTCCGCTTGATGCCGTATTCTTCTCTGAAAAGCTGTTTGTCGTCTTCGTCAAGACCTGCGAGTTCTTCTTCGAGTTTTGCGCATATAGTGACCGTCTTTGCGCCTTGAGTCTCGGCGAACTTTCTCACTTTGTCAACGAATTCGTTTCCGCCGCGGCTGACGTCGTCTTCTCCCACGTTTGCCGCATAAATGACGGGCTTGGAAGTAAGCAAAAACAAATCCCTTGCAATCTCCTTCTCGTCGTCAGTCATATCTATCAATCTTGCCGGCTTACCCTTTTCCAACTCGGAGTATATCCTATCCATGAGGTCTGCCTCGACAAGATATTTTTTATCTCCGCCTTTTGCCGAAGTTCTTGCCTTATTGGCGCGCTTTTGCACACTGTCCATATCTGCAAAGATCAACTCAAACTCTATCGTCTCGATATCTCTCAAAGGATCTACGCTACCGTCGACGTGAGTGATATTGGCGTCTTCAAAACATCTGACTACGTGCACTATAGCGTCGACTTCTCTTATGTGTGAAAGAAATTTGTTGCCAAGTCCCTCGCCCTTTGACGCGCCCTTGACGAGTCCTGCAATGTCCACGAATTCAAGCGCCGTCGGCGTGATTTTTTTGCTATTGTAAAGCTTTGCCAAAAGATCCAGTCTCTCGTCAGGCACGGCGACTACGCCCACGTTGGGCTCTATCGTGCAAAAAGGATAGTTGGCGCTCTCGGCGCCCGCTTGCGTAATTGCATTAAACAAAGTGCTTTTTCCCACGTTGGGAAGTCCTACCACTCCAAGTTTCATATCCACCTCTATTATTCCAAATTATCTTTGGTATCATTGTTGATTTGCGTATCTTCTGCGACGTCTCGTCCGTTGTCATCCGCAGCGTTCTGCTCGTTTTCTATAACATCGTCCTTGACTTGATTTTTACCTACGATAGAAAGAGTATTTTCCTTGCCTTTTATAAATCTCTTGACGTTGTCTTTGTGCCTCAAAATGACGAACAGCCATATCACAAGACAGCACACGATTGCTGTGACGCTGTTTTTATACTTTATACAATTGGCTATCGTCAATGCGGTGACGGCAAGATACGAACCGATAAAACCTATCTTGCAGAACAACAAGTATATAACTAGTCCAAGTAATACGCAAGGTCCGACTATTGGTGTCGCAACCAAAAACATACCCAACGTCGTGGCTACGCCCTTACCGCCTTTGAATTTGGTATATACGGGAAAGATATGTCCCAATACGGCTACTGCGCCGAGTATGAACATCCAATCCGTCGATCCGCCGTCGATTGCAAATCTGCCTATCAAGGCAAACGCCGCTCCTTTGGCGCAATCAAAAGCAAAAGTCAACGCTCCCCAACCCTTTCCGATACTTCTCATTACGTTCATGGTTCCGGGATTGCCGCTGCCGAGATTCTTTATATTTTTGCCCTTAATCGCCCCTATGATAGTCGCCATATTGATTGCTCCGATAAAATACGCTGCCAAGACTGCGACTATTTTCCAAACAATTTCCAAGTAAGTTGATCTCCAAAATTCTTTCTTTGCCATTATTTTAACATAAATAATAAATTTGTACAACTTTTTGAGTAGTGTAATTATAAGCGCAGAAAGTATAAATTTGTCCCAAATAAGTCTTTTTGGCGTAAATTATGGCGATTTTGAGAACTTTGTTGCAAAGTTTTCGTTAAAGACGCGTAATGATATATCGATACAAAATCATGCAAAAACTTTTTAATGTTGACATAGACTCGTCATATAATGTATAATTTAGTAGCGATATACGCAATAACGTATGTCTTGGGAGAAGATCATGAAAAAATCAAAATTTTTAATTATTACAGCCATACTCGTCATCGTGACGATCACCGCAGCCTTATTTGCAGGATGCGTCAAGAAGGCGACGGGAGCAGAAGGAGACCTTGATTTCGACGGATTGGCTTCTGCGCCTACGCAAGAAGCGAGAGCAAAAGCGCAACCCATAGATAAAAGCAAAATTACTTTAAGCGACACTATGACGGAAGATCAAGCCGTGCTCGATTCTATAGAATACCTATTGAGACTGTCCAACAAAAATATAATAGAATCCGACTTCTTTGCAGCCGCAGCTTACGGCAAAGGCGAAGCGACTGTCAGCGGCGGTATCGTCGGATCAATGGAAACGCGCGAAGTACGCATATTTGACAACGATACTTATTATTTTGATTCTTACGGACTCATCGTCGACGGCTATACCGTAAAGAGCGACGGCTCGCACGGCGAAGTCAACGATATGCTTTTGGGAGCTCTTGCAAAAGCGCTCAACTTCACCAAGAGAGTATACTCCCCCAATAATGTGGATTTCTATTACTCCGAAAACGGAGATAGCAATGAAAACAGTATCGTAAACTTCCCCGACCAAAACGCAGTAGTATACCAAAAACCAAAAGCGACCAAATTGTCTTTTGACGAATATATGAAAAAGACCAACTCCAGAGAAAACTATAAAGGTTTTACCACCGACAACTACGACAACGACAAGCCTATCACGGCAGGACTTCTGAAGTATGACGAGTCGACGGGCATATATTATCTTGAGTGCGATATCAACACTCAAAACAATACTTTGGAATTATCCGTCGCAGATATGCTTGACAACGGCGCAATAAAAGAATTCGTGTACGCAAAAAAACACTTGACGATCGAGATATGGGATTGCGGACTTATCAGAACGTATATCAATTCCAACGTGTGGAACGCTTCGATGATTATGAATCTCAAAGGCTCAAGTGTCAACTACTACGAACAATGGTTTACCTACGACAAATCCAAACTTGACAAAATGAATATAAGCGACGATTTGAAAAACGCTTTGATGAACTAAAACAAAAGACCTCCCGACGGGAGGTCTTTTGCGCGCCTTGAGCATATGCAAATTATATATTATTTAAACACGCTTGTTATACTATCGTGATAACAACTGCCCCTTGTGACGTCTCTCCTGTTGATTGCCAATATATCTCCAAATTCATAATTAGTCACCCATATAGGAGCTGTAACGACAAATATACTATGACCTTCATCAGCAGTGCTAGGCTCATCTTGAATAGGCGAGTTTGTCTCAAAGATAGGATAGAATTTCCCGTTCTGAGTAGCCAAATTCTTGTATTCGATATTATCATCAGATGACGCAAACCTAAAATTAATCAGCAAAATTACGTTGTACTCAAAGTACTCCTCTGTATATCCTTCGCCTAAGATATTAAAATTTTCCAATTCCGCTAAAGACGTGACTATTTCTAATTTTGAACTATAATCCCAATTCTTTACTTCGCTCATACTACACACCCTTATGGCATTGGAAAAAATTGTATCATACTGAGGCACTACGTTTTTGTTGA
>CAMWVR010000020.1 GCA_947177795.1 uncultured Clostridia bacterium | reverse complement strand
ACTGTAATTTCCGCCCCAAAAAGGACTTTTTTCAAAAAAACACCTCAAAAAAACACCTTATAAATTGTAACACCCCCCCCCGCATTATGTCAAGCGGTTTTAAGAAAAATATTTCAATTTCAGACAAATCATTCATTCCACCGTCTTACTCTTTACCAAACTTTACAGTTTTTATACTCCTTATTATTTAATGGTATCTGAATTTTGTTTATAGGCTTTGGCACGCCTTGAAAACATAAATTTTATAATGATATTATAATTATGTCAAGTACGCACATTGGGACGACAAAAATAGAATTTAATCTAAACTTTTAATTCATCATTGATAAATTACAAAGACCTGCATTTGCAGGTCTTTTGTTTTAAGGTGCGAAGAGCGGTATTACCGAAATATTGACGCTCGCACAAGTTATGAAATGTTTTCAGTAATACTTAATTTTTGCTTTGCAACCATTGCGCCATTCTTGCAAATTTTTCTTGGTTTTATACCGCAACGGCACTCGTATTGTTTGACGGCGTCGCCAACCTTCAAAAGCCCCTACTCCTAGTGAAATAACCGATCTTGGCACAGTAAATTCTTTAATAGCCTTGCAACCTTTAAAAGCGCCTCCGACTATGAATTTTAAGTTTTCCGGCAATTGGACTTCTTTCAAAGCCTTGCAGCCTTCAAATGCGCACGACATAATAGTGCATACCGACTGTGAAAATTCCACTTTCTCCAATGTCTCGCAATTATAAAAAGCCCTTATACCTATAACGGTAATATCATCTTCGATTTTGTACGACTTATCAGTGCCGATGTATCTTTCTAGTTGTATGCTGTCTTCGTCTTTATTATGTCGTGTAATCACCGCATCGATTTTTTGACCGCCGATATATATTTCTTTGAGTTTGGGCAGATCATTAATACAGCCCATTTCCAAACAAATATTAGGATTTTCAATATATATTCTTTTCAACTCGTAAGCGTAAATTATTGAGTTGCTCCTAATAATTTCCACAGATGCAGGCACGTACATAACCTCCGCATCCATGACCGCAATCGAATACTTACCCAAATCGGTTACGCCTTCTGGAATCCTTATTTCGGAGAACTTAATCCTACCTATATCTTTGTATTTTTGCAGCACTCCGTCAACGACTTGAACCACACCGTCGTCAAAATTAAGTTTTTCAAAATTTACATCGATTGAATTATTCTGCATAACGCCTGCCTTTATCATCAAATCAATAATACTCTATTTTTGCCTTACAACCATTGCGCCATTTCTGCAAGATTCTCAATTTCTTAAACCGCTTGGGGATGCGAATCGTTTGATTACGTCGCCACCCCTTAAACGCCTCAGGCGCAATTGAAATAATAGATTGCGGTATAACTAGCTGCTTAATATTTATGCAATCTTCAAAAGCGCTTGACCAAATATACATAAGCGACTTTGATAAAACAACTGTTTGCAAAAGTTCGCATCCTTTAAACGCACTTTTGTTTATATGTCTGACAGAATCGTTCAAAATGATTTTTTGCAAGCATTTACAACCTTCAAACTCGAATTTTCCGCCTATTTGATCGATAGAACCGTCAACAATTATCTCTTTCAAAGTAGCGCAATCTTTAAACGCCCAAAAATCAATATCCTTGACAGATTTAGAGAATTCCACTCGTTCCAAGTTTTCACAACGTGAAAAAGCGTAACTGCCTATAATCTCAACGTCATCGTCAATACGGTATGATTTATCTTTGCCTAGGTATTTTTCCAAATGGACCTCTTCGCCTTGAGTTATCAAAACTTCGATTTTTTTGCCGCCGATATATATTTCTTTGATTTGCTTCAAATTTTTAAAACAGCCTGCTTCCATATAAATTTCGGGGTTTTCAATATATAGCGTTGTCAATCGACGCGCCAAGTTTATCCAATCTTCCCTGATAATTTTTACCGACTTTGGAACGTACAAAACTTTTGCAAACCAACTAGATATAGAAAGGTATTCAATATCTATAACGCCATCGGGTATTTTCAGTTCGCTGCAAAACTCATTATGCTCCGAACACTTTGTCAAAACTCCGTCAACAACCTTGAACGTACCGTCGTCAATATTCAACTTTATAGCATTTCTGCTAATATCGTTATTCAACAGAATGTACTCCTATCATTACTTGAGCAAAATTAATAATTAATTACAGCATATTTTCTTAAATATTTATATACATTTTAACATAGTTTTTTAATGTTTGCAACGAATGCTACACAGACGTAATATTACGTACTGCTCAAATCCCGACTTCTGGTTCATCACTGATAAATTAAAAAGACCTGCAAACGCAGGTCTTTTGTTATAAATGCGAAGAGTGGATTTATTGAATAGTAACCCTCGCTATATCTCATTGAGCAAAAGCAATACTTAAATATTTATTTATTTCGCTATCACTATATATTTTATTTTCGCCCTCTTCCTTAGCTTTAAGATATCTGTTGTAATAATATTCAAAATATTCCGGTCCTGTTGTTTCGTCAAAACTTACGCTGAATTCTGTCCCCATGTACTCATATACTTTGTCAAGTTCTTGCCAAACTCCTTCGTGCTCATTATACATGTCAAATCTTACGCAATAATAAAATCTATAATCATTATAATACCCTACTACGCTGTATACCTTTAGATGACTTTCTTGTTTGACAAGTCTACTGAGTTTAGTAAATAAAACTTGTGAGAGCTCATCTGTAAATACGTCGGAATTATCTCCGCATGCGCTCAAACTTGTTATCGCAATAATAACTAAAATAAGTACGCAACAAATAATAGGTAGTTTTCTTTTCATATTTTATTCTACTCCCACGTCTTAATTACACTAATCTTAACACCTATATTTTAATTTTGTCAATAGCTCAAAAATGAAATCCCTGTCGATATAATTACTTTTTTTCGTTGATGAATACTCTAAACAGCGGCAAGCAGGCGCTGAAAAATTTTTTATAAGCCTGACAATAATCGCGATCTTCTTTGGATCTTTTGCAGCCTCCGCCACGGCATACGCGGAAGTAAGGGCAATTGCGGCATTGCGTTGGGATATTGAAAGAACCTCGAGTAAAATCTTCGGCTTTTTTGCAAAAAGCCAACTGTGTAAAATCTTCGCTATTGACGTTGCCGAGCAGCCATTCGTCCAAGCAATAGAAATCGCAAGGATAGACGTTGCCGTTGCCCTCAACGACGAATTGGCGCGAACAAACGCCGTTCATACCGCACTGCTCTGCGTGTCCGCCCAAAAACAAACGGACGTAATTGTCAAGCTGTCTTATACTGACGTACTCGCCCTTTACGTAATCCTTTACGTATAGATTAAACAATTTGATGAGAAACGACGAGTATTGCTCGACTGTCATATAGAGCTCGCTTTCGCTCTTATCGCCGAATGGGCGCAGACAAGGAATGAATTGCAAGTATTTGATGTCTTGGCTCTTAAAGTACTTGTATACCGCCTCGATATGGTCTGCCGTATATCCGGTGGCGACTATCAAGACGTTGAAATCCACCCCGTGTTCTTTGAGCAAGTCCATTGCCGCTTCAACTTTAGGGAACGTATAATTCAAATTGCTATCCAATCTAAATCGATTGGCGTCTTGGTCGCCGTCAAGGCTCAATCCCAACAAAAACTTGTTTTTTGCAAAAAAGTCTGCCCACTCCCCGTCAATCAAAGTGCCGTTGGTCTGCAAATTATAATATACCTTACAGCCTTGCGTATTATACTTATCTACCGTCGAAACAAAGTCTTTGAAGAACTCTTTCCCCGCAAACAGCGGTTCGCCGCCTTGAAAGGCAAAATAAATGCTTCCGCCCTCGCAAAAAGCGAGGGCTTTTTTTATCAGATTTTCCGCCGTACTATGCGTCATGATACCATAGGACTCAGCCTCTCTGGATTGCGCCAAAGAATGGTAGAAACAGTATTTGCATCGCATATTGCATATGCTCGACGCAGGCTTGATCATAATTGACAGATCTTTTTTCATAAATCTCTCAACTGCGCTTCTCGGCGTTCAAAGTAGTGTAATACAATGCGTAATCCTTTGCGCCGTCGCTGTAATAAGCTGAGTTGATTCCTCGGCGATTTTTAGAGAGTTTTTTCTCCCACTGCGACATGGTATTACTCAAGTCCTTGGCGATCAGCGGGAACATATCTGCGCGCTGATAATTCTCTCCCCAATCGTCGCTCAAACAGATGAGCCAGTTCTTTCTGCTCTTATCGGGGAATGCAGGATTATCGTTTTGCATTTGTCTGAAATATTTCCACACCGTATATGATTGCGATTGAATGAAATCATACTCTTCCGCCATCTCTTGCGTGACGGTGTACGTCTGAGCTACGCCAAGAGAATTGATTATCTTGACTTCGCTGCCGATGATCATATCCAGTGCCTCGCTCTTGGGTATCGAGTACGATACCGACTTGATTTTCTCTCTCTTCATATAGAGTATAGGTCTGCTCTGTCCGTGAATAAATTCCGCAAAGTTGCCTTGCTCGTCGGGCAGATACAGCGAATTCATAGACACGCCGTCAATCTCTCTGTCGAATGGCATCATCGCATCGTATACCTGATCTCCCACCAAGCCTTTTATTCCGCAAAGCTCAACCAACGTCGGGAATAAATCTACGTTGGTGGCTTGAGCGGATACCTTTGCGCCCGAGCTCATATACGCATTGTTGCCGTATCTGATATAATACGGGACTTTTTGTCCGCCCTCATAAGCGGTATATTTACCGCCTCGCAAATCGTCTGTCGAGCCTTGCAAAGCCGGTCCGTTGTCCGACGTAAACACGATGACGGTGTCGTCCAACACGCCCAATTCTTGCATATTGTAGAAAAGTTCGCTGAGATAATAATCGAATTCCGTTACGCAATCGGCGTATATACCTGCGCCCGTTGCGCCTTGACCCACCGACACTTCTTTGCCCGTCTTTTCCCACCTGTGGGTATCATAGTTATAGCTATACTCGGGCTTTTGAGTCGGACTGCCCGCATAGATCGGAGCGTGAGGCCACGGCGTAGCGTAGTACGCAAAGAACGGAGTGCCTTTATCATACTTATCGTTGCTCTTCGTCTCTTCGCCATTGACGACGTCTCCTATCCATTCGTTGATAGACTCGTGGCAATATTGCGTCAACATAGTCTGATCGATCTTGGTTCCCCCGTTGACGATCTCATATCTGCCGTCGCTTTCTTCGACGTAATAGAACGGAGTCATATCGTTGACGTAGTGAGAGCCGTAGAAATAATCAAAGCCTTGATTAGTCGGGAGATATTCGCCGTAATCGCCCAAATGCCACTTGCCGAATCCGCCCGTAGCGTAACCTGCGCTTTTGAACACTTCCGCAAGCGTAATCTCGTCTCCCAGCAAACCGTCTACGTTACCGCCCATCTCAAAGGAGTTAAAAAGTCTCGTAAAGCATACCGGCATCGACGTCGTGACAGTCGGATAGATGACGTTGTCGGCGTAGCCTCTATATGGATATCTGCCCGTCAGCGTAGCAAATCTCGACGGCGAGCAAACCGAATAGCTTGCGTAGAAATTATCAAAAGCGACGCCCTCTTGTCCGACGTAATCCATTGCAGGCGTGCTGTATACCGTATTTCCGTTATACGACGTATCGCCGTAACCCATGTCGTCCATCAAAACTACCAATACGTTGGGAGATTGAGAATTCACGCCGTTCTTATTGTAATAGTCGTTCAAAGCCTTGAGATAATCTTTTTCTCCGTCCGACATATCCACGGCGATAGGCTTAGCTCTCAAGTTACACGTAAATATCAACGCTACCGACGCAAGTATAAGCGACACGGACAAGACCGATGCGACAGGACGCACGAATTTCTTATCGCACAATTTTTTGCATATCAAAAACAATACCGACGCCAAAGCCACGCAAGGCGACACGATCAAGATATTTCCTACGAGTCTCGTGAAGAAATTGCCCTCGCCCTGCCAAAGATAATTGTCGACGTTGACGAATCCGTCCTTACCGCTGGACAAAGCTCCCCAACCGCTGTCTGCGCCAGCCACGATATAAAAACTTGCGATTGCAAATATCGGCAGAGCGTACGCCAGCAACAGCCATTTGTTGAGTTTTGCCTTGAATACGACGTTGACGAAAATCACTACCGATACGAAGAATAAAAATATCAAATTTATCAGCGTGATCAAATTTAGACCTACGATCCACTGCGTCAAAGTCAGCGCAACCGCAATAATTACCAAAGCAATGGGAAATTTATTTTTAGAACTTTGAAATTCAAACTTACGACTTTGCATCTTTTCTTTTTTCAATCTCGTCACCATAAAAGCGACTTAAAAACTTATTAGATAAATCTGCCGTCGCTACCTTTAAAAGTTTATTAAATCCATTATATCACACGCAAAAAGCCGTATGCAAGGACTTGCCGAAATTTTTTCTATTCGACTGCAAAGTTCTATTTCCGCAATTCGTCAGGCGCGCGTCGGCATCTTAAAATCCTTAAGCGCCTTATTGAGATAATCGTTAAACGGTTTCATCGCTTTAAATATCTCCAAAGCTTTTTTCACAAATTCCTCGGTTTCACACACTTCTTCGTCCGCCATAAAGTACTCAAGATACCAAGACTTATTTTTCAAATACTGTGCTTGCGGATGCTCTTTATCATAAGCCGCAGGCACGTTTTTCAACGCAGTTCCTTTGACCTCGAAATATTTTTTAAATCCCGAGTCGTTTATTATCGCTTCCCATTCGTCAGGGCGCTCGGCTATATAATTGCGTACCATCGTCGTTGCGTCGGAGAACATATCCGCAAACAATCCGCCGCCCAAAAAAGTGCCGCCGTTGGGCTTTATCATTATATAATACCCGACTGGGATAGGAAGTTTACCCATTGAAGATATATGCGCTCTAAACGACGCATTATACGGCGATTTGTCGTGACTGAATCTCGTATCCCTCACGAGTTTGAAGGTCAACTCTTTAGCAACGTTATTCAACACGCTCTGATCAAACTCTCCAATGCCGTAAATGAGTTCTTGAATCAATTCTTCAAACTGCGCCGTTGCCGCTTGCCTTTCTTTCTTATGGTCGGCAAACCATTCGCGATTGTTGTTTTCACTCAAATTGCTTAAAAAATCCAACATTATTTTAGTGTCCATAATTTTTCACTCCGTAAATTTAAATTTTTAGTTTTGTATTCTATGACTTAATAAAAGCCCTATACGCCTTGACAAGCAAATCGGCAATTTCCTCATCGGAAATATTAGCGCTGCTGGTAGCAGTCATCGACGCCACACCGTGCGTAAATACGATAAGCATTATATACACTTCTTTTATTTTCTCTTCAGATAGCGACAGTCTGTCTGCAATTTGTTTTGTAGCCGATTTATCTCCCATCCATTCGTAAATATCGTCAAAGCTGTTGAGTCCGTTCAACTTTTGAAAGAATAGCATTTTGAATAAATTAGTCTCATATTTTGCAAACGCTACGTTGGCTATTGCCATACTCTCCAATATTCGATCCTTATCTATACGGGAATAAATAAACTCGTTGTAAAACTTCATTGCCGCGCCGTAAAGCGCCTCTTTGAGCGTATCCATATTATTGAAATAACTGTATATCGGTTGAACTGAACGTCCCATACGTTGTGCCACGCTTCGGGCGTTTACGCTTTCAAAGCCCTCTTCTCTCGTCATTTGCAACGCTGTCTTCAATAATTGCGCTTTGTCCACTGTCTGCTTAGGCATATTTTCCTCATAATTACATTTGTTATATAACGCTTGTAATTATATATTGCAAACTCAACGAAGTCAAGCGTTTTGACAAAATAATTACTCAATCAGTGATTGGAAAACAAAATTATAAACGATTACTTTTTTACGAGTCCGTAAATTATACCCGTGATATCCGCCAAAGCCCAGCCTATCGGGATCGCCATCCATATCCCCACTTCTCCTATGGCGGTGCAATACGTCAAAATATACGCCAGCGCAACTCTCACCCCAAGAGATATTACCGTCAGCGCAATCGACATCGACGGCTTATCTATAGCTCGATAATACCCGTACAGCATAAAAAGCAGTCCTATGCCGACGTAACAAGCGCCTTCGATACGCAGATATTTGACGCCTATTGCGATTACTTGAATTTCTTCCGCATCGACGAATATCGTCATCAGCTGTCTTGCCAACAGACAGACCACCAGGCTTATTATTGCGCAAAAACATATCACCATAAGCCCTGCCGTCTTGACGCCTTTTTTCACTCGCTCCCTTTTCTCCGCGCCGTAGTTCTGCGCAACGAAAGAAGAAAAAGCGTTGCCGAAATCTTGGACAGGCGAATACGCAAGCGTGTCTATCTTTACGCCTGCTGCAAACGCCGCCATGACCGCCGTGCCAAAACTGTTGACCAAGCCTTGCACCATCAAAATGCCCAAGTTCATAATAGACTGCTGAATGCACGTCAAAGCCGAGAGCCGAGATATATTTTTGAACGTGGCTTTATCCCACTTCATATCCGCCTTTTTGACACGCAGGTTTCCGCCGCCGATAAAATAATACAGCATTATGCCGATTGCCGACAGATACTGCGCAATGACGGTAGCGGCGGCTGCGCCTGCGACTCCCCATTTGAAATAAAGAATAAAAAGCAGATCGAGCGCAACGTTGGTCACGGCAGATATTGCAAGAAATATCAAAGGTATCGTTGAGTTGCCGACGGCTCGCAATAAATTGGCGAAAATATTATATAGAAAAGTTGCGAATATACCCGCAAAAATCACGAGCATATATTGACGGAACGACGACTGAATTTCAACGGGAATATTAAGTAATTTAATCAACGCGCCGAGCAATGCGTAAGCAAGAGCGTTGAGCGCAACGGTCACGGCAAGAATACTCACGAAAGAGATAAAGAAAGACTGCCTTATTCCCTGATAATCTTTCTGCCCGAATTTCATCGAGAAATACACGCTGCTCCCCATACACAGACCGATGATTATCGAAGTGATCAAAATCATTATCGTGTATGCAGAGCCCACCGCCGCCAAGGCTTCTTTTCCGAGATATTTGCCGACGACGATCGTATCGACGATATTATAAAACTGTTGAAGCAGATTGCCTATCATCACGGGCAAAGAAAACAGAATGAGTTTTTTAAGTATAGAGCCCTCCGTCAAATCCACCGTTTTCTTTACTTCAAATTTCTTATTGCGTCTGACAGCGTCTGCCGATTTATCTTTCATTTCTTTATCTCTTTTATAATATCACGTCGCAATATCAGACGTATTGTCCGTTGCGGACGTTGAATTTCAAAGTGACGAGTTTGCCGTCCTCTTCGAATACCGCTTGCATAATATCGTCCTGTACGAACTCTGCGGATATGATTTTGATATCCTTTTGAGCAAAGGTCTCTTTGAGCGCAGCCTTTTGCTCGTCGCCGTAACTGCTTACGTCGTCGGATATAAACAGCAGACTGCCGAAAGTCGAGTTGATCTTTGCCACGAGTTTGCGTTGCTCAAAAGTCATATGCATATTGTAATCCCTCAACATAAATACGTCGGGATCGTTCATCCAAGCCCTGCCGTTGAGATGACGGCGGAAGATAGTGTTGCATATCGTATGCGGCGTAGATACGTCGTCTCTGATCTTATTCTTTTTGTTTTGCCAAGACAGCTCCACGTCGGAGCCTATACGGCAGTAATCCACCTTTCCGAATGCAGGCATAAGCGGAACGCCGCAACCGAGTATCAACTTGTCTCCGCAACACTCTCTCAACAAGTCCATTGCGTCGCACATAATCTCTCCTCGTGTCTTGTTATGCATCGGCAAAACGCACGCGCCGTACAAAAAGTCAAGTTTGACAAGGTCATATCCCCATTCGTTGAGCACGACGTCAAAGACGTGTTTAATATACGCTCTCGCGCCTTCGTTGTAAATGTCGAGAGAATAAAATCCTCCCCAATTGTGACCTGTGTTGTACGCTCTGCCGTGCTTATCTTTGATAAACCAATCGGGGTGTTCTTGATAAAGTCTTGACTTCTTTACTCCCGCAAACGGCGCAAGCCAAAGCCCTGCGATCATGCCCTTTGAATGAATACTGTCTGCGACGGCTTTCATTCCGTCGGGGAACTTATTTTTATCAGTGGTGAGCCAATCGCCGATGTTCTCTTGATACCCGTCGTCGATTTGGAAGCAATCAAACTTGGTGTCTTGAGCGGCAATGCTCTCGAGATCTCGGTTGATGATATCTTGGCTTATGCGATTGTAATAGTTATACCAAGAAGTATATCCGCAACGCTTCTTCGTCTCGCTCGGCTTGACGCCCATTTTGTCAAAATACTCGTCAAAAGCCTCTTCGTATTTTCCGCAAATATGCGCAAGCTCCAACAGCTTGTTTTCGCCAATATATTCCACGCCCTCAAGCTCTTTGGATATGACGACCTCGCCGTTGTTGCAGTCAAAAGTCACGACGGTATAGCCGTATCGCTCCGTCAAAGACCCGAATATCTCCACGTCCTCGCCGCGGCGAACGTAGCCGTACGACCAGCCGTAGAATACACCGCTCTTTCTGGGATAATCCCAAAAGAGAATGTCCCCCGACTTAGGAAGTCCTATTCTTCTCAAAAGAGTCTTCGTCACGAGAAATTCCGTCAGTCTAGTCAACTCTTTCATCTGCCCGTCGGGCTTGTATTCCATGCTATCCGTCCAGCTCTGATAGCCGTTGACGAAAATCCTGTCGTTTGCATTATATTGATAAGGGAATCTGATATCGAATTTCAAAAATCTTACTTTGGTTTTTGCGTTGAGCTTGACTTTCAACACTCCGTCTTCAACGACCGTATCCAAACAAAAATGCTCGTTTTTGCCCAAGTTGCAAACGTGTTTTTTGCCGTTCACCACGTACTTAATATCGTACTTAATTGCGTTCAAGTCCATAATATCCTCCAAATATATAAATTTCAAATCGCCTATTACTCTGTCACTTCGTCCAACTTATTGTCACTTCGTCCAAACTTTTTATGTCACCTCGAGCGTAGTCGAGAGGTCTCATCCTTTTATTAAGTACCGACAAAATGGAGCCTTGCGAC
The DNA here is from genome assembly GCA_947177795.1 of uncultured Clostridia bacterium. Lineage (GTDB taxonomy): Bacteria > Bacillota > Clostridia > Christensenellales > UBA3700 > RACS-045. Next base: position 18,982 of record CAMWVR010000020.1, on the reverse strand, counting down.
ATTTTCGCTTGGCTTCCCCTTGAGGGGAAGCTCCGCCATAGGCGGTGATGAGGTATTATCTTGACCATAGTCAAGAGTTCTCTCTCCAATACACGTATACAAGTATAATATACAAAACGTCGGCGTGTCAATACCGACAAGCGCCTTTTGTCCTTTATTATCAATTTATTAAAAAAAGGTTGTATTTTGGGTCGCATTGTGCTAAAATCTATTTGATAAAAAAATTTGGAGGTAATTTATGCCACTCGTAACATCAAAAGAAATGTTTAAGAAAGCGTATGCAGGACACTATGCAATCGGCGCTTTCAACGTAAACAATATGGAAATTATTCAAGGTATCGTAGAAGCCGCTACCGAGGAAAACGCTCCGCTTATTCTTCAGGTATCTTCCGGCGCAAGAAAATACGCTAACCCTACTTATCTTCGCAAAATGGTTGAGGCTGCCGAAGAAGTAAGTCATCTTCCTATCTGTCTCCACCTCGACCACGGCGACACTTTCGAGCTTTGCAAGAGCTGTATCGACGGCGGTTTCAACTCTGTCATGATTGACGGAAGCCACCACTCTTTCAAGGACAATATCGAATTGACGAAGAGAGTCGTTGAGTACGCTCACGACCACGGCGTAACCGTAGAGGGCGAACTCGGACGTCTCGCAGGCGTTGAGGACGACGTAAAGGTATCTGCCGAAGAAAGTTCTTATACCCGCCCCGAAGAAGTTGAAGAATTCGTAACCAAGACGGGCGTTGACTCCCTTGCAATTGCAATCGGCACTTCGCACGGCGCATTCAAATTCAAGCCGGGCACCAAGCCGCAACTTCGTTTTGACATTCTCGAAGAAGTAAGCAAGAGACTTCCCGAGTTCCCGATAGTTCTCCACGGCGCATCTTCCGTACCGCAAGAGTTCGTCAAGATCGTCAACGAAAACGGCGGCAAGCTCAACGACGCCATCGGCGTACCCGAAGAAATGCTCCGTCAAGCAGCTTCCATGGCAGTATGTAAGATCAATATCGACTCTGACCTCAGAATGGCTTGCACCGCAGGTATCCGCAAGCACTTCACAGAGCACCCCGATCACTTCGACCCAAGACAATACCTTGGCGACGCAAGAGCCAACATCAAATATATCGTCAAGCACAAACTCGTCAACGTACTCGGTTGCGCAGGCAAGGCTGACGAAATCCTCGGCAAGTAATAACAGATTTGCAAATATAATAAGGTATAGACGGCTCGTCTATACCTTTTTTTTATTACATTGTCATTTCGACCGAAACGCAGTGAAGCGGAGAAATCTATATCCGCTTAATAAGTACCGACAAAATGGAGCATTGCGACATTTTCGTTTGGTCGGTAGGGCGAAGTCCAACCGTACGTTTAGCAATCACTTTGCTTGCCAAAGTTATTGCGTATATTTAGGTTGTGACGCACGCCCTGTCACCTCGAGCGAAGTCGAGAGGTCTCTATCCATTTAAAAATATCATAAATAAAAAATGCGCCGTCCTATGCCGCCGCATTTTTATAATTACTGTATAAAGTTTTAAACTTCCATAAATATTTTCAATCCATCGGCAGTGCCAAGAAATACCACTTTACCTTCTCTTCTAACCACCATTTCACTATCGGAATCATATTCTAGTTCTTCAACTTGTATATCATAATACTCTTCCGCATCGGTTTCATTTCCAAAAATCGATATCCAACCTATCGGATGTCTTCCGTCGTCATCTTTATCGCAATATTGCATTAAATATACTAAATCAAGTTCCATTTCTTTTGAAAGAGAGTCGAGCTCTTCTTGAGTCAAAACGTCTACTCGATAACTGATTGCAAATTTCTCCTCCCATTTCTCCGTAATCGGTCTATCATCGCCTGACGTACTGCCTCCGGATGTATTATCTCCCGAAGTACTGCCGGACGACGCACTACCGCTTGATATATTATCGCCAGACGTATTACCGCTGGATTGATTATCCTTAGGCAAATCGTCTTTAGGCGTACAAGCCACACTTACCGTTACTACCATTGCAAGCAACAATGCTATTGCAATAAATAGAATTAGATTTCTCTTCATAATGATTCTCCTTTATTTAGTTAAAATTATTAATTATCTATAGAAATAATAATGTAAAAATAATTATTTGTCAAACAATTTATTACTGTTTGTTTTCTGCATCCTTTTTGTAATGTCCCGCCAATCTCTCTTTGATTTTTTTGAGATGTCTTTCCAAAAAGCGGTTTGAGCGCTTATTTTCCTTATATTCTTTACGAAGAGAGCCAAGCAATTCTTTCTTGAAATTTTTGTCGGCAAAAAACTCTTCCATATTGCTCATCACTTCGACGTAGTAATTTGCGACGAACTTTACGTATCCCAATATTCCTTGTTGCACTTCGTTTTCATCTGCGCCGTTCTCTAATTTTGCGTAATAAAACAATAGATCCACCGTATCGTCGTTCAGCTTAAAGAAATAATTTTTTCCGTCAAGATATTCGGCAAGCGCAACGTACGCCACCATATTTTTGGTATACTCTTTGGTCAAGCTTTTTATCTTGCCGTCGATTTTTGCAAAGACGACTTTCGGACAGTCGAATATATTATCCCACTCGACTTTATCGATTGCCGCGTCCTCGCCGTCCTTTATGAGCTCGGCTTTGGCGATCTCCAACAAGTCTGACTTCTCCGCCACTTTTTTTATAAACTTGTGTTCTTTGGGAAAGATAGCGTTATTACTTTTACTTTGATTGAAAAGCAACGACTGCAAGAGCAAGTCGAAGTTGAGCAAATACTCTTGGGTATTCAACTCGCTGTCGACGCCCTTTGCGACGTCGCATATCTGCGTCAAAAATTTAGTCAGCTTAGCGTATTTTTTATCAAGTTTTTCTTCGGTATCTGCGCTCATTGCTCACTGCTCTCCAAAGCTATTTTCTACTTAATTATTTTAATACTATTTAAATGATTAGTCAAGGCTACCGAAGCGATTGGTTATAACAATTCCGTAAAGGTATATTTTTACCGTTTACTTACCAAGGTATTCGCCATGCCGTAGCGAAATTTGTCGATTTTATACGAAATTTAATTATTTTTGTAATTTTGTACAAAAGTTGTTAAAAAACGCTTGCTATTTAGCCACATTAACGCTATGATAGTATTATAGGAATATAAAGCAATAATTATTTTAGAATTCCCAACAAAATAAAATACTATGCACGGAGATGAGAATATGCCAACGTCTTATGATATTGATTTGCATTATTTGGCTAAAAAAGCCAAAAGTCGACTTTCTAGTCACAACGAAGTTAGCCCCAACGAGTATAACAAATATATTCAGAGGGCCAACGACACGTATCTATTGATACTCAAAATGGTAACCGAAGAACATACCGTATACAATCCCATATCGCGATTTGTGGGAAAAGATCTCAAGAACGTACCCGACTCAAGCGAGAAGATAAGAACCGTCTTGGAGACGAGTCGACACGTCGGCGAAATCAGACAAAGAGTGAGAAGCGACCTCATTAAAAAGGCTCGCAACAACGAGACCGTCAACGTCGACGGCAAAGAATACGATCCTTTGGATCTCTTGCGAAAACTGCACTAACGCCAATAACGCGCATTTATCTAAACGTTTTTACACTACTAAACATACACACAGGCAACAAACGCCTTCGGATTTATCCGAAGGCGTTTGTCGTAAGTTGTGTGGGATTAGGTTATGGCAAATTAAGATTGCGACGCCAAACTTTCAAGGCGAGAATTCTTTATCCTCGACAAAGTGTCCTTTGCCTCTTGCTCGGCTTTGGCAACCGCTTGATTATATTGCGCCAGCGCTCCGTCAAGTTTTGCGACGGCTTGTTGTTGAGCCTCGGCAATGCCCTGCTTTTGCTCGTCTGTCAAACTTGCGTCCATTTTTGCTTTAGCGTCGGCGGCTTTGCTCTCAAGCTGTACGGCGATATCCTTGAGATCTTCTACCGTGAAGTCTTTAAAGTCTATATCGTTTATCTGTATGCTTGCTATCAGCGCTTGAATTTGAGCTACGACGTCTTGCGAGAGCGGCTTATCCTGCAACTGCTCTTTGCAATCTTCGAGTTTTTGGACTGCGCCGTCGAGTCTATCTCTCATTTCCTGAGTCAATCCGTCTGCGCTGTTCTTAGCGACCTTATCGACGTAAGCCCCTATGCTTTCAACCGTCACGTTGCCTTGAGCGTCTTTGAGCGCTTCGACGTCGACACCGAGTTGTTCGGCAATGGCGATGACGTCTCCCTCGGCAAGCAACTTATCCGCTGTGTCTTGAGCAAAGACCACGCTTTTTGCAAGAAGCTCCACGCTCTTTGCGGCGATAGAAAGTCCGCCGTACTGCGCCGCTGCGAGACCGCCCTCTATCACGCCTTTATATTCCATATATTTTGCAAGATACACCGTCTCCTGAGCCGTCACTACTGCCGTCTGGTATACCTGCTCTGCCGCAAGTTTTGCCGCTTCGAAGGCTTTCGTTGAATAGTCTTCCAATTTGCCGTATGCGCTGTCGACGATCTCCAACAACTGTTGAGTCGTCATCTTCACGGCGTCGTCCATCTTGAGAGATAGGTCTGCCGCCATAGCGCTGTTGATGAGTCTCAACTTGCCTGCCGTCAAATTCTGATAATACTCGTTATTCGGATTTTGCTCTTTGAGTTTTGCAAGTTGATAGTTGAGCACAAAAGAGCCCTCTTTGTCATAATTGATCTCAAAGGTAAGCTTTTCGTCGGTATTATTTACCGCAACTCCTATCTTGTCCAAGATATTGCTCTCGACCTTTGAATTGTCGCTCGATACCGACACCTGCACTCCGCAGTTATCCTTTGTCAGATATCCCATTTTTACGGCAAGGTCCATTATCTTTTGGCTTGCCTCTTGGATATCCATGCCTATTATTACTTCTCCGTACATCAAGACGAGCGCGTCGTCGTTTTCGCAACTGTATGACATAATCTTTTGGTCTTTGTCAAGCACGAGTCTAATCGACGGATTTATATCTATTGAGACGTAACTCGTAGCTACGGGAGTTTTTTCGCCGGCGTCGCAACCTGCAAAGCAAGCCGCCGCCCCGATTGCCATAACCAGAATTACTAATATCGCAACTGTTTTTTTCATGATAATTCTCCTTTTTTGGTCGTTTCGATTAATAAACTTTTTTCGACGCCCTTTTATTGGCAATTTTAAAAATTATTTTGTTTTTTCATTGCTTGACAAATATATATCCCTGACTATACAATATTCAAAACGAATAATATTGCAAGGTTGCTTTAGGGCGAATATCTTAAATCGTCCTATGCATTAAAAAGGGAACGGAGTGAAAATCTTCGACAGCCCCCGCTACTGTAACGGCTACGAACGTTTGTGATCACTGAATTAAAAATCGGGAAGAGAGCGCTAGGTATGAAGCCGTAAGTCAGGAGACCTGCCTGTAATATAACAAGACGGATTTCGGTGGGAGATCAAGTCGTGGCATTGCCATTCCCGCCCTGTTAAGGGCGTTTTTTATTCCATGCGATTTTCCTCGACTTTCGATACGATAATAGAATAACCAACCGTTGAAAATCGACCGCTTTTCTCTATTATCTATTATTTAATTACGTATCTTATAAAAGGAGTATACTCAAATGAAAAAGTATGCAAAAATTATCACGGCAATTCTTCTAGTCTCGTTGCTTTGCGTAGCGCTCTTTGCCTGCGTAAATCCCGACAGTGACAAAGAAGGAACTATGACTCTCGTCGTCATCGACGGCGACAAAGTCGACGAATACGTAGTCGATTTGGCGAAAATCCCTTCGGGCAATACCCAAACGGGACTTATGGCAGTTCTCGATTATCTGAAAGAAAGCGGCAAGCTTACCTACACTGCTCAAGATTCCGCTTACGGGGCTTATCTTACGCAAATCAATTCGATCGTCCCGCAAGGCAACGAATTCATCGCTTTATACACGAGCATTGCAAAAGACATGAGCGTAGGCGCATACGCAACTACGATTACCTATAAAGGCGCATCGTGTACCACCAGCGACTTTGGAGCAAGCGCAATGTCAATACTTGCAGGTTGCACGATCATCATTACCAGAGGCACGTATTGAAATCGCAGTTGCGGCGTGACAGAGCGCTCAGACTTGCGCTAATAGCAATCATGGCGGCCACGTTGGAGGGCGGCAAGCTCGCATTGGCGGCTATCCCCAACGTGGAGATAGTCACGCTCCTTTGCGCCGTATACGGATACGTATTCGGCATTTACGGCGTCATAGCGACGTATATTTTCGTGGGTATCGAAACGATGATTTGGGGAGTCAACACTTGGGTAGTGACCTATCTCATACATTGGGGGTGCGTTACTTTCGTCTTTACGTTGCTCGGCAAATTCAAGATCCAAAGCCGACTTATCGCCACCGCAACCGCAGTAATTCTGACGGTTGCGTTCGGCGCGCTGAGCTCGCTCGTCGACACGGGACTGCTGACGGGATTTTTTGACAACTTTTGGAAAAGATTCGCTATCATATATACCCGAGGAGTCGTATTCTACCTTACGCAGATAATCTGCAACTTCCTGCTTTTCCTCATCGTCTTCAAGCCCTTTGTCAAGCGTTTGCAACTGCTCTTACCCGACAGCTTCAAAAGCGCAAAGCTAGGCAAATGACCCGTCGTTTACCGACGAGTATATCTGCGCCTGTTGCGCCACTTCAAATTATTCTTCGTTTCTAATCGATTTGAGAAATGCAAGCAACGTTTGCTGTTGGCAAGCCGAGAGACAGGCAAATTCGTCCAACAAATTTCTTTGCGCTTGCGTAAGTTGACACGGTTCTTCGTCTTCGGCAAAAAATTGCGACAGCGTAATTCCGCAAGCATTGCAGATCGCTTGCAACGATGCGACGGACGGTTGCACGTTTTTCCTGAACCAAGACGATATAGTCGTCTGCGGTATATTAGACTCTACGCTCAACTTATATTCGGTCCATCCCCTTTGATTACGCAATTCGATGATTTTTGCCAGAATATCCATATCAATTCCTATAATTGTCTTTTTCGTATATTTTATACGAAAAAATATTGACAAACAATATTGTATATCGTATAATTATTACGATATTTCGTATATCAATTTAGTGATTTATAGGAGAACAACAATGGAACAACAAAAAATTGCAAATTTTATGTCCACTTACGGAAAGTACTTTCCTGCCGGCAAAAGAGCCTATATCGAAGAGGGGCTGTCAAAATGTCCCGACGAAAAATATAATATACTCTCGACGATCAATTACAAAAATCCCACTACAATAACCGTCCTATCGGTATTTTTCGGCGGCTTGGGCGTAGATAGATTTATGTTGGGACAGACGGGAATGGGAATACTCAAATTCCTTACCGGCGGACTTTTCGGCATTTTGACTATCATCGATTGGTTTACCGTAGGCAAAAAAGCCAGAGAATGGAACTATCAAGAGATCTCAAAGCGTCTTTAAACAAGCGAATTATTATACCCCTATAAATAATACCCCTCAGCTCAGGGGTATTATTTCTTTTACATTTTCCCTATCTTCGATTGCGTCTTGCTCTTCTTGATCGGAAGTATCGGGCGGATGCGTTTTTACTTTGAATTCCTTTCGGCTTATAGCGTAATAGGAGACGAGCATTGCCGCGCCTGTCGCAACCCAAGTAATTGGATAAATTATCATAAGAACGTAGAAGTTTTGGGGATACATTCTGAATATAGTATACACCCATACTATGCGAAGTACGCAAGAGCCTACGACCGTGATAAGAGCGGGCAAAAGCGAATGCCCTATTCCTCTCAAAGCTCCGCCTGCGATCTCGTACGTGCAAGGCAGCATCTCTCCCGACAAAACGCACGTCATTCTTATAAGCGCAAACTTGATAGCTTCTTCGTCTGAAGTGTAGATACGAATAAACAATTTCCCGCCAAGCGCAAAAGTAAGACTCAACACCGTCGTAATCGCAAGAGCCGCCAACATATTGACTTTGAATATCTTTCTGCAACGAGCGTAATTACCCGCCGCAAAGTTTTGACTTATAAAAGTCACTGCGGCTTGAGCGAAGGCGCTGACGAAATAATATACGTAATACTCAAAATACAATGCGTCGCCGCTGCCCGCCATAGCCTTATCGCCAAATCCGTTGATAGCAGTCTGAATACACACGTTGGACAGCGAAAAGACGATGCCTTGCAATCCTGCGGGCAAACCTATGACGAATATGCGTTTGAGATACTTCGCCTTGACCTTTGATTTTTTGAATCGTATTCTCAAAGTCTCGTTCTGCATAATAAATACTATTACGCAACCTGCGCTCACTGCGTCGGCGACAACCGTTGCGACAGCCACGCCCACGACGCTCATTTTGAATACTGCGACAAACAATAGATTGAGACCTATATTGATCACGCCTGCGATTATAAGACTGTAGAGCGGTCTGCGAGTATCGCCCACGCTTCTCAAGATCGCCGAACCGAAGTTATATATCATCAAGAAAGGCATTCCGATGAAATAGACTTGCAGATACTTTACGGCAAGCGGAAGAACTTGCGACGGCACGTCCATTGTCCTCAACACGGGAGATGCGATAGCAATGCCTACGGCAAGCAACAATACTCCGCTTATAAGCGCAATTACGGCTGCGGTAAATACCATGCTGTGTATGTCTTTCTTCTCGTCTCTGCCGATATGTTCCGAAATGACGACGGTAACTCCGACCGACAGTCCCGTAAAAAGATTGATTAGCAAATTTATCAATGCCCCGTTGCTGTTTACGGCGGCTTGAGCGTTGCTGTCCTCAAACCAACCTATGACGGCAACGTCCGCCGAATTGAAAAGTTGTTGCAAAATACCGCCGAGCGCAAGCGGAAGCGCAAAAAGCAAGATCTTCTTGAGAAGCGGACCTTGAAGCATATCCATTTGTTTTCGTTTGGTTTCTATTGCTTTGTTCATCTTTTGACTGCCTTAATTCGTATTCACTGATTATACTATCATACGCGATATAAAGCAAGTGAAAATATACAACAAAGGACTACTTAAAATTTAAGTAGTCCTTTGTTGTTGAGATTTTTTATTTTATAAATTATCTAATGTTAAAAATGTTATTCCCATATCCCTTTGAAGGCTATCTGTCCTACAACCACATCCAAATACTTCGCTACTATCCTCTCCTGGTCCGCCAAAATTCAATGCAACCAAATAATATGAACCTCTAGCTCCGCTATAATATACAAATACGGGACCGCCGCTATCTCCTGGTAAACTACTATTAGAATATTTAATGCAAGAAATTGGTATCCGAGTATCAGAATCACTGTACTTTGTATTTAATGTAAAATTCGTGTAGGTTATTTCCCCATCGGTCATACCCGATTTGATACCAAATTTCTTCGTTTTAGCGCCTTGTATTATTCTACTATTTCCACCATATCTGACTAAACTATGATTGCTGTCTGTTTTTACATCTTTTACAGTACCTTGATGATAATTCCAACCAGACGCATCCTGAAATGGAATAAATGCGCCATCACACTCTCCTGATCTTAGATTAATTGCAGGCTTATTTATTTTTTTATTCCCTATATATATCGTACTTCCACTTGGGGCAACATGATCATTCGTCATTATACCAATTTTGCCATCGCTATTACGTCTAGCCGGACCTCCTACGGTGCCGGTTGATCCCCATGCCCAGAAACCTTTTCTTATCTTTTCACCTGCAGTAATATTATATATATGGGCCGAGTTTCCTCCGTTTACAATTGAAAATCTCAAAGACTCTTTATCATATCCAATCTCTTGAATCCAATTGGTAATATCCATTTCTAAAGATTCATTTTCTATCTCTATAACGACTACATTATCTTTTTGATCTATACCAACCCCTTGTATGTGTAAATTACTTATATTCTCAGTCAATGATTTATATACGGAATACAAATATGTATAAGAATATTCTTTAACATGGTATATGATTTCCTGTTTTTCAGTTGAAGATAATGTCATGGGAATATCTATTGTTAGACACACATTCAATAGACCTTCGCTATCAAGATAAGATCCGGCATATATGTCTGAATACCCCTCTGCGACATTCTCATCATTAGATGAAAATGTTTGGATGTCGTTGTTGAACATTTGCAAAATTTCTTGATTTTGCTTATAACTTGTTTCGGCGTGTAAATCATAAGCCGAAATGGTTTCGCAATCTGCTTTTGCTGTTAATACAAATGCAAAACTGCAAAATAATATTGCAATAAGCAATATAAGCGAAATTAAAGTAGTTGATACAATTGTCTTTTTAATCATTTTGTCCTCCTATTCTATCTCAACAATTGTTTTTTCTGTTTCATAATAAAAATGATCATTATAATTCTCTATACTAAAGCGATTTTTGCCATTACAAAGAATTCCAACATGACATATAATAGTATAAATCCCAGGCTCCAAATCAAATTCTTCACGAGCTACTATTTTTTGTTTTGCTTTAATATAATGGAAAATTGCAATATCTGGATAACCAAACTCAGGTTCATTATTTTCGTCTTTATATTCAATATTAATTATTGTTGATATTTTGCCTTCAGCCCCGCCACTCACGATAATTCCACCATGCGCTGTCTTATTCTCAAATATAGCTTCAACTATTACTTTATTTCCTATGACCTCTACGCTTGATATTTCTAGGGCAAAATCTTCTTCTTTAAAGTTTGTATAAGTACAACCTGCAAGCATTGAGGTCATTATACATAAAACCAATATTAAAATGAAGAATTTTCTTTTGTACACTTTATTTAACACTCTCCCTTTAAAATTATTGCTAAATTATGATGTTTTATCTATATTTACATTTCTTATCGCGGTTTATTATATTCTATGTTAATTAATATATCAAGCAAAAAAACTTTACATCTTATCAACTTTAATTTACATATGGCGCTTTTTCAGTTTACAAAAAAATACCCTCGGTTTCGAGGGTATTTTCACTTATTTTTATATTAGTCTTTCTTTTCTTCCGACTCGGTCTGCTCGCCTTCTTGAGTTTCCTGCGATTGCTCCGCCTTCGTGTCGACAACAGGTTGTTCCTCGGCGTTGCCGTCCGCAGTATCTACTGTATCTACTGTATCTACTGCTTGACCGTTGTCACTCGTATCATCTTGAGTAGACTGCGCTTCCTGATTGTCTTCAAAGACTTTTTCTTCGACGATATTTATCTTGGGAGCTTCCGTCTTCTTATACGAATCTTTCTTTGCCTGTCTCTCGTCGATATAAGCGATGACTTCGTCCGCCGACTTGCCGTCGAAGAGCATATTGACTTCTTCGGTATATATCGTCTCTTTTTCAAAGAGGACTTTGACCATATTGTCCATTATCTTACGGTTGGCTTGCAATATCTCAAGCGCTCTTGCATAACAGCTGTCGAGAATGGATTTGATCTCGTTGTCTATTATACCGCCGAGGTCGTCGCTATAAGAATGCGTCGTGCCGTAATCTCTGCCAAGGAAGACTTCTTTGTCTCCTCCGAGATACATATTGCCGATTGCCTTTGACATACCCCATTGAGTGACCATCTTTTTGGCGATATTGCTTGCTCTTTCGATATCGTTGGATGCGCCCGTTGATATATCCTTGATGACGATCTCTTCGGCAGCTCTGCCGCCAAGCATCATCGTGACCATGTCGATGAGTTTGTTGCGAGTGATATGCGAATCGTCGTTTTCCGGTCTCGTCAGCGTATATCCTGCCGCCATACCTCTCGGAATAATGCTCACTTCTTGCACGTCGTCGCAATTTTCAAGCAACTTGCCGATGATTGCGTGACCCGACTCGTGGTACGCCGTGATTCTCTTGTCGCTGTCTGTGACGATTCTCGATTTCTTTTGCGGACCTGCGATGACTTTGTTGATACCTTCGAGAATATCTTCCATTACGATGACTTTTCTGTTGGCTCTCGCCGCAAGAATAGCCGCTTCGTTGAGAAGGTTTTCAAGGTCTGCGCCGCTAAAACCGCTCGTCATTCTTGCAAGTATCTTAAAGGATACGTCTTGAGCCAAAGGTTTGTTGCGGGAGTGAACTTTGAGTATCTCCTCTCTGCCCTTGACGTCGGGAACGTTGACGTATATCTGTCTGTCGAATCTGCCGGGACGCAACAATGCGGGATCGAGAATATCCGCTCTGTTGGTCGCCGCCATGATAATTATACCTTCGTTTTTCTCAAATCCGTCCATTTGCACGAGAAGTTGGTTAAGCGTTTGCTCTCTCTCGTCGTGACCTCCGCCGAGACCCGAACCTCTCTGTCTGCCGACGGCATCGATTTCGTCGATAAATATGATACACGGCATATTCTTCTTTGCCTGATTGAACAAATCTCTCACTCTCGCCGCGCCGGTACCCACGAACATTTCCACGAAGTCACTGCCGCTTATCGAGAAGAAAGGCACGTTGGATTCGCCTGCGACGGCTTTTGCAAACAAGGTCTTACCCGTACCCGGAGGACCTACGAGAAGCACGCCCTTGGGTATTCTTGCGCCGAGTTGCAAGAACTTTTGAGGGTCTTTTAAGAACTCTACGATTTCTTGAAGTTCTTCTTTTTCCTCTTCTGCGCCCGCCACGTCGGTAAAACGTACCGACACGTTCATATTAAGTCTTGCCTTGGTCTTGCCAAAGTCCATAGCTTGACGGTTAGAACTTGCGCTCTGTCTGAATATGATGAATATGACTACTCCGCAAATTATCAACGCAAGCAACGGGAATATGATAGACGAGATATTCACGCCCGAATTGGGATCGTTGAACACGTACTGAGGCACGGAGATCTTAGTCTTGTCTTCTTCGTCCTTAGCCTCGTTTTCGGCTTTTAATTCGTCGAGGTACATCTTGAAATTGGTGCGATAGTCTATCGTCGCCACGTAAGTAGCTCTCTTCGTCGGGTTTTTATAGAACGCCTCGAGTTCTTTTGCCGTAGCGCTAGACTTCAGCGCATAGGCTTTATAAGACTCGATATACAGCGCGCCTATCTTGCCCGACTCGATCATTTGGGTTAAGCCTTGATTGTCCTCCGTGCTGGTCACGTCGCCCTTGCTGTACGCGATCTCCGTAGGCTTGACGTCAAAGAACCTAAAATATAAGAATACAATTATTACTACAACCAAAATCACGAGTATCGCAATCTTGCCGTACATTGCTTTTTTGTTCACTTTTTCCTCCAAGCGAAAGTTATCCGCCAACTATATATATTTAAAAATTGCCAACATTATTATATATTATAACAAAACAATTAGTCAATAATGTAAACTATAACTTTTGTAAAGATTGTCTATATTCGACGAAAAGAGAGGCTAGGCAATTCTAAAACGTATCTTTTTCGCCAATTCAACATTTGATTCAATCCGACGTACAACAAGTACGACGGCTCTCGTCAACCGCTATCTTGACAAAAAATCTATCATTTTATCCGTTGCATATCTCTCTTCTCGTCGAATAACAAATTATTTAGGCAAATATCTTTCGGAGAATTAGGTATTATCATCGTTTCGCCGTCTATGATGTCACCTCGACCGCAGTGGAGAAGTCTATATCCTATTATCTTGTCATTGACGCTCGCATAAGACGCATCTGCTTGTTCGCTATTATTTTGTCATTTCGAGCAAAGTCGAGATATCTAATCCGATTAAATACTTCTTCACTTTTCCCTATTACATCTTCACTACCTCTCGGCTTCCCCTTGAGGGGAAGCTCCGCCATTGGCGGTGATGAGGTGTCTTTATATCGCCCCCTGCACGGCTCCCAGACTGACGGCTTTAAAGAGCAATCCGCTGACAAATTCCACGACCTTATCCACGAGATGTCCCACAAAGCTTTCGTCTCTGTCTTTGAGTTCTTGCATACGGTTGCCGTCGGCGTCGCCCACCACGGCAAGTATGCCGATATCTCCTATTCTCTCTTTGTTTTTGTCAAATGCTCCGCCCGGCTTAATGCCGTTGCGAGTGACCTTGATTGCGCCAATATCTTTGAGTTTGCCCAGCGCAGAATCGATAACGACGACGATATCGTCTTTGTGTCTTTGCGAGATCATCTTGGCGTAATCGTCGACGTTGATTGCCGTGACCTGTCTTTGCGTGTTGCCGTAGACGTAAGCGTTGACGCCGTTTTCTTTGAGCCTGTCGCCCACTTTGGGACCAATGCTGTCCCCGATGATTTTAGTTGTTCCAATACATAAAAATACCAAGTTTTTCATATCGGTAATTGTTTACACGGACAAGGCGTTTTATACCCTCGATTTTCAATTATCTCCAAATTCCGTCCAAAATCCTCTTGTAATATCTACAAGATCTACGCAATTATTAAAAGGTATTTAAATTGACAAAAATATAATGACGGGATTATAATGACAGTGTAATCAAAAGCAAGAATTTTGGATATAATACAAAAGGAGAATAATATGTCGGTTATATCTATCTTATCAATTATAGTATTTGCGATATGCTTTATCGTCGGCATCGTGAGAGGAATTGTCAAGACTCTTCTCAGACTTTTGACGGTAGTCGGCACATCGCTGCTTACGATATTTATCACGCCTTATCTTGCAAAGGCGCTCACGACGTCGCCCGTTTTGCAAAACGTTCATGCAGGCGTACTGTCGGGCATCAGCGCTTTGATAGTGGCTATCATATCCCTCGTGGTATTTTCGCTTATCTCATTTATTATCAACAAAAGGGTCGGCGATTCTCCTTTGAGCGGAGTCAACAGATTGCTTGGCGGACTCTTCTACGCATTCGTAGGATTTATATTCTTGATTTTGATGGGTTACGTCATCAATATCTTCAGAGACGCTAGCTTTATGCAAAAGGTCATTGCGGATTCTCAAAAAGACGTCTTTGCAAATTGGCTCGTGACCAACAATCTTTTCAACAAGTTTATGGAAGCGGTAGCAAAAGAAGGCGGCATTATCTGGCAGTTCATCAACGGATTTAAACAAGTCTCGGGCGGCGATATCCCAAGCGGAGACGCTGCGGCAAGCGGCGAAGCCGTCAAAGCCTTGATAGGAGCGATTGCAAGCGTATAATGCAAATCAATTACAATAAAAATTGGGGCGTATCGAAAAGATACGCCCTTTTGTATTGCCCCTCTATCAAAAAATCAATCTATATACGCTGAACAAAAAATTAAATATCACGCCCCCGACTCCGCTCAAAAAGATGGCGTAAGTATCACTGCCCCAAAACAAATGGCAAAACACACAAGCCACTCCGCCCAAGAGTATATTCAATGCGACGTACGGCGAAGACTTTCTGCGATATCCCATAATATATCTTGCAATTACGCCAAGTCCTGCGCCGACGAGAAAGATAATGATTAATTCATAAATTTGCATAGTATATATTACAAAATACCAAGGTGTTTTATGCGCAACACCGCTAATTCAAATTTGCAGGTATTGACATTTTTATTAACAATTTATATAATAAATACGTAGTAATATCCGCCGCTATCAAATTGACGGCAAACAATAGATTCACTTTTAAGTGAAAAGGCAGAAAAACTATGATAGAATTCAAAACACAACTTGATTTAAATTCGCAAAAAGTACTCAACAAATTTGCAATCAAAAAGTTGGTTATCGTATTCGGTATATTTTCTTTGATATTGATAGGTATAGGCGCTGCCGGCATAATATTTGCCGAAGACAGCGCAGATTCTTCAATGGGGATATTCTTGATTATTTTAGGAATAATTGTCACGCCGCTTTTGCTGATCATCAACGCTTTGGGACAAAAAAGCGTCGCAAAAACAAGTCCTTATTTAAACGGAGATACAAAGGAGATTTACAGATTTACTCAAGATGGTTTTGAGCATTTGCAAAAGAAAGGCGAAGTCTTTTTCTCGCACACCAAATCCGACTATACGTACTTTTATAAGATATACTCCACTCCGACGCATTATTTGATGTATATAACTGACCGCCGTTGTCACGTCATAGACAAGACGCATATTACGCAAGGCGCTTGCGAGCAACTTGACGAAATCTTGACGCGCAAAATGACGGTGGGAAAATTCAAAAAGACAAAGAGATAAGACGTTATCTAAATTTTTCGTAATATCGCTTTGCGGGGGCAATGAGGGTTGCCAAAACGAATATATTATGATATACTGTCAATAATCAAAACAATTTAAAGGATTCACGTGGCAAAATCTTTAGAGACTTGGAGCAAGTTGGATAATTCGGCAAAGATATATCCCATGCTGGTAAACAAAAAAAGCCAAAATATATTCCGCTTGAGTGTCAGTCTCAAAAAAGAGGTTGACTCTGCCGTATTGCAAGAAGCGCTTTCGCTGACGATAGGTCGTTTTCCGGGATACCAAGTCAGACTTATGAAAGGAGTGTTTTGGTACTATTTCGATCACAACTATTCCAAACTGACGGTATACCCCCTCGACCCCACTTCAATCAAAAAAATCACCGATAAAAATTGCAACGGATATTGTTTTAGGGTGAGTTATTTCAAAAACCAAATCGTATGCGACTTTTTCCACGCCATTTGCGACGCAACGGGCGCGGCGGAGTTTGTCAAGTCGTTGGTATACACTTATCTCAATTTGTTGGGCAACGACGTATTTTCCGACCAAAAGGTACTCACTGTCGGCTCTCCTGTCACTCCCGAAGAGCTCGAGGATTCTTTTCTCAAAAACTATAAGCGGGTTCCGCTTTCCAAACTCAAGATTAAGGACTTGCAAGGCAAAAAAGCTTATCATATCAACGGCATTTTGTTTGACAACCCCGGCAACGGAATCACTCACATGTACTGCGACGTAAACCAGCTTTTGGGCGTATGTCGCGCAAAGGGCTGCACGATGACGGAATATCTGGGCGCAGTCTTTATGATGTCGATATACGAAAGTCAAATCAAAGACAAGTTGCAAGACGCCAACGATATCCAGCTTTTCGTGCCGATAAACCTGCGCAAGATTTTCCCTTCCAAGACGTTGCGCAATTTTTCGCTCTTTTCCCGCATAGGCGCAAATCCGTATGAAGATATGGATATGGATAAGCTCATCGAGATTATGCACACCAATCTCAAAAGAGACATGGACAAAGACAATCTCAAAGCCAAAATTTCCACGACGGTGTGGGCGGAAAAGTTCTTTTTGGTGCGCTTTATCCCGTTGTTTTTGAAAAGGATATTTTTCAACTTCTCCAATATGTTTTTCGGCAAGTCCAAAAAGACGGCGACGCTTTCCAACTTCGGCGTATTGAACTTGCCCGACAGCATGAAAGAACACGTCGAGAGCGCAAGTTTTGCTATCACGTCCAACACCACCACTCCGCTGTCGCTGTCGATAATATCTTGCTCGGGCAAAGCCTGCATAACTTTCACGAGACGCATTACCGACACGGATATAGAAAGGATATTTGCAAAGCGTCTGTCCGACGACGGCGTGGATTTGCAAGTTACGTCAAACTTTTGGGAGGTGGACAATGCGCTGTAAATACTGCAATATAGAAGTGACCTGCGAGAGCAAGATCTGTCCGCTCTGCCACGAAAAACTCGTCGTGCCCGACAATCTCGATTTGGCGTACGAAGCTCCCAAGGCGTATCCCGACAAACAAAAACCTAAGCGTAAAGCGAAGAAAAAACTCTCCGTAACAAGGCTTTATATCAGCATTGCTCTGACAGTATTGCTTTTAAGCGTACCTATCAATATGCTTACGACGCCGCAATTGTTTTGGTTTGCGATAGTGGCGGTACTGGGCATCTACGGCTTGATACTAGTCGCCAACACGATACTTTCCAACAACGGCATAGGCATCAAGATCTTTTGGCAAGGCGTGGGCATACTCGCCGTGCTCTTGACGATCAATTACCTTCTCGACAAGCAAGCCCCCGAATATTCCCCCACTTGGGTGTGGGACTACGGTCTGCCCGCAATACTGATAATTGCGTCCATTACTACGGGTATTTATACGGCAATTGCGCTCAAATATTGGAGCAGCGTCGTAATCGACACGCTGATAATCTCTGCGCTAGGCTATCTGCCGATTATTCTCTACGCCTGCAAAGTCGTCGTCCACCCCGCGCTTGCCATTACCTCAACTTGCGTATCCACGATAATTATCATCTTCGTTTGCATACTCGGCAGAAAGACGCTGATTTCAGAACTCAAAAAGAAATTCCATGTTTAATGTGTTTGGCTCAAAGAGAAGTGTCGCAATTTTGCACGGCAATAATGTCTCCATTACTTCTTCAAACTCTCTTGACGTACATACAGTACGCCTGCGTTCGTCTTCATCGTATTGAAATACATTCTTGCTCGTGAAAATCTTGCGCCATTCCCTTCTCGCCAAACGAGTGTAGTTTTTAATTCTATCAACATCGCCAAATAAGCAAAATTTTAAATCTGTCATTTCGAGCGTAGTCGAGAAATCTAATCCTTTTTAGATATTTCGACTCCACTGCGTTCCGCTCAATATGACTTGTTTAAAGCAAAAGTATCACTTTAAACGCGTCATTCTGAGCGTAGTGCAACGAAGTCGTAAGGAGCGTAGCGACGGCATAGCGAGCAAGCAGGTGCGTCTTGTGCGAGCGTCAGAATCTAATGTAATGTCATTTTGATCGCAGCGGAAAAATCTAATCCGCTTATTAAGTACCGACAAAATGGAGCCTTGCGACATTTTCGTTTGGTCGGTAGGGCGAAGTCCAACCGTATCTCTAGCAATTACTTTGCTTCCCAAAGTCATTGCGTATATTCTAGGTTGTGACGCGCGCCCCGTCACCTCGACCGTAGCGGAGAGGTCTCAATCCGTTCCTCTTCCCTATCACTTATTCTAATTTTTCAAATCCGCAAATCTCAAGCGCAAGTCTCGCTCCGCACAAAAAGCCTTCTCTGAAGTATTTATCGCATAACAGACTCTCAAGAGTCCCCTCTTCTATGGTATAGTTTAAGAATATCTTTTCAAATTTCTTATCCTCTCCAA
>CAMWVR010000019.1 GCA_947177795.1 uncultured Clostridia bacterium | reverse complement strand
TTTGTCATTTCGAGCAACCTAATTGTCATTTCGAGCAACCTAATTGTCATTTCGACCGAAGCGGAGAAATCTAATCCGCTTAATAAGTACCGACAAAATGGAGCGTAGTGACATTTTCGCTTGGTCGGTAGGGCGAAGTCCAACCGCATCTTTAGCAATTACTTTGCTTGCCAAAGTTATTGCGTATTTTTAGGTTGTGACGCGCGCCCCGTCATTTCGACCGAAGCGGAGAAATCTAATCCATATAAAAATCACAAAAACTCCGCTTGCGACTCAAAGTCCAATTGCTGTCCGCTTATCGGGTGCAAAAACTTCAATTTGCAAGAATGCAAAGCCTGTCTGTCCAAAGTTTTGCCGTTGGGGCAAATTATATCGTGAGGATATGGATTATAAAGCTTATCGCAGCAAAGCGGATATCCCATATACGAAGAATGAACTCTTATCTGATGCGTCCTGCCCGTCTTGAGAACGAACTTTGCGGAAAAATACTCGCCGTATTGCTCAAGTATCTCAAACCAAGTGACGGCTTTGTCTCCGCATGGGTCTACCCGACGGCGAACGTCGTCGCCGATACGCATGATCGGCAAGTCTATCTCTCCTCGCTTTTCTCCGACGTAAACTCCGCTGCAAAGCGCAACGTATTCTCTATGGATATGCTCCGCCGTCAATGCGCTGTGCGCAAGTTGATTTTTTGCCACAATCATCAGTCCCGACGTGTCTCTGTCAAGTCTGTTGACGGGACGGTAGACGAAGTCGCCCCACACGTTTGCCAAAGCGTTGGCGAGACTTTTGCCGTAATGTCTTTTTACGGGAATTACCGCAATACCCGCCTGCTTGTCTATCACGGCGATATCCTCGTCTTCATACACTATATTCACGGGTATATCCGACTTGGGTATAGGCTTGACGCATTCGTCGACGAGATATATGCAAAGGCGCTCGCCCTGCGACAGTGGGTCTATCAATCTGATTGGTATTTCTCCGCCGTCGGCAATTTTGCATACCAGTCCCAAAGACTTCCTCAGCGACGAACGAATCGACGACGACACGCCGTTGAATTTCAATATATCTTCCGCAACCCCGTCAAATTGAGCGACGTATTCTATCCGTCTTTTCATCACTTTTCCGTCCATTGATACTTGGCGAGATCGACGGTAAAATCGCCGTCGCACACCACTCCCTCTTTGGCAAGCATCTCCGCCTGAACCTCTCTGCCGCCGAATGCAAACGCAGGCGCCAACTGCCCGAATCTGTTGACGACTCTGTGACAGGGAATGATTCCCGGCAATGGATTGGCGTGCAACGCATAGCCCACCGCTCTCGACGCTCTAGGCGCATTGAGCAGTCTTGCGATCTGCCCGTAAGTTGCGACTTTGCCCGCGGGAATTGCCTTGACGACTTCGTATACTTCTTCAAAAAAACTCATACGCACCTCTTTTCATATTATACAATAATCAAAGCTTTAAGTAAAGCGTATATAAATTGACAAAGCTTGCCTGTCTTTGATATGATAAAATAGAAATACGGAGAAAAAATGATTGCGTTATTATATTTCTTTATAGCCTTGATATGCACCTTTGCAGGCGCAATAACGGGAATGGGCGGCGGAGTCGTCATTAAGCCCGTTCTTGACATGATGGGAGACTTCGACAGCGCCTCGATAGGCGCGCTTTCTTCCATAACGGTGCTGGCTATGTCATTGACGACTTTTGCAAGACAGGTAGGCAAAAAGCGTAATACTTCCATATTAAAACTGCTTGCTCTCGGCATCTCTTCCGCAGGCGGCGGAGTGCTTGGGCAGTATCTCTTCGAGTTGATGACCAAAGGCGCAAGCAATGCGGCGACGGTAAAGATTATTCAGAATTCCATATTACTCTTTTTGATCGTCTGCATATTCTTCTATATGCTTTTCAGAGAAAAGATCAAACCTTTGCATTTGCAAAATATCGCATTTTATTTATTGGTGGGCGTGATATTAGGCGTACTGTCGTCCTTCTTGGGTATCGGCGGAGGTCCGCTCAACGTGGCGATACTTATGCTACTCTTTGCAATGGAGATAAAAGAAGCGACGTTTGCGTCTATCGTGACGATAATGTTTGCGCAGATCGCCAAGGTCGTGACGATATTGGCAAGCGGAGGTTTCGGCGGTTACGATCTGTCGATGTTGCCATATATGGCTGTCGCAGGAGTCGTCGGCGGACTTATCGGAAGCATCGTCGGCAAAAAGATATCGGGCAAGATCACAGCCGTAGCTTTCAACTTAATGCAACTTGCCGTCATGGTAATATGCATAGTCAACATAGCCACGAGCGCAGTTGCTTTAAAAGCTTAAAAAGTATTGAACAGACAAATTAAATATGATACAATAGATTAGAACAAACCGACTTGGGGGATTTTATGAACGTAATTTTATATTTCAGCGACCAACAACGCTACGACACCGTCAACGATACCGTTACGCCCAATATGCAATCAATGGCTGACGACAGCATATTTTTTGACAACGCATTCACTTGCCAACCCGTGTGCGGACCTGCAAGAGCTTGCATACAGACGGGCGTATACGCTTCTCAAAACAAGTGTTATATCAACGGCATATCCATGGACAAGGACGACGAAAATACGCTCGCAAAAATTCTCAACCGAAAAGGTTACAATACCTCGTATATCGGCAAATGGCATCTTGCGTCGGACACTAATGGGTTTAAGCCCAAATTCAACGTGCAAAAGACCGCAGTTCCCCAAGAGCTTCGAGGCGGTTACAACGACTATTGGCTCTCCGCGGACTGCTTAGAGTTTACTTCAGACGTACACGGCGGATATATGTTTGACAAAGACAACAACAAAGTTACCTTCGAGGGCGTACGCAGCGACTGTATCAACGACTACGCTATAGACTATATCGACAAGTACGATCAAGACAAGCCCTTTTTCCTCATGATATCCCAGCTCGAACCGCACCACCAAAACACTGCGAATACGTTCCAATGCGCAGAGGGCGACGAAAAGCAGTTTGAGAATGCTCCCTACCCCGACGACCTCGTCGGACTCAATGGCAACTACAAGGCGGAATACGCGCGCTATCTTGCGTGTTGCAAACGCCTCGATCAAAACTTTGCCGACCTCGTGCAAAAGGTCAAAGACAAAGGCATTTGGGACGACACCGTGATCATATACACTTCAGACCACGGCTGTCACTTCAAGACGAGAAACTTTGAATATAAGCGCAGCGCTCACGACGCAAGCGCGCATCTCCCATTCGTAATGACGGGCGGCGGACTTGCCAAGTTAAACGCCACGCAAAAGTATATAGGCAAACGCTTCGGCGGTTTCGTCAGTCTGCTCGATCTCACTGCGACGATATTGGATATCGCAGGCGCAGAAATACCTCAGGAGTATCAAAGTCAAAGCATATTGCCTATGCTCGAAGCGCAAAAAGGCAGGGACCATATATTCATGCAAATAAGCGAATCGCAATTGGGACGCGCGATTATCACGGATAAATATACCTACAGCGTCAAGAAGCCGTTATCTTTAGGCATAGAAAAGGCGACGAGCAAGCTCTATAAAGAAGACTTGCTGTACGACAATACCGCAGACCCCGCTCAGCACCGCAATTTGATACGCAACAAAAAATATAAAGAGATAAAAAAAGAACTCAAAAAGATTTTGCTCGAAGACATAGAAAAAATCGAAAACGTCAAAGCAAAGATTTTTTAAAATTTACGTCACCTCGACTGAATCTACGTCACCTCGACTGAATCTACGTCACCTCGACTGAATCTACGTCACCTCGACCGAATTTACGTCACCTCGACCGTAGCGGAGAGGTCTAATCTAAATATATTATCCGTAACTAAAAATGTGTACGCTTTGCGCACACATTTTTAATATAACTCGCCGCAGGCGAATATAACTGTTGCGTAGCAACAATATAACTTAACTCCGCTACGCGCTATTCGCCGTAAGCTCCCAGCACTGCCCCGAGCGAACTCTTCGTGGCGTCTCTGTTGATTCTTTTGAGAAGATAAAGACTGCGTCTGCCGTAGATATGATTTATACCCTCGTTGCAAGTCAAAGTCATGATGACGCCCTTGTCTTTTAGCACGCTTTCGCTTATCTTGGTATATTTGCCGTACGGATAGGCGTAGATATTCGACGTCACTCCCAATTCGCCAAGCTTGTCGACGAGTTTTTGCGTATCGCTCGCAAACGTCTGCTTATACTCCTCGTCGCTCTCGCTCTTGAGTTGAGATACGCCGAGTCTCGGGCGGGTATTGTGCATAGAATAAGAATGCAGACCAATTTCCACGTTGGCATTTTTGGCGACTTGAGCGATATCGTCCCAGCCGAAGTATATGAAGTCTCCGCCTCCCTTGCCGTTTTTGTCAAAAGCGGTATAATCCCCCACGACTGAAAACAATCCGCTATAACCAAACTCCTCAAGCAGAGGCAATGCGTAAGTGATATTGTTTAGGTATCCGTCGTCAAAAGTCAATATCACGGCTTTGTCGGGAAGAGCTACTCCGTTGTCGACGTGCTCGATAAGAGCGTTACAACTTATCACGTTGTAACCGTTTGCCTTGAGATATTCGAAGTCTTTTCGCAAGTTATCTTGATTTATGCAATATACGCTTTGCTTTTTCCCCTTTGCCAAAGTATTGTGATACATGAGAATAGTCAAGTCTCCAAGACAAGTCTGCGACAGGCTCTCTCCCGACTTCGACGCAGTCTGCTCTTGACTTTCTGCGCTCAAAAGCGTTGTCACAGTATTCTCGCCGCCCTTGTCGCAAATGCCAAAGCCAAGCGCCGTCAACACTGCGATCAAACATATAATACTCAAAGCAAATCTTTTCATAAGTATCTCCGCCGTCCTTTGTCTTTTTAACTTTTGCAATCAAAAGGTTAAAGGCATTATTCATATATTGTGAAACTCTATCGCTTTTATGCAATCAAAGAGTCGCTCAATACTCCCGCTATCACGCCGCAAAGTTCTTGACAGTACGCTTGCGACAGAAGCAACTTCTCGTCTTCGGCGTTGGATATAAAACCGCATTCTATTATGATCGACGGAACTTTGACGCACTTGGTAATAAAGAGATCTCCGCCTATCGCCTCATAGTCGTCTCTACCGCTGTATTTTGCGTTGATATTTTGATTTATACTGCTTTGCATACTCTCGGCAAAGTCTTTGCCTACGCCCGTGTCGTCATAGAATACCTGCGCTCCTCTTCTTGAAGAATCGGAAAATCTGTTGACGTGCAAACTTATCACGGCGACGGGAGCGGCTTTGACGATAATATCTTTGCGCGCCTTCATATCCAGTCTTTTGATATTGTTGAGGGCGTCTTTGCCAGTCCTCGTCATGACTACGCCAATGCCTCTGCTCTCAAGGATATTTTGCAATATCCCCGCCATTTTGAGATTGATATCGCTCTCCTTCACTCCTTGACTGCCGACGACACCGCCGTCGATTCCGCCGTGACCTGCGTCGATCACGACGGTATGCTCATAGATTTTCGCAGCCGGTTGCGATTTATGCGCAAAAACACACACTCCTGCGACGCTCAACGTCACTGCGACGATGGCAATTATCGCAACTGCGACTACGTACTTCTTTTTTGTAATAAATACCATGATTGACCTACCTAATATTCAGTTTATTAAAAAACGTTTTTTATATGCAGAAAATATCAAGATTTTTGCGCCGAACTGGCAATTTTTTTATATGTATTTTTGCGGAAAACGCTCCTGCAAGTTTGCACAATTTAGGAATGTATATGGAATTTTTCGAAATGAGTGATTTTGCGCTCCAAAACGGCTTTTTTCAAAAATTTCCCCCCAAAATGCCGACTTATCCACATACTTATCCACAAAAACAAGTGTTCGTGTGGATAACTCGCCCACTTCCCCACCGTATTACATTATTATGTATATGTGTCGAAATTTGTAGATTTTCGTCATGTTTTGTCTTATGACTTACTAGATTTTCGCCTGAAAATTATCAATATGGATTTTTGCGGAAATCAGACTTATTAGGTCTAATACCAAGCGGAAAAGTCAAAACGATTTTTTATATTTTTACTTTGATTTTTTATAAAAATTCTCCGCTTGATTTTTACTCCTTAAAGCCTACTTGTCCAAAAAAAGTTACATCTTGCTCTTGTAACCGTATAGAAAATCTGCTACAATATAGAAAAACTTGCGAGGATTATATGGCAGGACTTAGACAGAAGATAAAAATACTTAAATTATATGAGATTCTCTCCAAAGAAAGCGATGAGTCCCACCCGCTTTCCACACAAGAGCTGATAGACAGACTCAAAGCCGAAGGCATCAGCGTAGAGCGCAAGACGCTCTACGACGACATAGATTTGCTCAACGAATGCGGATACGAGATCATGCAAGTACGCAAAAAGCAAAATATGTATTACGTCGGCGACAGAAGTTTTGACACGGCGGAAGTGCGTATTCTCATTGACGCTGTGGAAGCGGCGAGCTTTATTACCAAAGAAAAAACCGACAGACTGACGGACAAGATCGCCTCTCTCGCAGGCTCGCACAAAGGCGAAGTAATCAAAAACAATATCGTCGTATTCGACACCACCAAGCGAGAAAACGAACAAATCTATTACAACGTATTCAATATAAACGAAGCAATAATAGCCAAGAAAAAAATCAGTTTTAAATATTATAAATTCAACGCAAAAGGCGAAAAGACGGCCATGCGGGGCGACAAGACTTATACCGTCAATCCCATAGCCACTATGGTCAGCAACGACAATTACTATCTCATCTGCGCAAGCGACAAATACAAAGACGTAGCGCACTATCGCATCGACAGAATGGAAAACGTCAAAATATTGCGAGAGCAATTCGTCCTGCCCGACGAGCTTAAAGACTTCGACCCCCGTCGCAACAAAAAACAGCTCTTCTCTATGTATCTTGGCAAAACGCAAAGCGTCACGTTCGAGATCTCGCCCGATATAGTAGAAGTTATATTCGACAAATTCGGTAAGAATACAAAGTTATCCCCTTACGGCGACAAGTATCGCTTCACTACGGAAATCCAAATAAGCGACTCTTTCTTCGGGTGGTGCATGGGACTGGGAACAAATATCGAGATAATATCGCCAAGAGACGTCAAAGCGCAGTATCTGCAAAAGCTTCACAGCGTGCTCTGTAAATATAAATAGTTTGACTCTAAGGTAGGCTAGACAAATCCAAAATACGTCTTCCCCGCCAATACAGCCTTTGACTAAAAATCCGCTATTTTACTCTTTGCCTATCTCCCTTCTCGCCAAACTAAGTGGGGTCAAGAAATCCAAACCGATATAAAATGAATAGACCCTTCGACTACGCTCAGGGTGACTCGTTGAAAGCGAGAGTTACACCTTGAATGCGTCACTCTGAGCGAAACGCAGTGAAGTCGAAGAGTCTTTTTATGTCACCTCGACCGTAGCGGAGAGGTCTATACTGATTGAGATTTCTCCATTTCGCTACGCTACAGTCGAAATGACGTTATGTTTATTGCTTCGACATTTTATTGTCATTTCGACCGAAACGCAGTGGAGCGGAGAAATCTCAATCCACTTTTGTCTCATCGGATAGTTGTGCATCTTCTTGCTCTTGGCTCTCCTCGCTTAACGTAAGCGACAGATTGTCTTCGGGATAAGCCGAAAGCATTGGCATAATACTCTCGTCTTTTTGCCTTGCAAAGTAATTGCGCGTAATTCTCGTTATCGTACCGCCGAGGAACAACAATGCAATGAGGTTGGGTATCGCCATAAGCCCGTTGAACAGATCCGCCATATCCCACACGAGAGACACGCTAGTCAATGCGCCGACGATGACAAGCGCAACGTAAATTATCTTGAATATAATCGAATACTTTTTGCCGAAAATAAATTCAAAGGATTTTTCCCCGTAATATGCCCAAGACAGTATCGTCGTGAACGCAAACAGCGGCAGCATAATGCTGAATACCACCGTGCCGAACTGCCCAAACGATTGCGTAAACGCCGACTGCGACAGCATTGCTCCGCTTATATCTGCGCCCTGCGTATAGACTCCGCTCGTCAGTATTACGAGAGCCGTCAACGTGCAGATGACTATCGTATCGAGGAATACGCCGAATATGCCCCACAGTCCCTGTTGGACGGGCTCTTTGACGGAAGACGCGCTGTGCGCAATAACCGAACTGCCAAGTCCCGCTTCATTGGAGAAAATACCCCTTGCCAAGCCGTAGCGCATAGACCGCATTATCGCATAGCCTAGCACACCGCCTCCCACGGCTTGAAAGCTAAACGCATTTTTGAAAATCTGCCCGATTGCCGCAGGTATCGCCTTGACGTTCATGAAGATGATTATCAACGCCAGCAGTATAAATCCAAGACACATAAAAGGGATTATATACGACGTAATTTTGCCAATGCGCTTGATACCGCCTATTATAATCAGCGCAATCAATATCGCAACCACGACGCCGCTCACCCACTTTGGTATGCTAAAACCACCGTTCAAAGTATCGGCAATGGTATTGATCTGCACCATATTCATGCCAAACGCCGCAAACATACAAAAAATCGAGAATAGTATCGCCAGCCATTTCCAGCCCAAACCCTCGGATATATAATACATTGGTCCGCCTCTGTATTCTCCGTCCTTGCCCTTTTTGCGGTAATACAGACCCAACACGTTTTCGGCGAAGTTGGTAAACATACCCACGAATGCCGACAGCCACATCCAAAAGACTGCGCCCGGACCGCCCGACAGTATCGCCGTCGCCACGCCCACTATGTTGCCCGTGCCCACCGTACCTGCAATTGCTGTGGAAAACGCCTCGAATTGCGAAATACCGTCGCCCTTTTTCTTATTTTTCTTGCCTATGCCCGACAAGGTCTTGCCCATTGTATTCTTGACCGCATACGGGAACTTCGTCACTTGCGTAAAACGGTTGCGTACGGTAAGATAAATACCCACACCCAATATGAGTATTATCATCGGCACGCCCCAAAGTATATTGTCGTTGACAAACTGTATGACTTTTTGCAAAATTTACTCCAATTTCGATTGATTGCATTATATCACACAATTGATGCAAAAACAAACTACTTTGGACAATCAACAACAAAAATTATAAATTCAAAATATTCGATTGCGCTCGTTATTTTTTTAACATATATTTTACGCAGATATGTCGATTAAACTACACACGCAACAAAATCTGTTTGGACTACTTTAGCCGTTTACAAAATAAATTTTTTAATTTTTAAATAAATATTTACATTTGATATAATGAATGTTACAATAATATCATCAAAATATTTATAGGAGGCAAACAACTATGAAAAAGAAAGTCGTTCTTTCTGTTGCCGTAGTACTTTTGGTAGTTATGGTAGCAGTAATGTGCGTCGCTTGTACACCAAGCCAAAAGAGTGTGATTCAGAAGTTCAAAGACAATGAATATCTCGTAGTAGGTGGTGAAACCGCTAAAGTTATCACTTGTACTAAACTTACAAAGAACATTGTTATCACTTGGTATGACAGTGAAGATGACGCAAAAGAGGCTTACGATCTTGCTCTTAAAGTCGGCACCAAAGAGACAGTTAAAAGAAAGGGCAATGCAGTAGCAGTTGGCGATGCTGATTCTATCAAGATTTTTTAATTAAATCTTATCAGTTAATCCCCGCAAGTCGCTATCTGCGACGAATTGATTAGGTTAAATATGGAACGTTGAGGCGTAACGAAAGTTACGCCTTTACTTTTAAGACTGCCCCCTTTACTTTTCTTTAAATCTAATGTATAATATCATTAAATAATCGCCACGAGGTAACAATGAACAAAAAAAGCGTAATTATTTTATCGTCGCTATTGATTTGCTTTTTGATTTTGCTTACTTGCGGACTCGTCTTTACGTCCGTGACTCCCGACGAAGACCGCGTGAGCGACAAATATACAAAATCCGGATATACTCACGCATATTTGGATTTGCACAACTATTCACTGCATACGTTTACTGACAAAGACGGCAACTCTACTATCATAATTTGGTATAAAAACAAAGAAGAGGCGGACAAAAGTCTCATCACAGCCAACAAAGTGAAAGGCGAAAATTTCGTCGTCAAGCGAGGCAATGCCGTCGCTATCGGTCCCGAAGATCATATAAAAATCTTTCAATTCGCTTAACGTATAGCAATGTATTCGATTAGACCTCTCGACTGCGCTCGAGGTGACGTAGAAAATAAGTGAAGTGACAAATCTTTTGTCATTTCGACTGTAGCGAAGCGTAATGGAGAAATCTCTATCAGTAAAGAAATATAAAAAATATAGAACGTATAAAAGGGGTAAATTTATGAAACGAAACGGTATGTGCCCTGCGTGTTATCTCAAAATGTTGTTGACGCCGGGCAAAAGAACAGCAAAACTCGATATCGGAGAAAAGTACGACAACGGCGTTGCGCTTACTCCGCCAATGGGCTGGGCAAGTTGGAACACCTTCAAAAACAATATCGACGAAGATTTGATCTACGACACGGGCAAAGCCATGGTGGAAAAAGGCTTGCTTAACGCAGGTTATAATTTCATAAATCTCGACGACAATTGGCACTCCAATATGCGCGACGAAAACGGAAATCTTCAAGGCGATTTGGTACGATTTAAAAACGGTATCCCCTCTCTCGTCGCCAAACTCAACGACCTGGGACTCAAAGTCGGCATCTATTCTTCCAACGGAACTCTGACTTGCGAAAACCTGCCTGCGTCTCTCCACAACGAAGAAAAGGACGCTCTCAACTTCGCAAGGTGGGGTATCGAATACTTTAAATACGATTTTTGTCACAACGAGCAATACAGCAGATACGCTCCGCTCGTATACGCATTGGAAATAGTCAAGGTCGGCGAAAAGCAAGGAATCGTCGTCAATGCCAAACAGGCAAAGCTTGACGGACTTGCCAAGTTTATGCCCGAAGAAAGACTCGACGGCGGATATTATATCTCTGGACTTGACAAAGCAAGAGGCGTGGCAACTTTTGACAACGTAGCCGTCGACGAAGACGGCGATTACGTCTTGACGATATGCACCAAAAAACTAGGTTGGTACAACAAAACTCTCGTCGCAAAAGTCAACGGCGTAAATCATATATACGAATTCCCCCACCAAAAATTTTGGAACTTGACGGCAAGATTTCAGCAGGTCGTGCGCCTCAACAAAGGCGTCAATACTATCGAACTGTTCAATCCCGTGACCTGCCGCGCAGACTCCGCCGCTCTGCAATATTACAAAATGGGTCAAGCGCTCAAAAAAGCCACTAAGAGAGTCGCCATTGAGCGTGGCGAAGAGGAAAAACCAATCACGTTTTCTATCTGCGAATGGGGTCTCAACAAGCCGTATAAATGGGGCGCAAAAGCAGGCAATCTGTGGCGCACCACTCCCGACATCAATCCCAATTGGAATTGGATAGTCTTGCTCTATAAGCACACCGCCAAGTTGTATCAATACTCGGGCGTGGGCGGTTGGAACGACCCCGATATGCTTGAAGTCGGCAACGGCAAATTGACCTACGACCAAAACAAATCCCACTTCAGCGTATGGTGTATGCTCAACGCTCCTCTTATACTCGGCAATGACCTAAGAAGCGTCAAACAAGACGTACTCGACATCGTTACCAACAAGAATTTGATCGCTATAAATCAAGACCCGCTGGGCAAACAAGCCAAGGTCATC
Source organism: uncultured Clostridia bacterium (assembly GCA_947177795.1). GTDB lineage: Bacteria > Bacillota > Clostridia > Christensenellales > UBA3700 > RACS-045. The sequence continues at coordinate 18,542 of CAMWVR010000019.1, read as the reverse complement.
GCGCGAAGCGGCGGCGTGGATATTCTTGCAAAACCTCTTGCAAACGGCAAGACTGCAATATGTCTTTTCAATATGCGCGGCAGCAACAAAAAAGTATCCGTCGACCTGCAAAAAATCGTCGACGACGAATACGTCAAAATGAATCACAAAAACCAATATACCCTTATTGAGCAATGGACGGGCGAAACCGTAATGACGGACAGAAAGCTGTCGACTTCTCTCAATAGCTACGAATCAAAGGTATATATCGTGTGAGTTCAACACAGCATTGTCATTTTGAAAATCAAATACAGACCAAGCGCAACGACATTTCGGACGCAATTTCAGTTCGCATCCATTGTCATTTCGAGCGCAGTCGAGAAATCTACACAAAATAATAATTAAGGCGTATTGACGGCTGTCAATACGCCTCGTTAAATTGCATAAATACTTAAAACGAACCTATGTTATTGAACACATACTCTTTAATTTATTTTAAATCTTGTTTAGTTTGCAACCTCGAAAGAATAAGTTTCCCCTCTCGTTTGGCGAGAAGGGAGCGGTGTAAGTTTTTCACGTGTAAGAATGTTTTCTATACGATGAAAACGAATGCAGGCGTACTTGCTGTACGTCAAGTGAGTTTGAAGAAGTAGAGGAAGCATTATTGCCGTGTAAACTTGCGACGCCTCACTTTGAGGCAAACGCAAGATATATTGCGTTTATTGCTCTCTCGTAGTCACTCGTCGCAACGCAATACCTCGCTTTTATGTGTTGTCTATACGGCTTTCATTTCATTCTAGCCGTATAGGTCAAGGCTTACCTACTTTTGGAATGCGAGGTATATTGCGTTTATTGCTCTTTCATAATCATTTGTCGCAATACCCACAATAATGTTCATTTCGCTTGAACCTTGATCTATCATTCTGATGTTGATCTTTTCTTTGGCAAGCGCGCCGATAAGCGTAGCTGCGCTGCCCGGCTTGAAGGACATACCTTGACCGACTGTCGCAATCAAAGATATACCGCTCTTGATCTCGATATGATCGGGGTTGACGACTTTCTTGATTCGTTCTATTACGACGTCTTCTTTGCCTGCAAGTTCGCTGTCGGCAATGACGATACTCATAGTGTCGATACCGGAAGGCATGTGTTCAAAAGATATATTGTAATACTCAAGTACGGCAAGCACTTTGCGAACGAATCCGAGTTCGCTGTTCATCATAGACTTCTCGATATAGACTATGCTGTAGCCTTTCTTGCCTGCAATACCCGTGATGACTCTCTTGCCGAGTTCTTTTTCGTCAAGATCTGCGACAATCATAGTGCCGTCTGCCGTCGGACAGAAAGTGTTGCGGATATTGATTGGAATCTTGCTTATTCTGACGGGGAAAATCGACTCGGGATGAAGCACGTTGGCGCCCATATAAGCAAGCTCTCTGAGTTCTTTATACGACAGCGTAGCTATCGGCTTGGGATTGTCGACGATACGTGGGTCTGCCGACATGAAGCCGTTGACGTCCGTCCAATTCTCGTATAGGCTTGCGCCTACTGCCCTTGCTATAACTGCGCCCGAAACGTCAGAGCCGCCTCTGCTGAAAGTATGCACGATACCCGCTTCGTCTCCGCCGTAAAATCCCGGCACGACTGCTCTCTCGACGCCCGCAAGAGCGCTCTTGACCTTTTCGTTGGTAAGTTCTGCTTGAAAATCTCCGTTTTCGTCGAAGACCATAATATCCTTGGCGTCAATAAAAGCGTAACCCAGCACCTTTGCCATAATTACGGCGGAAAGATACTCTCCTCTCGAAGCGCAAAACTCTGCCGAATCGTATTTGTTCATTTCTTCTTCGACTTTGTCAAGATAACTGTCAATATCAAGATCTATCGCAAGGTCTGCGACGATACCTTTGAATCTCTCTCTTATCTTATCAAAAGTATCTTTGCATTCGCCGTTGATCTGCAAGTCGTGATAACAAGCGTACAGCATATCCGTGACCTTGTGGTCTTGCGAGAATCTCTTGCCGGGAGCTGACACTACGACGTATCTGCGCTTGGCGTCTTGTTTGATTATTTCGGCTACCTTAGTGATTGCCTTGGCGTCTGCCATTGACGTACCGCCGAATTTTGCCACTGTGATTGACATAACTTACCTCTAACCTTTTATTTATATAACATATTTTACATTGCCTTAAAGTTTTTGGCAAGTAAATAACCGAGCAATTACAAAATTACTCTGCACTCAAGATAATATCTCTTGTCTTCCGCATGCCCCATTGAGAATGATTTGCGAGGCAATACTCCTCTTCTTACGACGTAGTCAAAAAGCCCGTTCTTCTCAAGGCAAGGCATGAAAACCGCAACTGCATTTTTCTCTTTTGCCACGTTCAACAAATGCTCGTCTCCGTGGATATAGTCGATTACCATATCGCTATGCGACTCGTTGTATTCGTCCATGAGCTGCTGTATGTCGGCGATAGCGTCGCTTGCGTTGGAAGACACCTTCCAACAGTACGTCTTTCCGCCATATACGACTTTGACCTCGCTCTCTCCGCCCGACTTGGCAAGATTGCTCTTCATATATTGGACGAACTCTTCTCCCGCGCCGAATACCGCTCTGTGAATGGGTTGGAATTCCAAAGACTCGTCGTGCAAATTTACGAGTTCGCAAAGCGCATATCTCGCAGGGTGTTTGTCTAGGTCGTCTCCGCTCAAAGTCTTTTTGATATTGTTCCAACACTCTTTTGCCGTCGCAAGCGAGTGATTGCCGTCGCCCACGGCAAACAATATCGGTCTGTCGCTGCCGTACTTCTCTTTCAACGTATCTTTGTCCAAAAGATTGTCAAGCGCATCGATGATTCTGTCGCAATCTTTTATCTTATATCCCTTGATACTTCCGCCGCCCATATTGAGAGCAAAGTCGTACGCTAGTTCGAATTGCTCTTTGCAAGCGTATAAATTTTCGATTATCCTGTCCTTGCGATCGTCCATAAGCATCATTATGTGCGGGCTCTCGAGACACGCTCCCTTGCGGACCTCAATTCTTGCCGGCAGTCTCTCGACGACGGTCTTTTCGGTAGCTTTGATGAGAGCGTCGTTTTGAGGAGTATACTCGTAATCTTCAAGGTCAACGGATATGACGAGTCCCAATCTCTTCTGTCCGTCGGGGGTAATTCTCTCGACGAGTATAAAGCCCTCGAATTCTTCGAATATTCCATCTTGCAAATACTTATGCATATTCGCGTTAATGGTCTTGATTCGCTCTTGCTTGTCCTCTCCCTCCAAATATACTTCGGGAAAGATTATCCGCAAAGTTGACGGCGCGTCGCCGACAAACTTATCGAGACGTTCCCAATAATCCGGTTGGGACGTGAATTGGTCGCAAGCTATAGCGCTCCATTTGCTTTTGTCAACGCCTGACTTTGGTAAAAGTATTTTTGGAATTTTGATCGTGTCTTTCATGTTCTTTCCTTTTTTTATATAGATTTCTCCACGCCGCTTTGCTTTGGTCGAAATGACTTTATGAACTTTCGTAATCTCGAGCGTAGCAATCTTTTTGTCATCTCGAGCGTAGTCGAGAGATCTATACGGATATTATTTACCCAATTGCTTCTTTCAGAGTCGAGGATTTGATAAGCAGGATACGGCATCGCGAGCGTAGCAGAGTTACGTGAACAATGCATAGACGAACTTAGCGCATAAATCGATAGCAAGATTACCGCGCGAGCTCAATCCGAGACTCTCTCATTAAAAATGCCAGACTAATAAATAGTTTGGCATTAAAAATCTTGTTGGAGTTAAAAACTTAGTTTTTCTTATGTCCCTTTCTGTCGTGTTTCTTAACTGCCGATTGAGAACTTATTCTGTAGATAACTTTTATCTCTTCGAGCAATTTCTCGGGGGTCATATATCTCTTGATAGTTCCGCCTTGAACTACGCTGATAATACCGCTCTCTTCGCTGACTACGATAGCGAATACGTCGCTCTCTTCTGTGATACCTATAGCCGCTCTGTGACGCGTGCCGAGGTCTTTTGCAAGAGTGACTTCCTGCGAAAGCGGCAAGAAACAACCTGCCGATATGATTCTGTTGCCGAGTACGACGACTGCTCCGTCGTGCAAAGGTCCTTTCGTGCTGAAGATACTTTCCAAAAGTCCGCTGGATATAGTCGCATCCAAAGCCGTGCCCGTATCAAGGATATGCGGAGGAATTTCCGTCGGCGCAATGATTATCAAAGCTCCCACGTCGTTCTTTGCCATATTCTGACAAGCTTTGACCATTTCCGTAGCGGAAATCAAAAGCTCTTCGTCGGTGGTATTGTAGTTGTACTTGACTTTCTGACGTCTTGCCAACTTGCTCATAAATATCTTGAGGTCGGATCTATAGACTTCTACGATAGCTACTATCCAGAAGATATTGAAATATCTCAACACGTCAATAGCGATTTTTGCCTGATCGTAATAAATATTCAAAATCAAAAGAGCGAGATATACCACTGCGTATACAGACACCACTACCGCCATACGGTAACTGTTGCGCTTTGCAAAAAATACAAACATCATTATAGCGACCGCCAAAGTCACCAATATATCAATTACCACCCACGCTTGCGATGCGTCTACTGCCAATAAGGTGTTGAGCAACATTATCTCTTCTCCTTAAATTTTTACTTCTATATTATAATATAATTTTTTTTTGCAAAAATAAAGTGTTTTTACTAAAGTTTTTGCAATATCTTACACAAATGGGTCGTCATCTCGATTATTTTCGGTATTTTTTTGAGTTTTTGGAGCTTCTTGCGAGGGAGCGGAACCGCTGTCGACGTCCTCAAAAGGTTTTTGTTCTTCTTGAGCGTTGCCGCTTTCTGCCTCTTTTGCCTTTTTTTCTTTGACGTACTTCGTGAGATTTTTACTCAAGTTGGCTCTCAGTGCAAAAGATACGCCTATCAAAATTGCAATCAAGACTATCTTGACTATCACGTTAGCCAAAGTTGCGTTCTTTCCGCTTTGCGCTCCTCTGTCGGGCAACTGGCTTTTGGCCACGTCGAGAACCGCACCGAGCGTCTCTTTATTGGAATTATCGAAAGCGGTAAGCGTCGTCTTGACGATTTCAAAAAGCTGCGCTTTGATATCGTCTTCCCCCTTGCGCTCTATCATATTTTGCAACGTATCGTTTTTGGTATGATAGACGTTGTCTTTGCCCTTCATTTCGCTGAAGAGCGGATCGTCGTTGATTTCCCAATTGAGCGACAGAATGTTTGCCGTCGGGATATCTTTGACGTCAAAGAAATAGTGATTGGAAAGCATACCAATATTTGCGTAATTGTATATTGCGTCTTCGGACAATATAAACTGTCCTACGTTCCTATCTTTGGGTATTGCGGTCACGTAGTCTCCTCCGCACGCATTGAGATAACTGCCGTAAGAGTTTTTGCTTTCGCCCGAGTAGATATACCAATTGTCTCCGCCGCCGAGCATTGTAAAATTGAGTACGAGCGCTATTTTGTCAAGATGCGCTCTATCGAGATTGTCGACGTAATCCATTGCGCCTTTCCAGCCGTAACAACTACCCGAGAAAAACGCAAAAGTCAAATCGTAATCGCAAGCCTTGTCCTTGAGCGCCTCGGCAAGAGTGAGCATTACCGCCACCGAACTACCGCTCTCGTAACTGCCGTCGGCTTCCCAAAGATTCCCGCTTACGTCAGCCTTTTCCGAATAAAAATTGTCGTAACCGCAGGTAAATAAAATTTCGCCTTTGCTTTTTTCTTCGCCCGACTTCTTAGTAAAAATCACGTTGTGCGCAAGCGCGTCCTTTATTTCTTCGCCGTCGAATCTTCTGAACGTAGTCTTGAACTCTTGCATTCCCACTCCGTCCTCGCTCGAATACTCGCTCTCGTAACCCCAATCGGTCATTAAGCCCGCAATATACATAGCGGCGTCAAGTTCGCCTTGCGTACCCAAAGTCCTGTTTTTAAGCTCTTCACCCGCCAAAGTTTGCAAATATCCGTACGCCCTATCCGCAAGACTTTCGTCAAGTCCTTCTACGTTATTGATATGAAAGGTCTTGGAATCGCAGCCTGCAAAAAATACCGTCACCGACACGACGAGCAAGGCTATAGCAATAATATATATCTTTTTTGATTTAAAAGTCTTTTTCATACCCACCTCACGCAAACAAGACCAACACTATCGTCGGCAACAACATTATGTTGAGAAGCAACGGGCGGTATACCTTTTCCAACTTTCTTGAATAGGTAAAGTAAAAGATCGCCATTGATATCAGCGCAAGCGCAGGAGAAATAAATACGTTGCCCAAATTATCCGCCAACGGATAATAATTGAAAATCACTTGACATACTCCCAACAAAACGCTGAGTACGACCATACTGCCGTCGAGACAAATTCTGAATCTGCGTACGTCAAACTCTACTCCGAATACTCTCAACTGATTGAATACCAACGTCGCAAAAAATCTTGCGTACAAAAAATAAAACAAGAAAAACAGCAAAGCGCATACCGCAGGCAACGTAATTTTCATCGCAAGCAACGTAGTATTGCCCATTGACGACATATACTCGGCAATAGATATGCCAAACAAGTCGGTATACGACGGATCTATCACTGCGACGAAAAGCGAGTTGAAATTGCGCTTGCCAAAGTAAAACAGCGAAAAAAATATTCCCGCATACAGCAAGACTTTCAACGTTATCGTTACCCAATCGTTTTTTAATTTGGGCGTCCTTGGGTTGCTGAACGCCTGTCTTTCATTTTGCATAAGTCTTTCCCATAAGATGTATTATTGCAAGATCAAGAGCGCTTTCTTGCGATATCTTTCCGCTCTTGAAATCATATTCCAGTTGATATAGATAGTATACGGCGTCTTTGAGTTTTGTCAAAAATCCGCTCACTCTGCGCTTGGCTTCGTCGATCTTCTTTTTGGTCATAAAGAGAGCGCCCTTTTTCATACCCAGCCTTTCGCACAAAAATTCTTCGTCGCCCTCGTTGGTCATTATCGCAAACATACGCTTGAACGTCAGCGTGAGCGTCGCAAGTATCATCGACGGCTTATCTCCTCTGTTCAAAAGCACACCTATGATGCCCATTGCTTTGTCGTACTGTCCGTCTTGAATTGCGTATATGAATTCAAATACCTGCGTCTCGGTGTCCGTCGCGACGATAAGATCGATGACCTCCCTGTCTATCTCTATTTCGCTGCCTGCGTATATCATGAGCTTATTGACCTCGTTGTTTATCTTGCCGAAGTCCTTATTACAGCGATTGACTATCTCCGACAGCGCCGACTTGTCGTACTTGACCTTATAAAAGTTGAAGAGAGTCTGAATATAATTGACGTAGTCTATGAGTCCCATTCTGTTGCAATCCACGTCGACGACGTATTGATTTATCGCATTTCTTATCGTCGGGCAATTGACGAGCACGAGTATGTTGCCTTCAATGGTATTGTCTACGTAATCCAGCCAATTCTCCGTCTCCGCCATAGTGAGCTTTTTGTTGAAGTCCTTGACGATGACGAGTCGTCTGTCGCCAAACATCGACTGATATGACAGCGACGCTATGATTTCGTCTTGGCTTACGTCGTTGCCCTCGAATTTCTGCACGCAATACTCTCTCGTATCGGCGGGAATCAATGCGTAGAACTTTTCCAAAGCAAACAAAATCATACCTTCGTCGTCGCCGTTGAGAGCGTAAACGTCGGATATATTAGTCTTAAAAGTTTGCTTAAGTTGAAGAGCCTGCATCAATACCTCCAGAATCTATCGACTTTTATTCTATCATTATTTAGTTCAAAAGTAAACGTACTAGGCACGTAATTTTTTACGGAATTATTAAAACCTAAGTCGCAAACGATATATTTGCCCTCGGTATCGGCGCTGACGAGGTTGTAAGTGACTAGTATTTGGTAATTCTCGTCGCTCAAATTATAATACTCCTCCGCAATCACTCTCAAAGTCGTTCCGCCCGAGACTAGGTCGAGCGTACCGTAATCGAGATAGCCCACCGTCAATCCGTCTTCGACGATAGCTCTCCCGACGTAGATCCCGCTCGAGGTATAAGCTGCGCTATATACGTACGGACAGTTGGTGGACATCTGCAACTTCTCGAGATAATAATCGTCGACTTCGCCCACGATTATTATTCCGTCTATCTTGGAGAATTTATTCTCGCTCATAGCGTATTTGACGCTCGCTACGCTGTCTCCGCTCATCTTGTCGTTGATGATAAGATACTCGCCGCCGAAAGCATTGTCGACGAGTATATATTGACAGTCGTATTTGTCTTCAAAACAGTGTACGTAAAGATCGTTAGAGCCCCATATCCTAAACGCCGTCGACACCGTGAAAGCCAATGATACCACAAATACCGCCGCAGCTATGCGCTTGACGTTTTTATGAACGAATACGTATTGAGACAGTAATACAGCGCTCAAAAGTCCGACAAAAATAACGACGGCGTTTGCGTCAAAGCTGATGAGCATCGTAGGCATTTTGCTAATCCATTCTATCAGCATTATCAATAGAGTAAAGGGAGCCGCAACCGCCGTAACGAGCCACCCCATGAACGGCGCGGCAGACGCCAAAGCGGCGGCAATCAGATATATCGGGAATATCACTCCCAGCGCAGGCAAAAGCAAAAGATTGGCAATTATAAAAAGCAGCGTCTGTCCATTGAAAACGTACATCATCAACGGCAAAAGCGCAACGTTGACGGATATCGAGACCGCAAGCAAACTTCCAAGCCGCTTGGGTAATTTCTTGAACAACTTTTCAAGCGGTTTGCGCAGCGCAAGTATGCCGAAGACGGCGAAGAAACTCATTAAAAAACCTATGTCGAATAAATAAATTTGGTCATACAGCAATATGCCGCTTGCCACCAATGACATGCTTGAAATTCCGTCGTTGCGCATACCTATAGCCTTTGCAAGCATAAGCGTTATAGTCATTACGCTTGCCCGTACCGTAGACGGCGAAAAACCGCACAATGCAGTGAATATCAATAATATCACGCTCATGATCGCAAGTCTGACGACACGGTTGTTCAGCTTGATTTTCTTAAAAAGCCGCAGGATTCCGCCGGCAAGTATTCCCACGTGCAATCCCGATACCGCAAATACGTGCGCCGTGCCTGTGTAACTAAATGCGCTTTTTATTTGCGAATCCAATCCGTTTTTGTCGCCGAAAGTCATTGCGTACAGAAATCCCGCCGTATCGGATCTCGTGTTAGAATAGAGCGCATTCTTTACCTTGAGCTTTATTCCGTCAAGCAACTTTATTCCCGACGAAACTTTATAAAAACAAAAATTTTCATCGTCAAAATCGACGTCGCAATAGATATAGTGGTATTGCTTGTCGCGGTATTTTTGCGCGCTGTAAGTATCGCTTACGACGAGATTTTGAGGAGCGATACTGCCCCTGAATTTAATTCTGTCGCCTATCTTAAAGCCTGCAAATATTTCTGAGTCGGAAAATACCGCAACCGCCTTGCCGTCTATCTCCCTGCCGTCGACGAGAATATTGCTCAAACATATTTCCATTCCCAATGCGTTGAAGGCGGGTTTCAACGCTCCGTTTTCGTCGCAATCGGTCAGTATATCTACGTCGGCTTCGATAATTGCATTTTCACTGTATATTTCCCTATTTTCAACTCTTGCGTACGTCAACGACGTCAATCCCAGAAAAAGAAAAAATACCAAAATGCAAATAATTAGTTTGGGTCTAGCCTTTTTGAATTGCTTTATGAAAATTACGGACAACAAAGCTATCGCCGCAAACGCAACCATAGCAAACACTGTGGCATTACTGCAAAAAGTAATTGCCAAAATAGCCAAGATACCGCTCAGCAAAATCAGCGGAGCGATCCTGAAATTAAATATTCTTTTCATTTATTTTATCTTTAGTAAAGTAAGTTTTATCTACAACCCTTAATCTTTTAAAAACACTTCATTGTATAGGTCTATGGCTTTGCTTATGGACTCTATCGCCGTATCTCTGCCCGACAGTTCCAGCACCTCCATCTTTTTACCCTCAAGTTGTTTATATACTCCAAAAAAGTGTTTCATTTCTTCGATAATATGCGGCGGAAGTTGACTTACGTCTTTATATCCGTTCCAATTAGGATCTTTAAATGGCACCGCCAATATCTTGATATCTTCCCTGCCGTCGTCGATCATGGCTATCTGACCGATCGGATAACACTTGACGAGCGCAAGCGGAGCTATCTCCTCACTGCATATTACAAGCACGTCTAAAGGGTCTCCGTCGTCAGCGTAAGTGCGCGGAATAAATCCGTAATTTGCAGGATAGTGCGTCGCAGTATAAAGTATTCTGTCCAAAATAAGCATACCCGTCTGCTTGTCGACTTCATACTTGTTTTTGCAGCCCTTCGGGATCTCTATACACGCTATAAAATCCTCGCTGGCAATCCTGTCCTTGCTTATGTCGTGCCAAATATTCATACCTTCCCCTCCTTATCTTATTTCTTTCTTGAACTGACGCTCTTTAATAAATATATTGTACTATAACTTTTTTGATAAATCTATACTTTTTTAAATAATTCGCATTATTTTTTTATTTTTTTGATTGCAAATGCAAAAATATTATGCTAATATAATAAAGCAATAGCGCAATCGGCAAGGTTTTGCCCGATCGGCTACTTGCCCACCCATATATGCCGAAGTGGTGGAATTGGCAGACGCGCCGGACTCAAAATCCGGTGATGGCGACATCGTGCGGGTTCAAGTCCCGCCTTCGGCACCACCCAAGCACACGCAAAAGGAGCCTATCGAGTTTTAACTCCGAAAGCGTGTGTTTTTTATATTTTAACCACTTTGAAGAACAAAATCCTTTTTGTTCATATTCTCTCAATTTATTATCCATATATTTTGCAAACATATCACTTATCATTATTCTCAATCCATTTAATGATGAAGATACTTATAAACTCTTATTTTTATCCACAGAAAAGTCAAAATAATAAATCCCATCGCCCTGAAGCGATACATCAATCGTGGTTCTACCATAAGCCACCAAATCTGCGTAGCTAATTGCTTTCCCTTCGGAGATACCCATTCTTGATCGAAGGTATTTCCCTAGTTCTGACTTCTTTGGCGTTGTAGATATTTGTTTTGGATAGTTTGCTTTTTGCCCATCAACGACTTTAGGAATTGAACCTTCTAATAAACCAGTCATAGTCGCCCCATCATCCCAAAGAATTTCTATATTATCATTGTGCCGATGCCCAATGCGTGCGACAGAACTTGAATCAGAAGGGCAAACTTGCTTTTTGGGGAACATTGTTGGATATTTTTCTAGTAAATCAGCACCAATACGGATATATGCATCATTAATATTTACATGTGAACCACTTAATTTTGCCATACCCCAATTGATTCCACTTTGTCGTGGAACTATCGGCTCTCCTTTTTCTATAATATACAAAGGCATAGCACAAACATCCTTGTCATACTCCTGCTCTAACCCCCCTGCAACAGATTCACCAAAACGAAATGAACGCTTATTACTCTTTACAACGGCTTCAGTGCAAGGTATAGTCTCGTTGATCACCTTTCTTAAATAATCATTAAGCGGATCAAATGTATCAATAGATGTTTCAGCCAAAACTTCTTTAAATGGTGTTGTTAAACCATTCGTTGAAAAATTGGCAGAACCGATAAGAGCATGAACCACCTCCCCTTTGTTACGCCAAATATAGCATTTAGAATGTACTGGAATCGTTGAATATAGAATATCAACATTCTTTAAGACTTCATTTTCTGCGACCAATGCACTATGTAAACTTTGCTGAATACCGTCACAACCATACATGCCATAAATAACAGTTGATTTGATTGGAAGTTCGGATAATTGACGAACAGGCGTGGGACCGACATAACCTGATAGTACTATAAGTTCATCGCATTTAAATAATCGGTTCCTATTAAAAACAATTTTGTCTAAATTTTGATAAAATAACATAGTTATTCCTCCGTAAACAGCAAGTCTTTGACAGCACACGCTAATTTCTTTGAAAAAATGGGTGGTACTGCATTTCCGATCATTTTATATGCATCCGCTTGCGTTCCAATAAATTCATAGTCGTCTGGGAATCCTTGTAACCGAGCTGCTTCCCTTACAGTAATACTACGCGCTTGTTCACTATCAGGATGAATATGTCTTAATCCATCTTTATATAAATGAGCAGGAATTAAGTTGCTTGGTTCATCCCAACGTAGCACATAATATTTGTGGACATTTGACTTTTTACCCGTGATATCCGTATATAGTTGCTTTAGTGCCGTTGTAGAAGTGTATTTGTAAACTCCATTTTCTATGTCGGACGCAAGTAACTTGAATATTTTTTGGTCACGTTCACTGTGCCATCTAGGTTCATGATTTGGAATGTTTGTTATTGCCACTGTGTGGGAATATCTTTTCCGACCATTATCTTGAGACTTTTTAGTTGGGTACAACTTTGGTAAATCGCCAATTGCATCACGAACCGTTCGCATCACTTGTTCCTTATAGGTTGGCAAAATTTTATTGTAAAATTTCTGAAGAAGTATTTCTACGTTTTCCCCATAAACATCATTACTTAATCCTAATATAATAATGCGATTCCGTTTTTGTGGAACACCATATTCAGTCAAATCAATGACTGCCTTCCCTAAGTCCCCTAGGATTGTGTACCCTGCATCATAAAAAGACTTTTTAATTGTTTCGATTATAGGTGTCCCCATGGGGGTAGCACTTAATATGCCTGGGACATTCTCAAAAATAAATGCCTTCGGTTTGTATTGTTTTACTACTCGAATGTAGCTCTCAAACAGAAAGTTGCGGTAATCGTCACGCATTCCGTTTTTATCACGAATTCGTCCTGCAATAGAATAAGCTTGGCAAGGAGGCCCACCAATAATCATATCAATAATCTTCCCTTGTAAAATCGCATTTAGTCCTTGCGAAACCCCATATGCACCATCATTCCACCCATCAAAAAGTTCCGATGTCCTTTGAATGTCAAATCGCAATACAATCTCATCCGCATTGTGATAGCCCCATTTTTCAGCTAAATGTTTTTTTAAATTATTACAAGGAGCCTTTTCCCATTCTACGCAAGCTAATATATTGTAGTTACCTGACTGCTCAAAGCCTTCACATAAGCCACCACAGCCAGCGAACAAATCTATTGTATTTATTTTCATATTAATCCTTTTGCAAGATGTATTTCTTTATCTCTATGCCTAGATGATAACCCAATAATGGCGGAACTGCATTCCCTACTTGTCTATTTTGTTGAGTTTTAGTACCAAGGAATACAAAATCATCAGGAAATGACTGTAATCTGGCATTCTCTCTAATTGTCGGTACTCTATTGTACTTATAATGAAAATGATTTCGATGACCAGTATCGATCGTTTTGGAAGGTTTGCTGCCATTATATCTGGTCCACGCCTCATGAAACCTTCGACTTTCACCAACGCCAGGCGGTAAATTCTTGTAATTTCCTCCTTCGGGAACTAGCGCTATTGTATCTTTAACCAATTGAGAATGCGAAGTTGCAACATGATTATATAATACATCGTTGGTCCCACGCATTTTTCTTTGATACTCAGTTTGAGGAGCACCAACGTAAACATCTTGTTCTATTCCTAATTCGTTCTCTCTTGATGGTAAGTCGCTTATTGCCTCTGCGCAAGTAATATAGTTTTTTGAAGTAAATAAAGGTTTAGGAAACTTAAATTCTCCAAATTCCTTACGCAGTCCTACAAATATTAATCTTTTTCTAATCTGCGGTACTCCATAATCTGCTGCACAAAGAATGGCAGAAATGACATTGTATCCTAATTCTGTAAATCGTCTTATTATTTCTTTCTTAATCTGCCCGTTATATAGTGTTGCCATTCCAGTTACATTTTCAATAACAAATGCTTTAGGATTAAATCGCCTTACAGCTTCGAACACGGCTAAATACAATTTATTTCTAGGGTCGTCAAAATTACGTGGGCCGGTCAAAGAAAATCCTTGACAAGGTGGTCCTGCAATAATCATATCGATGGAACGATTATGAACTAACTTTTCAATAGTTTCAAACGTAGCATCATTGGATAAATCAGCATTTAAAGCTTTTGCTCCATGATGGTTAAACGTAAATGTTTGCAAAGCAGCGTCGTTATTATCTACGCCCAATAAAACATTATATCCCGCATCGAGAAACCCTTTGGATAAACCACCACACCCTGCAAATAAATCAATCGTATTTATCATCTTATTATTGCTACCATAATATCCTATCTTTGTAGTATTTTATTATATCACAAAGTACATTTTATTGCAAATCTTAATACGATTTTTCAAATATATTATTTGACAAAGCGCATTAACGGTAGTATTAAAGAATTACACTATTGCCAAATTTAAGTTCAAGTCCTGCCTTCAACTATGCTAGTGGGGTTCAAGTCCCGACTTCTGGTATCACCTAAAAAAATCCTTTTTATTCATCATAGACAATTATAACGTAAGTTGAACGGTGTTTAACTTACGTTATTTTTTACATTAAACAAGCCGAACCATTGCGAAAAATATTTCGTGTTGAAAATCATTGCGTAATATTGCTTTTATCGCAATTACTATTTTGCAATAAGTTGAAATCTAATTTGATATTTTCTTTCTTCAAAAGCACAATATACAATACAAGCGTAGGAATAAAATCAAGCGTCATACCTATACCAAACATAAGCGCAATACCTAAAAGAGTAGGAACAAACACACCGGTTAAATATAGAATAAACATTATTCCGTAATATAATCCGTCTATACATAATGACTGAATTAGCATATAATTCGTTTTACCTAATCCGTAAAACGTACTGTCGCAGATACAACTATTGAACAAAAAAGTTATATAAAAGCCTGTTTCAATAAGTACTATTCTAAATACTGTTTCGTATTCCGCAACATTCATGACATATTGTAAAAACGGTTTCCATAACGGAATACTTAAAAGCCATAATGCGGCAAAAATACTTGTCAATACAATATATCCAAAAGTTTTTGCACGTATATTTTCTTTGTTTTCTCCGATTTCTTTTTTAACCAAATCGGCAAGCGCAAGGCTTGGAATTAAAAGCCAATTCCAAATAAAACTGTTCGCTATCCAATAATTCCCTTGTTCTGCTACAATATTGACCATACGTACAACCATCATCATAAATACGAAGTTGCGAAGCAGCGATTCAATTCCGGAAAATTTTCCCACCTTAAACCAGTCTTTTAGCCAAGAAAAACTCCATTTTTCTTTTGTGAACAATTTAATTCTTTCACGATATAAAAGCACTATTGAAACGACGAAAATTATCAAATTTACTATAATATTTGTTATTGCTATTCCGTTTACTCCTAATTTTGCCGAAATTGATATACTACTTACTAAAAAAGTATCTAAAAGAACTGATAGAACCATTTGCACGCCGAGAAGTATGTACATATAATTATCTCTTTTCAGCGTTACAAGTACTACCGACATAAAACGCCACAGCGTAGAAAATAATGCGGCTATCGTTTCAAGTCTAACGTAAGTAACCATTTGCTCAATGATTGCCGTATCCTGTTGCATAAAAACGATAAGTGGACGAGCGCAAGCAATGATAATAATAGAAACAGCCAAATATATCCCACCTGTAACAACGAGTCCGGTACGCACTTTATTTGAGAACTCTTTTTTATCATCAAGTGATTTGCCAAGCAAGAAAAACAGCGGTAAAATTAACGCTTCCTGAATTACTTCATAAAATAGGTTTACCCATTGTAATTGACTTGCAATATTTATACCGCTATCGCTTGGCATATCTCCGAGAAAAAATATTCTTATGGTTTGATACACAGTAGGCAACAGCATTGTCGCAAGTATTGCAAGCCAAAGTCTATAATTGACCGATTTCAACGCGCATATTATTTTCACTACCCTATCTCCTTAGTAATTATTTCTCGGTTTTCTCTAACCCAAAGTTTGGAGAACTCAACCCAGTCTTTTGTTCGGTTATACTGATAATTATCTTTTGACATTTGTGAAATGACTTTATCCATACGCCACATCAATTTATCGGCAAAGTTTTCCGTAACTTCTGTATTGACTCCATAAGAAAATAACGCCGTTTTCATTTGTCCTATTATATCTATTTTATTGCGGTTCAAACTGCCAATATTTATCCATAACCATAAAATATATGTAATGTCTTCCCAACGTTCGCCAACCGCACAACTATCCCAATCAATAATTGCACGGGGAATATCGTTTACAAATACGGTATTGCACGGGGATAAATCGTTATGGCAAATTACTTTTTCGTTATTTGTAAAGCCAAGCGATAAATCGTGGAGTTTCTTTACTATTTGCATAAAACGGCATAATTGCTCAATAGTTGTATCCCCGATTTCATTTGGCACATAACCATCTATATATAAAAATTTATCTCGACCTTTTTCGTCTCTACCCAAATATTTTTGCGAATAGGGGAAATTTTGATTTTCAAGATACTTCAAAAATTTATTTGCAAAATCACTTTCATTTTTGTGCGGACGAAAAACCACGTTATCTGATTTAACGACGCCGTTAGTTGAGCGACCGCCCTTTAATTGAATTTCTTTTTCCATAGTACTCCAAATAAAAAAGCGTGTTTCATTGAGAAACACGCCGAAAATGCATCTCTCAATGTTGCTACACATTTTACCGTAGTATACCCTAACTGTGTAATATTAAGATGCGTAGCAACGCTAATATAACATATTTTCAATAAAAAATCAAACAATTATCTTCCAAAATAAATGTTTGGCACTGTGGCGTGTGCTTGTCTGAAACTAGTCCCGACTTCGGCACCAATTTACAAAGACCTGCATTTGCAGGTCTTTTGCTTTAGGGTGCGAAGAGCGGGATTTTTGTTTTTTTAATGCAATTACTTCTTCATTAATTTTGCGCCTGTCTTCCAAGCCTGACCTACTTTTTCTCCTATCGCATAATAGCCGCTTTGAAATTGGTCGAATACAAACGCATTTAGTTTTACAGGATTGACCTTTCCTTTTTCGTCAAGCACTTTTTCATCTGCAAGTACGTTAAGTATTTCTCCAAGCACCCTAAAACCGTAAACGGTATTCTGACATTCAACGACCTTACATTCAAGCGTCAAAGGAAATTCTTGCACTATCGGTGCGTTTATCCTTGAGCTCTTTATTGCATGCAGTCCTGAACGCTCAAACTTATCTTTCATTTTATTGCCCGTTGCAATGCCAAAAAAGTCAGCCTGCTCGATATGATCTATATCGGCAATGCTCAATGTGAACGCCCCTGTTCGTTTGATATTTTCGGAAGTCTTGTGATCTTCGTCAATATTAAGCGCAACCATATTTTCAGCGCAAACTCCGCCCCAAGCCATATTCATAACGTCAACCGTTTCGTCTTCGTTATAGGTTGAAATCATAAGCACTGGCATAGGAAAAGTATAAGGTTTTACTCCTAAATCTTTCAACATTTTTTATACTCCTTATTTTTTAATTATATTTGAATTTTGGTTATAGGCTTTGGCAACGCCTTGACAACATAAATTTTATAATGATATTATAATTATGTCAAGTACGCACATTTATGTTAGATACTTACAAAAAGGCCAAAGGTCGAATATAGGAAAGTCGTTAATGCCCATTCTTGACAGAATGGGCGAATGGGGCAACAAAAATAGAATTTAATCTAAGCTTTTAGTTCATCATTGATAAATCAAAAAGACCTGCAAATGCAGGTCTTTTTCTTTACTGATTAATTATCAGTTGTTATTATCTTCTGCGACTGTAGGCAACGATATGCTCGTGCTACCCACGCCGGAAATCGTCAAAGTAAATTTAGTCGTCATACCGTCGTCGCTATTTGTAATGGTCTGTTCTGCATACACGAATTTTCCGCCTATAATTTTGATCAATACATTGTATCCTTCTAAGTTACCTACATAACCATTCTTGTCTTTATCATAGGTGAATTTGGAGAAATTATTAGAAAGTTGGTCAAAGTTACCAATACTCAAATCAACATTGTAACTAAGCTCTTCGCGAGACCATGTCTTTTCTTCTTCATCGTAGCTATATCGATATACCTTATCTCCCTCTTTTGCTACGTAAGATTCATCCACCTCTTTTTGCAAACCGTCTTCCTCGTCGATATATTCCGTAGTTTTCTTCGTATGAATCTTGTCGCCGTCATACTCCGTAACCGCGGTTATCGTAAATTCATTACCGTCTTCTGTTCCGGTCGTTACCTGATTAATCGTAGCATTTTTTACATCACTGTAATCAAACGCTTTTACCCACTGCTCGGCGGTTACCTCTTCGCCTTTCATGTTTGCCGGATTTTTATCGCCGTTGCAAGCTACGAAAGACACTGCCATAACGATTGCCAAAACCATTATGGTAATTGCTGCCCAAAAATGTCTTTTTTTCATAAATACACCTCCAAAAAAGATTTATTATATTGGGGGGGGGGGGGGGGGGGGGGGGGGGGGGGGGGGGGGGGGGGGGGG
>CAMWVR010000018.1 GCA_947177795.1 uncultured Clostridia bacterium | reverse complement strand
TTGCGGTTATTCTTTTTTGTTTGCTAAAATACATTGTTCTTCCTCTCTTAAGTACCATTTATTTAAGATATTTCGACTCCACTGCGTTCCGCTCAATATGACTCGTTTAAAGTGAATGTTGCACATCCAATGCGTCACTCTGAGCGTAGTGTAACGAAGTCGAAGAGTCTAAATCTGACACTCTCTCACTGTGAATTATACTTGTCTATTGCCCATTTCGCAGTAGTTATAGAATTTTCTATACACAAGCTTCTTCTATACCAGAATTTGTATATTTTTTAATATATTACAAACTCTGTTTTGCGTACGAAAATTCCAAAAAAGGTATACTTTTACTGACCCAAAGATATTGCAAAATTAACGTTCGTGAAGTATAATGTAATCGTAAAAATATGCCTTTTCGCAGGCAGTCAGTAAAAGTATACTTTTTTTGGAATGGGGTAAAATTGACGTTAAAATAGAATTTTAAATGAATAAAATGAATGACACTCAAGTGATGTTGCGTGTCATTGTTTTAACGGATTTATTATAGCATTAGATTCTGACGCTCGCACGAGACGCACTTGCTTGCTCGCTATACCGTCGCTACGCTCCTTACGACTTCGTTTCACTACGCTCAGAATGACTCGTTCAAGGCGTAACTTCGAGCCTTACGTTTGGCGAGAAGAGAGATAGGCAAAGAGTAAAATAGCGGATTTTTTGTCAAGATAGAGTTTAAAGAAAGCCGTCGTACTTGCTGTACGACGGCTTGAATTAATGCTGTTGAGCCAAACTAAATAATTACTTAACTTCGACTTCTGCGCCTGCTTCCTTGAGTTTAGCGACGATTTCGTCAGCTGCCTCTTTGGAGATACCCTCTTTGAGAGCCTTAGGAGCATTGTCAACCATATCTTTAGCGTCCTTAAGACCTGCGCCTGTCAAGTCCTTAACGAGCTTGATAACAGCCATCTTGTTAGGACCGGCAGCCTTCAAGATTACGTCAAACTCCGTCTTCTCTTCTGCTGCGGGAGCTGCTGCGCCGCCTGCTGCAGGAGCTGCAACTGCCATAGCTGCTGCGCTTACTCCAAATTCTGTCTCAATAGCCTTAACCAAATCGTTAAGCTCAAGTACTGTCATACCTTTGATTTCTTCAATCATTTTAGCAATATCTGCCATTTTTATATTCCTCCAATAAAATTCTATTTTGTTTTTGCCGTCACACGGCGATGTTTTGATTTAGATTGCCCAAATTAAGCTTGAGCCTCTTGCTTCTCTGCAACTTGTTGAATAGCTCTTGCAAATCCGCTGATAGGACTTTGGAGCATACCGAGAAGTTGAGCGAGAAGTACTTCCTTTGACGGAATAGACGCAAGTTTTGTAACAACGCTTTCGTCGATATACGCGCCGTCCATAAGACCGCACTTTGCCTTCAAAGCCTTGATAGTCTTGCCTTGTTCTACTACTATCTTTGCAGCTGCGAGAGCGTCGCCGTTTGCGAATGCAAAAGCCGATGCGCCTTCGAGATGATGATCAAAGCCTTCGATGCCGAGTTCTTGCAAAGCGCGAAGTACGAGTCTGTTCTTGAGCACTTTGTATTGCACGTTTTCTGCTCTGAACTTTGCTCTGAGTTGAGTGTCGTCCGCAACAGAAATGCCTTGATACTCAACAACGACCATGCCTTTGCAGTTTTGGATAAAAGACTTGATTTCTTCAACGTGTTGTTCTTTCTCAATTCTTGCCGCTGATTTGTGTTCTGACATTGTTTACCTCCTATAAAATTACCCTCTATGCCAAAGACACAGAGGGTGAAAAACTCTTGTAAGTTAGTCCCTACCTCGGCAAGAAATTAAGCGATTGCTCGCGCTTGCTGTCTTTGGCAAGATATTTTGCTTTTATATAATAATTGCTTTGCAAATATTTGTCAAACGATTTTGAGCATATTTGCAATTTTTCCGCAAGCGGATATCAATTACATCTTGACTGCGAGTTTAAGTCCCGGTCCCATTGTACTGGAGACAGTCGCGCTCTTGATGTATTGTCCCTTTGCGGCAGCCGGCTTAGCCTTGACGATAGCGTCGAAAATCGTGTTGTAGTTGTCGACGAGTTTTTCTGCGCCGAAAGACTTCTTGCCGATAGCAACGTGAATGATATTGGTCTTGTCAAGTCTGTACTCGACCTTACCTGCTTTGATTTCTTTGACGGCCTTGGTCACGTCCATAGTTACGGTACCCGACTTAGGATTAGGCATCAAGCCCTTAGGTCCCAAGATCTTACCGATTCTACCTACCAATCCCATCATTTCGGGAGTGGTGACGCACACGTCAAAGTCAAACCAATTCTCGTTCTTGATCTTGTTGATGTATTCTTCGCCGCCTACGTAGTCTGCTCCCGCTGCCAAAGCCTCATCAGCCTTTGCGCCCTTTGCGATGACCAAAACTCTTTGAGTTTTGCCCGTACCGTGAGGGAGAACTACTACGCCTCTGACCTGTTGGTCTGCGTGTCTTGAGTCAACGCCCAATCTTACGTGAAGTTCGATGGATTCGTCAAACTTTGCGGTAGCGGTATTGATAACCAACTGCATAGCCTCTTGAGGCTCGTACGCCTTGCTTGAATCTACAAGTTTTTGCGCTTCAATAAATCTCTTACTCTGTTTCATATCAAGCCTCCATTATTCCTCTACAAGTACGCCCATTGAACGAGCCGTGCCTGCGATGGTCTTTTTTGCCGCTTCCAAACTGCCTGCGGTGATGTCGGGCATCTTGGTCTTTGCAATTTCTTCAAGTTGCGCTTGCGTAAGTTTTGCTACCTTGTCCTTGTTGGGCTTAGCGCTACCGCTTTGCAAACCGCACGCTTTCTTGATAAGAACCGCAGCCGGTGGAGTCTTGAGAATAAACGTGAACGAACGGTCTTCGTAAATCGTCATTACGACAGGAAGGATAAGTCCTTCTTGACCTCTCGTCTTTTCGTTGAACTCTTTGGTGAATCCCGGAATATTGATTCCGTGAGGACCGAGCGTGGAACCTACAGGTGGTCCCGGAGTTGCCTTGCCGGCAGGAAGTTGAAGTTTTACAACTGCCTTTACTTTCTTTGCCATAGTGTTATTCCTCCTAGCAATCGTGGTATTAACGAGGTCGCATTAAAAGATTTTACGCCTCTCCCAAGCCGCATTGAGCGACTGTTGTTGATAAATTAAAGTTTTTCGATTTGAGCAAAATCGAGTTCGACCGTGGTCTCTCTGCCAAACATCATTACCGATACTTTGACTTTCTCTATATCAGCCTTGATGTCTTTGATCTCGCCGATAAAGTCTTTGAGCGGACCGCTCATGATCTTGATCGTGTCGCCAACGTGTATGTCAAGATCCTCGATAGTCACTTTCTCAAGCTGAGCTCTCTTGACTTCTTCGTCGCTCATCGGCAACGGCTTGCCGTCGTATCCGCTACAAAAATCTTTGATACCTCTCGTATTGCGCACCATATACCAAATCTGCTTAGTGTATACCATTTTGATAAACACGTAGTTGGGATATTTTTTGTGCTTGACGAGTTTGAGCTTTCCGTTGCGCTCGACAGTCTCTTCCTCTTCGGGTACGACGATGTCGAGAATATATTCTTGCAAATTGTTGAGTTCTACGAGCTGTTTGAGCGACGATTCGGCGATTGATTCATATCCAAACTGAGTCTGAAGTATATACCACTTGGGTTCAACGCCGTTGATGTTTTCCATATCTTCCATATCGTCCTCCTATCAGCTACCCACAGAAGCGTCCATCAAAAGTTTGATGAGCTGCATTATTCCGTAATCAAATGCGGATATAATAACAAGGAAGAAAAGCACCACTACGATAACGATACCGAATGCCGAAGCCGTCTTCTTTGCCGTGGGCCAATTGACCTTTTTGAGCTCGGAAAACATCTCCTTAAAAGCCTTTCTAATTCTTGCGCCTGCGCTTTGCTTTTTATCCTTTTTATTTTTTTGCCCCTTACCGTCTTTTACCTTTTGAGATGAGACGTTTTTGGAACTCAAATCTGCGTCTTTGAGCGGAGCGTTGGACACCAACTCTTCAGAGGCAATCATTTGATTCTTATTCTTCTTTGCCATAAAAGTCTCCCCTTATTATTTGGTCTCTTTATGCAGAGTTGTCTTCTTACAGAACTTGCAATACTTCTTTATCTCCAATCTATCCGGAGTATTCTTCTTATTTTTATATGTGTCGTAATTGCGTTGCTTACATTCCGTACAAGCCAAGGTAATTCTTGTTGTCATGAACAACACCTCCAAAAAAATTACACCCCATAGTAGGTGCTTTTACATTTTAGCACATGACTTGGGGTGTGTCAAATAATTTTAACTAATTTATTAAGATTATTAAATATTCGTCAAATCGTCGTCTTTGAAAGCGCCTTGCGGAACTTGCTCGAGCTTTTTGTAGACACTCTTTTTGCGCTCTTTCTTCATTTGCTTGATAGCTTGCTTGTTTTCAATCTGCTCTGCGTAGATCGGCTTGAAAGATGCAATCTTCGGCGAAAATTTCTTGATAAGACTTCCCGTAGCCTTGCAAGTAAACGACGGGCATACTCTCATGCCGAAGTCCATAAGTCCTGCGACTGCGTCGGTAACGACTCTGACTTTGCCTTTGCGGATTGCCTTGACGATCTTCTTGCCGGCCGTGCTTGCCTTGATACCTATGCTCTCGACCAAAGAATCTGCCTTGGGACCACCCTCGCCTTCTCTTGCCTTGTATATATCCGTCTTGACAGGACCGGGCATTACGCAAGATACGCCTATGCCAAAGCCTCTCAACTCTTGAGCCAAACATTCGGTCAATGCCCAAACGCCGCCTTTAGTCGCCGAGTAAATGCTTTCTCCGCCCACCGGCAAGATCGCAGATGCGCTTGCTACGTTGCAAATATATCCGTACTTTGACTTCTTGATAGTCGGCAACATTGCCTTGCAGCCGTAAACTACGCTCATAAGATTGGTGTCAACGACCTTTTTGATTTGATCGTCCGTCAAGTCGTTGTATTGACCGAACGGCTGAATCATACCTGCGTTGTTGATGAGGATGTCCGTCATAAATCCCATATTCTCAAGCTCTGCGGCAAAGTCTTTCCAAGCCTGCAAATCTGATATGTTAAATCTGCGGTATGAGAACTTGTCTCCAAGCTCTGCTTTCAACTCGTCGAGTTTTGCCTTGTTTCTTGCCACGCCCATAACGTTGCAACCGTACTTCTTGACCAAAATCATAAGCACTTCTTTGCCCATTCCCGTAGAACAACCCGTAAGAACTACGTTTCTTCCATAAAGCCATTTCTTCGTCATATCTCATCCACCTAAAATATTTTTATTTAATACTTTGCGTATTTTTTAACGACCATATTTTAATATATCAATAAAAAAATGTCAACTTTTTATACCCGTTTATATGCTTTTTATAAATTTTTAAGAAATTATTACTTTGTCAAAAGGAATAAGATTTCTCCGCTCCCCTGCGTTTCGGTCGTAAGGAGCGAAGCGACGGCATAGCGAGCAAGCAGGTGCGTCTCGTGCGAGCGTCAATGACAAAATAATAGGATTAGATTTCTCGACTACGCTCGAAATGACATAAATTAAAAGCGCTCCCCTCGTTTGGTGAGAAGGGAGCGGCGTAAGTTTTTCACGTGTAAGAATGTTTTCTATACGATGAAAACGAATGCAGGCGTACTTGCTGTACGTCAAGTGAGTTTGAAGACGTAGAGTAAGCATTATTGCCGTGTAAACTTACGCCGCCTCACTTCTCGCCAAACTACTCATATTTAGTGCGCGCTACTGCGCCTTCCCAGCCGAGGATAAGATCGTAACGACGCTTCTCGTCCATTGTGGGTTCAAACTTTTTGCCTTTGCCGATTTGCGTCTTGAGCTCGTCTATATCTTTCCATACTCCCACGCAAAGTCCTGCGAGATAGCATACACCCAAAGCCGTAGTCTCGACGACCGCGGGACGGACTACGTCGGCCTGCAACAAATCGGCTTGGAATTTCATAAGAATATCCGATACGCTTGCTCCGCCGTCTACCGCAAGCGAAGTAATCTTTTTGTCGATATCGCTCTCCATTGCGTGCACAACGTCAAATACCTGATATGCGATAGACTCCAATGCCGCGCGTACGAAATGCTCTTTCTTAGCGCCTCTGGTAAGCCCCACTACTGTGCCTCTTGCATTGGCGTCCCAATGCGGAGCGCCCAAGCCCACGAACGCAGGGACGATATACACTCCGTTGGTGTCTTCGACAGTAGCCGACAATTCATCTGCTTCTCTTGCCGAAGAAATAAGCCGCAGTTCGTCGCGAAGCCACTGCAATACCGCCCCGCCCACGAATACGCTGCCCTCAAGCACATATTGCGGTCTGCCGTCCTGCATACTCGCCGCCAGCGTCGTGATAAGTCCTCTCTTGGACACGACGAATTCGTCGCCCGTATTCATCAATGTAAAACAACCCGTGCCGTAAGTATTCTTAACGGAGCCTTCCTGCACGCAAAGATGTCCGAATAGCGCAGATTGCTGATCGCCCGCAACACCGCAAATTGGTATCTCCGCTCCCGCAACGGTTTTGTCGCAAACTCCGTAGTTATACGACGACGGATATACCTTTGGCAAAACGCTCTTAGGGATTCCAAAGAGTTCAAGCAACTCCTCGTCCCATTCAAGCGTCTTGATATTGAACATCATGGTTCTCGACGCATTGGTATAATCGGTGGAGTGAATCTTTCCGCCCGAAAGCTTCCACATAAGATAAGTATCCACCGTGCCGAAAAGCAATTGCCCTTTTTCCGCCTTTTGCCTTGCGCCCTTGACGTTGTCGAGTATCCACTTGAGTTTTGTCGCCGAGAAATATGCGTCGACTGTCAAGCCCGTCTTGGAATATATCAGTTCGTCAAGACCTTTTGCCTTGAGCTCGTCGCAATATTCCGCCGTGCGTCTGCACTGCCAAACGATTGCGTTGTAGACGGGTTTGCCTGTCGACTTGTCCCACACTATGGCAGTCTCTCTTTGATTAGTGATACCAATGGCGGCGACGTCGCTCAACGACACTCCGCTCTTGCTGATCGCCTGCTTGAAGACTTCGAGCTGACTGCTCCAAATATCTTCGGGATCGTGCTCTACCCAGCCCGCATAAGGATATATCTGCTTGAACTCCTTTTGCGCAACGCCGACTATCTTGCCCTTATCGTCAAAGACTATCGCCCTTGAAGAAGTCGTGCCTTGATCCAACGAAACTACGTATTTTTTAGATTTTTTTTTACCCACCGACTTAGTAGCGACAAAGTCTGCTCCCGATCCCAAAATATCTTTGACGATGACCTGTCCTATCTCCACGGGCGCAGGTACGGAAATACCGTCCAAAAGTTTCAATGCGTCGAACATCTTATCTTTGGGTATTGCGTCGCTAGTCTTGACGCTGACCATATTGATCTCTCCGCCCGTCACGTTGACGACCGAAGTGACCACTCGCTTTGGGCAAGTGACCTCGTCTTTTGCGTATTTTGCGCCCCTCGGACAAGTATTGCCCGTGACGGTTATATTATTTCTGTCGCTGTCGTCGACTTGCAGATGACATCCCATCGGACAGCAAATACATATCATTTCTTTCATATATTTTCCTCTCTTAATATCAGTCTTTGAGACGCAAAGTCAGTTTATCGCCCCTTTGTATTCTTTTGATTTGTTCGCCCGTCAAAACGATTGACTCCATTTCGCCGGGAGTGACGATTTGCTTTTTCTTAGACAACACCTCTTCGCCGTCTATCTCGGCGACGAGACGCTTGTTCTTGAATACGTTTGCCACACGCATCTTGAGTTGCAATTTGTCAAGGTTGGCGCTCTTTGACAAATAATGCGGCACGACGTATCTCACGCCGTCTGCGCCCTCTATGCTTACTTTGCCGTCGGGTCTTATCCCCTCTCTGATATATCTTGCGGCGCTTGCGCCTGCGTCCTCGCTCTCTTTGCTGACGAAGTCCACGAGATCGTGCACATGAAGTACGTTGCCGCACTCAAAGATACCCTCGACCGAAGTCATCATACTTTCGTCGACGACCGCTCCGCCCGTGACGGGCGAAACCTTGACGCCTGCCTTTTCGGCAAGTTCTTTTTCAGGCACGAGTCCTATGCTCAACAACAAAGTGTCGCACTTTATCTCCTGCGCCGTCGACATAATCGGATTGAGTCTTTCGTCCACCTGCGCAATTACAACTCCGCTTACTCTGCCCTCGCCCTTGATATCGACAACCGTATGCGAGAACAAAAGCGGTATATCAAAGTCCTTGAGGCACTGAACTATATTTCTGTTGAGTCCCGACGAATACGGCATGAGCTCTACCACCGCCTTGACTTTTGCGCCCTCGAAAGTCATACGCCTTGCCATAATAAGACCTATGTCGCCGCTACCGAGTATTACAACCTCTTTGCCGGGCATATATCCGTCGATATTGATGAGTTTTTGCGCCGTGCCTGCGGAGAATATTCCCGCGCACCTACTGCCTGCTACGTTGATACCGCCCCTCGGACGCTCTCTGCAACCGCAAGCCACTATCACGGCTTTTGCCTGATATTTGATAAGTCCGTCGGTCTCGTTGACTGCCGTCACGACTTTGCTATTGCTTATCGACAAAACCGTCGTGTCGAGCTTGCATTCGATACCTCGTTTTTGCACCTCGACGATATATCTTGCGGCGTACTCGGGTCCCGTCAACTCCTCTTTGAACGTGTGAAGTCCAAAGCCGTTGTGTATGCACTGATTGAGAATACCGCCTAGTTCGCTCTGCCTTTCCAAAATCACTATATCTCGCTCACCTGCGTCATAAGCGCTCTTTGCCGCCGCAAGTCCCGCAGGTCCGCCGCCTATAATTACAAGATTCTTATTTATCATAACGTACCCCTATTTGCCTCCCTTGGCTTTACCGAAAACTATCTTTCCGCCGTCGCATTTCTGCACTTCGTCAAATGCGATACCTCGCTCTCTCGCAAGTATCTCCATTACCTTTTCCATGCAAAAACCGCTTTGGCATTTGCCCATTCCTGCGCGCGTACGCAATTTCACTCCGTCCACGTCCTTTGCTCCGACAGGACGATTTATAGAATCGACTATCTCGCCTTCGGTGACGACTTCGCACTTGCAGATTACTTTGCCGTAAAGCGGATTGGTTTTGATAAGAGCCTCTCGCTCCTCATCGGTCATGGTCGCAAAATGCGGTATTCCCTTGCGAGTTTCTTCAAAGCTATCTTTCTTGATGAGCGAAAGTATATCCGCCACTTCTTCCGCAACGTGTACTCCTATTGCGGGAGCGGAAGTCAGACCGGGAGACTCGATACCTGCGACGTTGTAAAATCCCTTTTGACAGCTCTCGCCTATAATGAAGTCTCCGCTCTCGCTGTGCGCTCTCAAACCGCTGAACTGAGTGATAACAAGTCTTTTGTTGAGAGATGGCACGCTGACGAGCGACTTGGTATACACCTCGCCGAGTCCGTCGTAGGTGGTAAACAACCCCTCTTTGTCATCCACGTCGTTTGCAGTCGGTCCCGTGATAAGATTGCCGTGCGTGGTGGGCGCAACCAAAATTCCCTTGCCCATCTTGGTGGGCATTTGGAATATAGTCCTGCTTGCCAAACTTCCGCAAGATTTATCATAAAGCATATACTCGCCCTTTCTTGCGACGATCTTGATTTTTTCTTTGCATACAATATTGTTGATATCGTCGGCGTGAACGCCTGCGCAGTTGATCACGACGTCGGCAAAATATTCGCAACCGTCCTTGGATTTTACTCTCCACTTATCTTTATCTTTGGATATATCGCATACTTCTTTGTTAAATAAAAATTCACAACCGTTGACTGCTGCGTTCTCTGCGTACGCAAAGCACATCTCGTAAGGACTGACGATACCCGAAGTCTTGGCGTATAATGCGCCTGCGACCTTTTCGCTGATGTGCGGTTCAAGCTGTCTTACCTTTTCGCCGTCCAACAATTCAAGCCCCTCAACGCCGTTGGCGACTCCTCTGTCATAAAGGTCTTTGAGTCCGTCCATCTCGTCTTTGTCAAAACAAAGTACCAACGCTCCGTTGCGTTTGAAAGGAAAATCAAGCTGTTTGGCAAGATCGTCAAACATAGCGTTGCCAAGCAAATTAAACTTAGCTTTCATCGTATTGGGTTTTGCGTCAAATCCGGCGTGAACGATGCCCGAGTTGGCTTTTGTCGTGCCGAGACTTACGTCGCCCCCTCTCTCCAACAACTTGACGCTGGCTTGATAGCGACAAAGTTCTCTGGCAACCGCGCAACCTATTATGCCGCCGCCGATAATGATAATGTCTTTCATACTCCCTCTTTCTAATAAATCTTTTAAAAAATTATATCATATCAAAAAAGTATTTTCAATAGCAATCTTGATTTTTAAACACTTTTAAAGGAGATTGTACGCAAAGCGCAAAAAACAGCCGAATTCCTCGACTGTTTTTTAACAAACTTGAATATCAAATATGATTTAAGCTATCGTAAGCTTATCGCTGTCATAACTTTGCAAAGACAACTTAGGACCTACGTAGTTGATAAAAAAGATAGGCTCGTTTGCGTCTGCGCTGGATATCTTCGTGATTCTGCCCACTGTGATTTGCACTATGAGACAATTGCTTGCGGAGCTGTATTTGCCGTAATAGAGCGACTCGTCTTCAACGACGATTTGCAAAGTGGTCACGGATCCGTTTTTGACTGCCGAAATAATTTTTGCGCTGCCGCTGTCTATACCCTCGAGCGTACCCAAAGCATAAGATAAAGTATATCTATAGATTTCCTCGTCAGCCGTAAGAACTTTGCCGTAGAGAGTATCGCCTGCTTTCAAGTTGAAGAATTCGTCGGCTTGCATACCCTCGTAGAAGGTCTTGTCGGCGATATAACCCAACTTATAATCTTCTTGAGTCGCCTTCTTTGCTTTCACTCCCGATTTCAAAGAATAACCGTAATAGGTGTTGTAATAATCCGTCTTTATTTTAGACGCCTTTTCCACGCCCTTGTCGGCTACGATAAAATCATCCCATCCGTCGATATATTGATTGCCGTAAGACACGTTGAGCTTTTGGGTGATAGTGACGTCGCCTTCTTTATAACGATATTTGACGTAATAGCCCTCGCCTTGCAAATATTTTTGGCTTTCCGTAAGCGCATTTGCGTACGTTTCCCACGCCTCGGAATCGTTCAACTGAACGTTGCAGCCCGTGAATGCAAACGTAATAGACAAAACCGTAATAATTACCAAAACCGTAATCAAAATCTTTTTCTTCATAATCACACCTCTTTATCATCGATTTGCTCAGACGCAGTCTCGTCCGTCGTGACTTCTGCGTTCTCCGCGTCTGCCACAACGTCGCTCTCGCCCTCTTTTTGGTAAGCTTCCTCGACTTGCAAAGAATCCGTGCCGTCGAAGTTTTCGCCCGAAGAAAGTACGGACTCGTGTTCGTAACCGTTGAGTATGTTTTCTCTGGCGGCTCTTTCTTTGAGTTCTTCAATCATCTTCTTATGTTTCTTTTCCGAAAGATCCCAGAAGAAGAACGGAACTGCGCACAACACGCCGAAAATAGTTGCAATTATCGCAAGCGTACGGAAAAGCGGATTTCTTACCACAGGGTCGTAAAGAATGTCGTAATCGTCCAAAAGTCCGTTGACTTCGTATATTGCAGGAATAATAAAGCCTGTACCCAACGCAATTATCTGTCCTATCATTCCCAGATTACCCGACATACCTTCGAATCTGTCTCCCGTGGCGTACTGCTGATAATCCAATGCGTCGGCATTCATAGCAGGTTGAGAAATAATCTGCACTGCCGCGCCCCAGAATACTATGTAAGTGGAGACAAACAACAACACGACGTTGCTGGGGAAAATTATCAAAAGCGCCGACGCAGCCGCCATAATCATATTGCTGAAGATCGCGACGTTACGTTTGCCGAAGAATTTAATAAGGAACGGCGCCATAAACATTCCTATGCCCGACGCAGTGCCCATGACGAGCGACAGCACCGATTGCAAATCTGCGTTTTGCAAAATATAGATGTATATCCACATAATGACGCCCGTTACTGCGCCTCTTCCGAATTGGAACCAAGTCGTGATATTCAATATCCAAAGATATTTGTTGCGGACGATCTTTTTCATAGCGTCCCAGAATTTGACTTTTTTCTCGTAATTCTTGGGGACGATTACCCTTTCTTTAGTGCCGAAATAAGCTATCAACGTCATCAATACGCCCAAAACTGTGAATATCGGGAAAATCGTACGATAGAAATTCTGGTCGAGCTGCTCGAGTTCAAACAACTTGGCGATTTGAGGGAAAAGCGCTCCCGTTATCGTAGGCGCCAATGAATATACGAGCGAAGAAATGGAAATTATATTTGCTCTTTCCTGCGAATTGGGGCTGATGAGTTGGGCAAGCATCGTATACTGTCCAAGATAGAACTGATATACGAAATTCATGATGATGAAAATCAAGCCGACTACTATCGCCAACGTGACTTCATTCCATCCCGGGTCCATATACGCCAACGCCGTAAGCAGCACTGCGCTGGGTATCGACAGCCACAAAAGCCAAGGTCGCGCCTTGCCCTTGTTGCCGGGCGTATTATCTATGAGCCACGACTTGAGCGGCTGCATGACTATCGTCACGCCTGCGTTGATAAAACCTAATATTGCCAAAGTCGTAGGTTTCATTCCGTAGATAGAGCCCAACAGCAAGCAAGTCGACGCCAACACTACGTTGTTGCAGATGACTGCCATAAATTGAACGCCCATACCGCCTACGGAATAAGCCACGACTTCTTTGGAGGGAACGTAACTGCCTTCGGCAGGTCTGTTCCAATGAGTGAAAAAGCCTTTGATAGCGCCCAAAACAGATTTGACGGCGCCGGAAATCTTTGCACCTAGTTTCTTAAACATACTCTTCCTCTTAATTTTCTGCCTTATAATAGATATTGTAGCATAAGAAATAACAGATGTAAAGACCCAATTTTAAACAATTTTATAAATTCTTAGCCTCTCTCTCGCAAATGCTTTGCAGGATTTATCTTGCGCACGGGTATTGCGCATAGCATGGACACTGCGCAAATTAGCGCGCAGATGAACAGCACCACGCAGACGGTATATCCCCAAGGTATGATAAATGCAAAGTGTCCCGCGCCTATATACTTGCCGAAAAGCGAAAGTATTGGCGAAGTCGTAAGCGCTCCTACCAAAGAGCCTATAATGCTACCGATAATACCAAGTATCAACATTGACGTAGCTATCTGCCACATTATATTTGCGCTCGTATATCCCAACGCCTTATAGACGGCGTAATTGCGTCTTTCTCGCAAGAGTTTAAGCTTGATAAGCATTACGAGCAACAATGCGATAACTATTGCGGTAATTGAGAAGAATACGCTCATCACTGCGTCTGCCGCCGTCTCCACAGTGTTGAGAAAGGCTCTCCCGATATAATCTTCTCCCGTCTGAAAACCGTTGAACATAACCTTACCGCCGTCTACCTGCATTAAGATTTCTCTTAGTTCGTCCAAATTAGGAGCTTTGCCCTTTTCAAAATATATCAGATGCTGAACGTATTTGGACTCTTCAAGAGTAGGTATGTCGTACAGTTCGTCCAAAATCTCAAGAAATCCCATTACTTTGCACATATCCAGCAAATTCTGAAAATACCCTACAATCACACAACTCTTGTCGCTCACGACAGTATCTCTCTCCATATGCAAAGTCACACTGTCGCCAAGTTTGTATCCCTTCTCCGTAGCATAAGCGTAATCAATCAGTATCTCGTTGGCATACTTGGGATATCTTCCCTTGTAGACCATCTTAGTGCGCATATGATCAAAGTTTTCGTACAACCTGCCTTGACCGTATTTGCCGTCTATCTCCAAGCCCACCCCCGTAGAAAGCACTTCTGCCTCAAAACCGTCTATATTATGAATAGCGTCAAAATATGGGGATTTGTCGTCATTGGAAAAATTGACGTAATAATCTGCGTTCTCCATTGCCGACATATTTATGATTGCCGTCTGATCGACTTTGAGATTGTAAAATACTACGCTGACAAATGAGCACAACAATGACATAATAAGCACTATTGAAATGACCATTACGCTTCTGTGAGTTTCGCCCACTACGCTCTTGATGCCCAAGTGCGCGTTGATATTTATCTTTGACTTGTCAAGCGGAGCGCGATTGCGTCTAAAAGAATGTGTCTGCACGTTGTTTCGCATAGCCGACAGCGGCGTGACGCTCTTTACTTTTGCCGTCGACAGATATACGACGGAAGAGACTACCGCCAATACGAACGCTACCGCCACAAAAATTCCGCCGACGTTTACGCTTATCGCCTTGGAGCAGTCAAGCCTTGCCATTCCCGTAACAACGTTGACAAACGCAGGCATAAGACCTATGCCGAGCGCAACTCCTATGAGCATACATATACCGCATATTACGCCGTATATCGCAAGATAACTGAGTCGCAATTGCGTCGTCGTATAGCCCAGCGCTTTCAATACGCCGAGATTACGCACCTCGTCAAATACGCTTGAGCGTACCAAAAATCCGATTACTATAGCCACTATTATAGCTACTATTACCGAAAAGGCTACGAGCGCAGTGCCGAGAAGCAAAATAAATGACTTGGTGCCTTGAGTAAATATTTCGCGCGTTACATAATTACAGTATATATACGGCAACGTCGGATCTTGCGTGATATTCTCAATATTTAACTGTACTATTACGCTTTCCAATTCTTTGCACAGTTGCAGTTGGAGTTTTGCGCTTTCGGCTTCGTCTTTGCTGTCTACTCGGATATTGAAATTATATTCTCTCGTGATCCTACCGTCGTCCTCAGACTGCTTTGCTATCTCTTCAAACAAGTCTCCGCTAACATAAATATTAGCGGTATTGTATATCCTGGTCATATCGTCGTATATACCCGCGATATATCCTTTGTAAGTCTTGCCGTTTATCGTCGTTCGCACGTTATCGCCTACGCTAAACATCGTCGTGGCAATAAAGTTGCCGGTAACGTAAAATTTATAGCCTTCTTTTTCCACGGTGTCGCGAAGTTGCGGCTTGAAGGCGTTGTTCTCGTCGTCTATATTGAGCGCAACCCAATTGGAAACAAACATATTACCTATATAGGTTCGAGTATAAAACTCTAAACGCTTGTCCGTGTTTTCTCCGTCTTCTTTCTCTAAATAATATATTTCCTGCAAGTCGTAATTTTCGACGTATTCCGTGCTTTTTAGAACCTCTTCAATTCTTATCTGCGACTCTCCGCCCGGTGATTCGAATACGCTTATCCAGCAGTCGGGAGAATTGGATATATTCCGCGCCTTTTGATAAAGCGTATCTATGCCAAAACATATCGACAGACCTATTATCATCATAAGTACCGACAAAATGATAAACAAGCCTGTGATAATAAAACCCACCTTGCCTTTGTGAAAATGAGATTTGACAATGCTTTTCATACTACCACCCCATTTCGTCGAGAAAGGCCTTGAGCGTGTCAAGTCTTTGTTTTTCCTGCGAGGCGTCGTAATTGCCGAGATTTATCTCGTTGAGTATCACTCCGTCTTTGAGATAAAGTATTCTGTTGCCTCTTATCGCGCTACGCATATCGTGAGTGACCATTAAGATACTTTTGCCACCCAAGTGCAACTTGTTCATAATATCAAGCACTGCGACGGAGTTCGCCGAATTCAACGCGCCCGTCGGCTCGTCTGCAAAAATTACTTTGGGAGAGTTGATAATTGCCCTGACAAGCCCCACTCTTTGCAACTCGCCGCCCGACATCTGCGAAGGAAATTTGTTGAACATATCTTTGCCGATACCCACTTGAAGCAAACTTTCGCAAGCCTCTTGATATACATGCTTTCTGTTGCGACCCGAAAGATAGCCTGCGGCAAGCACATTGTCCATAATCGACATATTGTCGTTGAGAAAGACTTCTTGGAAAATAAATCCGCAATTGGCGCGTCTGAACTTGGCAAGTCGGTCGTTGGAAAAATCTGTGATAGTCTGATCTGCGAAGATTATCTTGCCGAGAGTAGGTCTGTCCATACCCGACAATGCGTACAGCAGCGTCGATTTGCCAGAACCGCTGTTGCCCATGATTACGGTAAAATCTCCCTCGACGATATCTATATCGAGATTGTTGAGGACGTGCTGCTGAACGCCGCCTATAGAAAAGGTCTTGCATAGACCTTGCGTACGAATAACGAAATTGTCATTTAACTTTTGCATAATCACTCCTTTGACTTTCGTCATTCTCATTATAATATCAATTTAAATAAGGAAAATTGTCGTCAATCTTTCTTTTCTTAACTGTTTCTTTCTCAATTGATTTTGGGAAACGCTATCTCCGCGACAAAACCGCCGTCGTTGCGGCAGATCATCTCTCCGCCCATACGCTCGACCAACTTACGGCAGATATGCAATCCCAATCCCTGTCCCAACTTCTCCGCAGTCTTTTCGCCTCTGTAAAACCTGTCCATGACGTAACTCAACTGCTCGGGCGGAACTCCCGCTCCGCTGTCTCGTATAATCGTGACGAGTCTCCCCTCTCGCTCGGACATCTCGACGGATATATCGGTATCTGCGTATTTGTAAGAGTTGGCAATAATATTGTCGATTATCTGCGTCATACGAATCTTATCGTAAAGCGCAAAGCAATCGGGAGGCGTGTTGATACTCGCTCTTCCATTATAATCGCAAGAGGCTATCAATTGCGCCAACTCCTTGCTCGAGTGACGAGTGAGGAATATATTCAGCTGTCCTTCCTCTTCAAGCGTCGCATGATAAAAGTCGTTGACCATATTCTCTATTGCGCTTGCCTTGTCAAGTATCACGGCGTAATCTTCGTTGCCGTCGGCGGCGCAGCCGCATTCCGCAATTGCCTTTATGCTTGCAAGCGGAGTCTTCAACTCGTGACCTATCTCCTGCATAAGTCTGCGCTTGTCGACGACTGACTTTTGCTCGGCAAGCCTGCTCTCTTTGAGGTTGTTGCGCATGATGTCAAAAGCCTCTCCGAACGCTCCGAAAGAATTATATTTGTCAAGCGTAAGCGGAAAGTCAAGATTGCCTCTCGCCACTTCGCCCGAAAAAGCTTTGAGCTTTTCAAAAGGCTTGACGGTACGCTTATATAGCAGATATATACTCACAGCCACTGCGATTGCCATTAAAGCAAAACATATTCCCAAATACAGCAAAATTCTGTCGCGCATATTCTCAAAACGCTCTTGGGACTTAATATAAAATACCACTTTGCAATCTCCGTGATCCACCACGATATCGCCGTTGCCGAGAGCCTTACTTATCCTTGCGTCGTACGACATATCTTCCGTCTCCACCGTAGAAAACAATACTTGACCGTCTCTGTCAAAGAGAGTATAATCGTAGACCTTTTCCGTCGGTTGCATATCGACGTCCAACCCTTGCAAAACTTCGTTGATATATACGTTGTCTACCCTTTGGTATTCAAAGCCTGCGCCCACGCAAATGCACACGGTCGCCAAGACCGCAAACAGCGCAACTATGCAAACGATAAATTTTTTCATATAATCCTCTTTTGAAAAGTCAAATAATATCAAACAAATTTATAGCCGACGCCCCACAGCGTGACGATATACTCGTTGGGATAACGCTCCAAATGCTCTCTTATGCGACGAATATGCACGTTGAGTGTATTGTCGGTATAATAGCCTTCTCCCCATACGTTGCGGATAATGTCGTCTTTGTCAAGAGCTTTGCCCCTATTGGAAAATAGATAGTAAAAAAGCCTGAACTCCATATTCTTGAGTTTGATTTCCTCGCCGTCGCGAAAGACGGTCATTGCGTTTTTATCAACGACGAGATCTTTATAATGCTCGGCAGAAGTCTTTTTCTCCAACAACCTCTGAACTTTGCACAACAAGACTTTGAGCGAAAAGGGCTTGACGATATAGTCGTCCGCTCCCAGGTAATAGCCTCGGAGCATATCCCTCTCTTCTTCTCTTGCGGATATCAGCAATATCTTTGCCTCAGGACAACGCTCTTTTATCTTGCCTATCAAATCGTATCCGCTTGCGGCGCCGAGATTGATATCAAGCAAAACTATTTCCACGTCGCAAGGCATATTCTCGACGGCTTTTGCGTCGTATGCCGCCTTGGCGGACAAACCGAACATCGCAAAATACTTTGCAATCGCATCTGCAAGTTCTTTTTCGTCGTCAATTATCCAAATATCCTGCATAAATACCCCTACGAAAATTTTGTCGGCATATTTAGTTTAACATATATTACAGTTTTTGAAAATATCAAACTTAAAAGAATTTATTAGAATTTCTTTCCTGTTTATTTCTTAGCAAATTATTATCGCAAAACTTTTTTCAACGCTTGAGTAATGACGACGTAACCTTGCGCATTGGGGTGCAAACCGTCGTAGGTATACTGATTGTCGAAGTTGCCGTCTTCATCTTCAAGCAAAGTATATAGGTCGACGAAGACGACTTGTTTTTGCTGACACATATCTTTGAGCATGGAATTGAGAAGTTGAATATCTTTGTTATTGCGTATTCCCACCATTTTGCCGTTGATAGATTTATTGACGGGCAACAGCGAACAGACGACTATATTTTCCACTCCCGACTCTATGCTCTTGTCTACGACCTTACTGATGTTGTCGCAAACTGTATCAGCCGAAATTTTACGGCTCAAATCGTTCGTTCCGACGAGCGTCACAAGATTTTGCGGAGCGATATTGAGAGCGTTGTCTTGTAATCTTTCCAAAAGCTTGTCGGAGGTGTCTCCGCTTATTCCTCTGTTGTATACTTTGGTGTCCAAGACTCCGTCAAAAAGCTCGGTATTATATATCTCTATAATAGAATCGCCTATGAATACCGTCTGATTTTGTTGAGCATAGTTTTCGTTGAGAAGCGTAAAATTATCTTTTTTAGTCTGTTTGACGACGTCGTACTCCGTCGAAGTATTGCTTACGCAACCTAATAATGCGCACGCAAAAATACTCAAGCATAATAATGAGACGACTGCAACTGAAGTTCTTTTTATTTTCATATATTTTCCCCCAAATATTAATTAAATACATTATACTATTGATTTTGCTCAAGCGCAATAAAAAAATATACGCCAACTTAATTGGCGTATACTTATCTTTTTAATTATCTACGTTATTGATATTACTTAAATTCGTCGCCGTCGGAAAAGTCAAAATCATCTCTATTGTCGTTGGCAAAAGCGTCAAAATCATTTCTTCCGCCGTTGACGTCATTATAATCTGAGTCTATAACGACGCCGCCGTTGTCTACGACGTTTTCTTCTTTCTCTTCTTCAGGGAGCAAGCTCATATAGAATTTTGCTCTTGCAACTTCCATATAAGGAGCGACCCAGAACATCAAGATTCCAAATGTCAATACCGACAACAACAACCAACCGATAAAGCTGAATTCCAAGCAGAAGAGTCTCCACTTGTTGCCCTTCATCAATTCCATAGACTTCTTTCTTGCCTCATTGGCAGTGAGATTAGGATTGTCGATCAAGATATAATAGCTCATCGAATAGGAGAAAGTCTTGATTATACCCGGAATGAAGAACAGCAATGTCCACAATGCGATCAAAATATTGTTGGTAATATACAATACCAATGATCTTGTAAAATCGTTGAAGCCCTTGAAAAGCATACCGACTTCGACGTCTTTGTCGCGAGCGACGTTGAGCGCTATGATAGAAGTTCCGAGCGTTATCGGTCCCATAATAATCAAACCGACAACTGCGCCAACGCCAAAGTAAGTGCCGCCCGCGCACGCTGCAGAAATCAAATCAAAGATAAGAAAAGCAAGCACGCAAACTCCCCATTTGCCGCCAAGGCTTTTCCAAGCAGATTGTCTATAATCTTTTGCTTTCATTTTACACCTCGTTAAGTTATATTTTTTACAATGCCATTTTAGCACCGCTATAACCCTATGTCAATATCTTTTTTATGTAGATTTTACAAAAATATACGCTTTATATTATATGTAACAAAATTTGAATTTGACAACGCTAAATTACTTTGCGCTCTTTTTTGCCGTACTCTTCTTCGCCGCAGGCTTTACAGTCTTGCTTGCCTTGACTGCTTTATCGCAGGGATTTTCAAGGCTCTTGTTGCACTTTGAACAAAAATCGTACGTTCCGCAGGTGTCGTAACCTGCTTTTTGACTGTCGTTCCACTTCTTGATGTCCATCTCTTGTTGTTTCTTTGTAAGCATAAATATAACCTCCGTTTGCTATAGTTTAGTCCTATAACGTATATTTGTCAAACAAAACAAACTAATTGTTTTCCAAGACTTGACGCGCGCACTTTTGCTGAGCAGTTTTTTTGTTTTCACCCTCTGCTCTTGCGACAAGATTGCCGTCGATATACAACTCGACGGTAAATATAGGTTGATGTTCTTCGCCTGTCTTTCCGTTGTCTTTAAAATCAATAATATGTCCTGCGTACTTTTCGTACAATGCGGACTTAAAGTCATTTTTGCAATTGTCTTTGGCGGTGGCTATCAACGCCGATAAGTCTCTTACGACAAATTCTCTCGCCTTTTCTATTCCGCCGTCAAGATAAATTGCTCCGCATATTGCCTCGAATATATCGCTGCGGATATTGTCGCTCAACTGCCCAAATCCCATTTTAAGATACTTATCGTATCCCTTGTCTTTGACTACGCTTGCAAGCGGCGCAGCTGACACTATGGCGCCTCTCATCTTAGTCAACTTTCCCTCGTCCAAATCGCGATAGACTTTGCACAGCTCGTCGGCTATGACAAAATCCACTATGCTGTCGCCCAAAAATTCCAATCTCTGATAGTTCTTACCGCCGTGAATGTGAGAATACGAAGGGTGAGTCAACGCCCTTTGCAAAAGACTCTCGTCTTCAAAAGTATAGCCTATCAAAGTCTCTATATCTCTCATTATTCTCCCTGAGCGTCGCTATTTTTACTCGCAAGCGCGCCTGCGATCTTTCCGCATGCGTCGGCCTCCGCCATTTCTTTTGCTCGCATAATTGCATTTTTAAATGCGGTAGCGTTGCTTGCTCCGTGCGCCTTGACCACGACTTTTTTGACTCCCAAAAATACTCCGCCGCCAACGGCGTCGCTAGACATAAGTCCTTTGAGTTTTTTAAGCGAGGGCTTGAGCAAAAGATAACCGAGCTTTGCTCTCAATCCGCCATCTGTGATATATCTCTTGAGCATAGAGAATATAGTCTTGCCCATTCCCTCTGCGGCTTTCATGCTCATATTGCCGGCAAATCCGTCAGCTACTATCACGTCGACGTCTCCCGCAAACATTTCTCTTGCTTCTATATTCCCCACAAAGTTTATACCGCTGTCTTTCAAAAGCGCGTGAGCCTCTTTTGTCAATGCGTTGCCCTTTTCCTCTTCGGTACCGTTGTTGAGAAGAGCGACCTTTGGAGAGTCTACGCCGATACTGCTCATAAATTCGCTGCCCATAATGGCAAATTCTTTTAGCATACTTGCCTTGCAATCCACGTTGGCTCCGCCGTCGACGAGTATAGTCTGCTTACCATCTACCATAGTCGGCAAAAGCGGCGACAGCGTCGCTCTTTGCGCGCCCTCTACGAGCCTGACGAATATCGTCGCTCCCACGAGCAACGCTCCCGTATTGCCCGACGATACGAATCCGTCGTAATCTTCGCCTGCCAAAGTCTGAAGTCCGAGCATCATCGAAGATTGTTTTTTTCTTCTCACCGCAAGAGTGGGAATATCGTCGTTGGTCACGACTTCGCTTGCATGTAATATACTCAATCTTGACTTGTCGTATTGCTTGTCTGCAAGATATGCGCCGATTACGCTTTCGTCTCCGCAAAGAGTCAATTGTATATCTTTGTTTTCTTCCAATGCCAACAATGCGCCGTCGATTGCGCTATCTGGGCAGTTGTCTCCGCCAAAACAGTCAAGTATGATCTTCATAGTCTCTTCCTTTGATATTTTCTAATTATATTATAATCATTTTAATATATTACTTTGCAAAAATCAAGCAATAGCCTTTATTTATGGCTATTGCTGTCTGCTATAAAAATCTTTGAAAACAAATCTTGCGTATATTCATTTAATCTTTTTCTACTATCTTCCGCCAAACTTTCATCTTCAAAATCACCGTCCACGCTATTCCCTTCCACTTGCGTTGCCGTCGAAATGTTGTAGTGCACGCCGTCTAAGACGAACGAAATATCCAAATCAAATCTCATTTTAAGATAATAATCAAATAGTTGTTTCTCACTGCGCAGTAAATAATATACGTCAACACCGTCTATTTGCGTAACTTCGTATCCATCCGACAACAGCAGCGATAAATCTACAACTTCCTTACTTGCCGAGACGTACCCGTTGATATCATTCCTATTTATGTTAATTGTATAATGCGTAGCATAATTATTTCTTACAGTAAGATTAGTATATTTGCCGTATCTGTGATTACTGTCGGGATCAGCCTTGGGAAAATAAACTCTGCAAGGCTCTGATATATCGTCTTCAAGTCCGCTCGGCACGATAAAATAATCTCCAAACTTCTTTTGCAACGTCTCGTAACTCACTTTTTTGCAATATACTTCTACGCCTGCCCAAATGCCAAACATAATTACGGAAAATATCAACGCCACAGCCGCAACTACAGATACCGCTATCTTTATCTTTTTAATATTCGTCAACTTGGTCATATCATATCGCCTTTATTACATTATATAATCATAAAGGCGTTTCGTCAATACGTATTAATTTTTGAATTCATAAAAAACGGAGCCAAAAGGCTCCGCTTGCGTTTTGCTTATAACAAATTAGTCCTTGTTGCTCTTCTCAACAACAAGTTCGCCGTCGTAATAACCGCAGTTAGGACATACTCTGTGGTTTGCTTTCAACTCGTGGCATTGTGGGCACGCCGAAAGATTTGGAGCGGTCAACTTCCAATTTGCCGAACGTGTATGCTTTCTTTGTTTTGATGTTTTCGCCTTTGGTACTGCCATTGCCAACACCTCCATTTCATACTGATAAAATTAATTGCTATTGCATTATAATTGATTTTTTTACCTTTGTCAAACAAAATGCAAAAGATTTGTATTTTATTTTAGAGCGCCTCGACGATTTCTTTTGTCTCTCTTGCAATGACGAGTTCTTCATTTGTCGGAATTACGAGAACCGCAACTTTGCCGTCCTTTGCGCTTACGTCGGCAAAACTTCCGCCGGGAGCGCTCTCGTTGAGTTTATCGTCGAGCTTTATTCCCAAAAATTCCATA
Organism: uncultured Clostridia bacterium; assembly: GCA_947177795.1. GTDB lineage: Bacteria > Bacillota > Clostridia > Christensenellales > UBA3700 > RACS-045. Next base: position 8,602 of record CAMWVR010000018.1, on the reverse strand, counting down.
TCGCCTGCCACCGACTTGCGGATACGCGCGCCGTTTTCGCCGATGCCGCCCGTGAATACCACGGCGTCAAGTCCGCCCATCGCAACTGTGTATGAGCCGATAAGTTTGCGGATCTGATAAGCAAACATATCGTAAGCGAGTTTTGCCCTCTCGTTGCCGTTGTCGATAGCCTCGCAGAGTTTTCTGAAGTCGGAGCTTACTCCGCTCACGCCCAAAAATCCGCTCTTCTTGTTGAGATAATTGCTCATATCGTCAAGAGCCATACCCTTTGCCTTGGCAAGCATGATTACCGCCGCAGCGTCGATATTGCCCGCTCTCGTACCCATGATGAGACCTTCAAGCGGAGTCATGCCCATTGAAGTGTCGATACATTTGCCGTCCTTCACGGCAGTGATAGACGATCCGTTGCCGAGGTGGCAGGTGACTATCTTGCCGCTTGGCTTGCTGATTGAAGAAAGATACTTGATCGCCTCTTGCGATACGAATTTGTGCGAAGTGCCGTGGAAACCGTACTTGCGAATCTTGGTCGCCTGATAGTCCTCGTAAGGTATAGCGTACATCTTTGCCTTGTCGGGCATGGTGCTGTGGAAAGCCGTGTCGAATACGACGACGTTGGGACAGTCGACTATCGACATGCACGACTTGAGACACGCAAGACTTGCAGGGTTGTGCAACGGAGCAAGCGTAACTATCTCTTCGAGTTTTTTGAGAGCCTCGCCGTCCACGTAAGAAGACTTTGTGAAAGCCTCGCCCGAATGCACCACTCTGTGACCTATTGCGCTGATTTCTTTTGGCGAAGAAATACTGCCGTATTCTTTATTCGTCAAACACTCCATGACGAGATTAAAAGCGTCAGTGTGGTCGGCAAGCGGTCTTTCCACCACGTAAGCCTTGCCGTTGACCTTATGAGTATTCTTCGAGCCCTCGATTCCTATACATTCTACAGTTCCTTTGCAAATTACCTCTTCTTTCGTCATCTCGATGAGTTGATATTTGAGAGAAGAACTTCCTGCATTGACAACCAATATTTTCATAAATTACTCCTTATAATACGATACTTGAATGATTTTAATTTTGACTAGCCTGCACCGCAGTGATTGCCACCACCGCAACTATATCGTCGCTCGTGCAACCTCTTGAGAGGTCGTTGATAGGTCTTGCAAAGCCTTGGCATATTGGACCTATGGCAATTGCGCCGCTGAATCTCTGCGTGAGCTTGTATCCGATATTGCCCGACTGCAAGTCAGGGAAAATAAAGATATTTGCCTTGCCTGCCACGTCGCTGCCGGGAGCTTTGAGTCTGCCAACCGACGGAACGATAGCGGCGTCCACCTGCAATTCGCCGTCGACCTCTATCTCGGGAGCTTTTCCTCTGACAAGTTTGGTCGCCTCAACGACTTTGTCCACGAATTCGTGCTTTGCGCTGCCCTTTGTGGAGAATGAAAGCATTGCGACCTTCGGCTCTTCAATTCCTGCCAAATCCTTTGCCGTTGCGGTAGAGGAAATCGCAATGTCGGCAAGTTGCTCCGCAGTCGGATTGATGTTGACTGCACAGTCGCCGAATACCATTATATCTTGCGCCTTATACGGCGTACCCTCGAATGCCATGAGGAAACAGCTCGACACCGTCTTGATACCCGGCTTTGTCTTGACGATCGTCAGTCCCGATCTCAATACGTTGCCCGTGGAATTTATTGCGCCTGCGACCATGCCGTCTGCGTCGCCTTTCTTTATCATCATTGCGCCAAAGTTGAGATACTTTCTTATCTCCGTCTTTGCGACGTCCAAGGTCATGCCCTTTGCCTTTCTCAATTCATAAAGAGTGTTGGCGTAATCCTCTATATCTGCCGTCAACGGGTTGACGATCTTTATGCCGTCGAAGTTGGCGTTGGGATACATGACTTTCAACTTCTCTTCGTCGCCCAATAATATAACGTTGGCAATTTTATTTTGTACGATAGTCTGCGCCGCCTCGACAGTACGAGGCTCTTCACCCTCCGCCAATACTATAGTCTTGCCGAGTTTTTTTGCTTTGTCGATAATGCTGTCGATAATTTTGCTCATTTCACTTCCTCCGAATTACTTTATTTTTTACGCATTATGCTATATAATAGTTATGCAATAAAGTTTTGTACTGCATTACACGGCTTTAGTATACTCTTTAAGTAAATAATTGTAAAGAGTTTAAGGAGCAAAAAATGAAAATTGCCGTCATAATTTGCGAATACAACCCCCTGCAAAACGGACACTCGTATCATATTTTGCACGCCGTAAAAGACATTGGAGCGCAGAAAGTAATTTGCATTATGAGCGGTAATTTTACTCAGCGGGGAGAACTTGCGATTGCCGACAAATACGCTCGCGCAACTTGGGCAATCAAAGGCGGCGCAGATATGGTCGTAGAACTCCCGCCGCAGTACGTACTGACTACGGCAAAGTATTTTGCATTGGGCGGCGTAAAGATCGCCGATACGGTCAAAGGCGATGTTACGCTTTCGTTCGGCAGTGAATCCGGCAATTTGCAATTACTGCAAGACATATCTTCATTTCAAGAAGACGACGCTTTCAGGACGGCTCTCGACAAAGAACTTAAAAAGGGGCGCGGCTACGCAAAGAGCTACGCCGCCGCCCTGTCTCGCCTTTATCCCAATTACGCAGACGTATTGACGCCCCCAAACAACATTTTGGCGGTGGAATATCTCAAGTCGCTCAACGCTATAAAATCGAATATCTCTCCGCATACTCTCGCAAGAGTGGGATGCGGATATCATCAGACGACAGCCGACGAATACCCCTCGGCAAGCGCAATACGCAATATGTGGCAAAATGGAGATTTGCAAGGCATCGCAAAGGGCGTACCGCAATACGTGTATAAGTATCTGAAAAATACCTTGCCAAAAGATTGGCTGCGCGCCAATGAAAAGATGCTTTCTCTCTTGAAATTCAACGTCAGCGCCGTCGACTTAAAGAATATCCACGGAGTCAAAGAAGGCGTGGAAAACAGAATTACAACTGCGCTTAAAGACTGCGCTTATTGGCAAGAACTCCTCGAGACCTTGGCGACCAAGAGATATACCAACGCTTATCTTTTGCGTACGCTGACAAATATACTCTTATCCAATACCTATCAAGCAAATGACTTGCAAAATCAAAAGATAGATTTTGTCAACGTACTTGCCGTAGAAAAGAATAGCAAAGATTTGCTGTCGGCTTTTGACTGCCGAGTGATAACCAAATCGTCGGATTTGCCCGATAGCTCTCTTATATTGCGAGCGGATAATCTATACTCAAGCGTAAGAAATAATATACCGCAGTATATGCAAATCGTCGAGAGATAATAAAATATTATTGTCACCTCGATTGAAGTCGAGAGGTCTAAATCCGCTTAATAAGTACCGACAAAATGGAGCCTTGCGACATTTTCGTTTGGTCGGTAGGGCGAAGTCCAACCGCATCTTTAGCAATTACTTTGCTTGCCAAAGTTATTGCGTATATTTAGGTTGTGACGCACGCCCCGTCACCTCGAGCATAGTCGAGAGGTCTCTATCCTATTGAGATATTTCAACTACGCTATGCTTCGCTCAATATGACATAAATAGGTTTAGATTTCTCCACTACGGTCGTAAGGAGCGAAGCGACGGCATAGCGAGCAAGCATGTGAGTCTTGTGCTAGCGTCAATGACAAAGATTTGTCAACTCAACCAACCTTCTACGTAATATATGCCGTAATAATTACGCTCTTTTCGACATATATTTTGGTATGTTTACGCTATCTAAAAGGGCAAAAAAAGCGTTGCCGCTATCTCTGATAATATGCTTTTTTATATGCTGTCTTGTGATAAATCCGCAAAGATACATTCAAAGTATTTTCAGCGGAATGCTGCTCTTTGCAAAAAACGTTGCGCCTGCGCTGTTCCCCTTTTTCTTCTTTACAAAACTTCTTACGGGACTAGGCGGAGCCAACGCTCTGGGCAAAGCTCTCAAAAAACCCGTATCAAGACTGTATAACGCCCCGTCGGAAAGCGGATATATACTCGTCATGAGCCTTATCTCGGGATACCCGATCGGCGCAAAACTCATAAGTGACTTTTACGAAAACGGCAACTTCTCGATAGACAATTGCAAGAAAGTATCGTCGTTTACTTCCACCTCGGGACCGCTCTTTGTAGTGGGCACGGTGGGTACGCTTATGCTGTCGTCGCCCAAGGCAGGCTACGTGCTTTTCTTGTGTCACGCATTGGGCGCTCTCATCAACGGACTGATATACAGAGGCAGAAAAAGCCAAGAAAAACTTTTGTCTATGCCGCCGACACAAAACGACGACGAATTACTCAACAAGTCTATCACTTCGTCAATACTGTCCGTACTCGTCGTGGGCGGATATATCGCCATATTCAGTATGATAATAGATATTGCAATCGACCTTAAGATAGTCGACGCTCTGGCGTTCTTGCTTGAAAAACCGCTGTCGCTCTTCGGCATATCCGAGCAAGTTGCGGAAGCCACCGTAATATCATTGATAGAAATTACAAGAGGTTGTCAGGCATTTGCGCAAAGCGGTGTAAGCATAAAAATAATCCTGCCTTTTATTGCAGGACTACTCTCTTTCGGCGGTCTTTCGATTACCTTTCAATCTTTGACTTTCCTCAAAGGCTGCAAGGTCAAGACCTCGTATTATTTGCTGACAAAACTCACTCAAGCAATAGTGACCTTCTTGATATCGCTGGCAATCGTAGAAATCTTTTACTGATTTCCGCCCTCGCCGTCGCCGCCTTCTCTGTCGTCGGACACGTAGAGACTGTTGCGCTTTGCGTATACTTTGTTGAGCATATCTCTCATAGAATTCTCCACGTCAAGATAAAGAGCGTTGACTTGCTCATAACTCTGCTCGACCAGATTATCTGCATAAGCTCCCGCATTATTGACGAGCTCGCTCGCTTGCATTTGAGCGTCTTTCATTATCTCGCTTTCGGCGACGAGTCGCATAGCTTCCTGCTTTGCCTCTTCGACGATAGCCTGCGCCTCTTTGGTGGCGTCCGCCTTGATATTGTCGCAGTCTCGCAAGATCAAAGTCGCCTCTGCAAGTTCGGTGGGAAGTTGATTTCTTATCTGTTGCAACATGATAAGACAAGCGTTGGCGTCGACAAGACGCATATTGGAAAACATCTGCTTTTTGCCGTTGTTGATAGTCTCCTCAAGCCTGTCCAAAAGTCTGCTTATCGTCATCGTATTCATAGTGACTCCTTATATGCCTTGACGACTTCTCTCGCTACGCCGTCAGGCAAATATTTTTTTATATCCTCGCCATTTTTGAGTTTTTCTTTTATCAGCGAGGAAGATATTTCTCTTATACCCTCTATAAGTTGAGTATGCAAGCCGTGTTCTTCGTTGAACTTTGCCATATTCTCTTCATACTTGAGGTCTTCTTGATTGCGGTATCCTCTGTATACCTTGTCTATGCCGTGACTCTTGCAATACTCGTATACGTATCCGTCGCACACGTCCACGGTGACATTGAGATAATCTCTTACGGCAAGTTTTGCAAATTCAAGTCTTTGCTCAAGCGAAAACAAGTACTGCTTGTCGGGATTGCAAGCAAGCAATATCACTGCCTCGTCAAACTCGTCGAGAGCCCTGTCAAGCACGTCCAAATGTCCCTTGGTAATCGGGTCGTAACTTCCCGCAATCGCCGTCTTGCCTCTCGACATAGCTATATAGTCGACAGTGACGATGCCAAAACTCTTACGTTTTGCGATATACATACCGCTTGGCAATTTGTATTGCTTGTCGGAGTGCTCATATATGATATATCCGCCGTCGGCGAGCATTGATTTGTCATTGACGATTTGGCATATTTCCTCGATATAGTCCGTCTTATAAGGCGGATCTACGAAGATAAAATCCCATTTGCCGTCTGCGGTATACAGCGTATCTCTAAAATCTCTGTTGACTACTCTATGCGCCTCGGCAATGCCCTTGAGATTGCTTTGCGTGAGAGCCAAAGAAGACTTGCTTACGTCTGCAAAAAGCGTATAACTTGCGCCTCTGCTGATAGCCTCTATACCCATTGAGCCGCTGCCGCAAAACAAGTCGAGAAATCTGCTGTCCGCAACGTCAAACTGAATGACGTTGAAGATACTCTCCTTGACTTTGTCGCCCGTGGGACGCACGTCGTTGCCTAAAGGAGAGTTGAGCCTCTTGCCTCTGTATTTTCCGCTTATTACTCTCATTGATTGCTCCTAAAGGTCTTGCCTTTTTATTACGCCTTGCGGCGTGACAAGCATATCCAAAGACTTGTCCCAACTGTCGCAAAAGACTTTGTCGACGACTTGCTCTTCAAAGGCAAGTCCCACTTTATAGGTGTCGACAGCGTTGAAATATCTGTCGTAATATCCCTTGCCCTTTCCAAGTCTGTTGAGATTTTTATCCACGCCCAAAAGCGGCGCGAGCGTCACGCTCGGGCATACGTCGCTTGGCGACAGCCTCTCTCCGATTGGCTCGTATATCCCCCAATTCGCCTCTACGTACTTAGTATCTTTATCCACCTTGACGAGCAACATATCTTCGCCGTCTACTACGGGCAGATATACGTCTCGGCTTTGGCAGAAATACTCTATCAGTTCTTTGGTAGCCACCTCGCTAGGCAGGGAATTGTATATGCAGATACTTCCGCTCGGCAACGGCGCATTTTGCAAAATATTTGTAACGATTTCGCTCTGTCTTGCCTTGTCGGAAATATTTGCGATGATTGCTTTCAATTGCCTTCTTTGCGACGGCTTATCCATTAATTCTTTGCCTTATAGTAGTTGATCAGACAGCCCTTGGAAATTATGTCCCTTTCGTCTGCCGTCAATGCGTCGACTGTCAGAACCGTGTCGATTACCTTGCCGCCGCGGACTATCTTTGCGTTAAACTCGCAACCGCCTTTCTCAATAGTATTCTTGACGTCGTATACCACAATTATATCGCCGTCTTCATATTGCTCTTGCGAAAGGAACGGCAACATACCCCAATTTATGAGGTTGGAACGATATCTCTTGGTTGCGTACTCCTTGGCGATGTTGCATACTCCGCCAAGCACTCTCTGACAGCTTGCCGCTTGCTCTCTTGCGCTGCCGTCGCCCGGCTTGACCGCATAGACTCCGCTGCCTATGGACACGCTACCATTGAGAGCTACGCCCGCTTTATTGACTGCATCGAGATACTCTCCGCCAAGTCCGTTCTTTCTTCTGTCAAGTTCTCCTTCGAAGATCTTCTTTGCCTTGCCGACGTACTCGGGACACTTTCTCGAGAGCGCAAACTCGGCAAGTTTCATCGGATTGGAGCGATAACTTGACGTCTCGCCCGACGGGATGAGTTCGTCGGTGGTCGTCACGGGGTCGTTGATAACTGCGGCAAGTTTTACGACTACGTTGTCCGTCAAAGCAATTACCTCCGGCCAGTCGCAAATGTTCGGACCGTACTCGAGATTTGCCTCTTTGTCGGGCTTACCCCAACCGTTGTAGACTCTCTTTTCATATATAGACTTGTCGTATTCAAATTGAGGAATGGTATTGTCGTAATCCATATCCAATGCGCTTGTCAAAATTCCGCCGTTGGCTGCCGTCGCCGCAATAGAGCGCGCGTCCATGAGCGCAACCGACGCAATTTGATTATTTGCAGGCTTACTTCCCTCTCTCGACTCAAAGTTGCGAGTGGTGTGTCTTATTGACAATGCGTTGTTGGCGGGTACGTCGCCTGCGCCGAAACAAGGTCCGCAGAAAGCGCTCTTGACGTTGGCTCCGCTCTTGACGAGTTGAGCGATTGCGCCTTTCTTAAGCAAGTCGTAATATACGGGCGTAGAAGATGGATATACGCTGAGCGTAAACTTGCCGTCGCCCACCGCTCTGTCTTGCAGTATTCTGCTTGCCTCGATAATATTGTCATAAGTGCCGCCAGCGCAACCTGCGATAATGCCTTGCTCAACTCTCACTTTGCCGTTGACTATCTTGTCCGTCAACTTGAAGTTGATATTCTTGTTGTTGAGAAGTTCGTTGCATTGCTTTTCGACCGCCGAGAGGATATCCATAGGATTATCTATCACGTCTTGCAAATTATATACGTTGGACGGGTGGAAAGGAAGAGCAATTTGCGGAACGACCTTTGACAAGTCTACTTCCACAACGCCGTCGTAATAAGCCAACTTGTCAGGAGCAATTGCGGCGTAATCGTCCATTCTGCCTCTGACTGCGTAATAATTCTTGACTTCCTCATCGTCCGTCGTCCAGATAGACGACAAGCACGTCGTCTCCGTCGTCATTACGTCAATGCCGATACGGTATTCTATAGGCAAATTTTTTATGCCCTCGCCGACGAATTCCATGACTTTGTTCTTGACAAAACCGCCCTTGAATACTGCGCCAATGATTGCAAGCGCAACGTCTTGAGGACCTACGCCCTTTTTGGGAGCTCCCGTAAGATGTATCGCCACTACGTCGGGATATTTGATATCGTAGGTACGGCAAAGAAGTTGTTTGACAAGTTCGGGCCCGCCTTCGCCGACTGCCATAGTACCAAGCGCTCCGTATCTCGTATGCGAGTCGGATCCCAATATCATCTTGCC
>CAMWVR010000017.1 GCA_947177795.1 uncultured Clostridia bacterium | reverse complement strand
AAATGGAAGACGAGTATATGAAAGACATCAGAAGAGACGCGAGCGGAGACGGCACAAAAGTGAGAGTCAAGGAGACTGAAGTAGTAGTAAGCGATAAACAAGCCTTTGAGACGGCAAAGAGGATGGTAGATCTTAGGGATGATCAGATTGAGCGTTATCAGGAATTGCTAAAAGAACAAAGGGCTATGAGGAGCAAGAAGTAATAGATATTTCGACTTCGCTACGCTACGCTCAATATGACTCGTTTAAAGTGAAAGTTACGCCTTGAATGCGTCACTCTGAGCGAAACGCAGTGGAGTCGAAGAGTCTAATGTAATAATGTCATTGACGCTCGCACGAGACGCACCTGCTTGCTCGCTATGCCGTCGCTTCGCTACTTACGACCGAAACGCAGTGAAGTGGAGAAATCTCAAGGGGATTAGATTTCTCGACTACGCTCGAAATGACATAATTATGCCGAGGTGACAAAAATAAACGGTTATGGACGAGTTGCCGTACCAAAATATGTATGTCGAAAAATTTGACAAAACACTTGACAATGCAATAAATATATACTAAACTATATCCATAATTGGAATATTAAAGACAATGACAAGGAATATTAACTTTTGAGTCTTTACAGAGAACTGTCGGTAGGTGCGAGACAGTAAGATTAAGAAAGCCAACTCGCCTTTGAGTCGCCTCTTTGAAACAAAGTAAAAGAGTGTCGGGTAAGCCCGTTATAGCGTTGAGGTATCGTAAGTCGGTGATAGCCGCAGATATGAAAAAGAGTGGTACAGCGGACAGGTTCGCCTCTTGCAGATTGCAAGAGGCGTTTTTTGTAGCGTTGGGATAGAAACAGGCGTCGCAAGTTAACACGGCATAATGCTTTCTCTACGTCTTCAAACTCACTTGACGTACAGCAAGTACGCCTGCGTTCGTTTTCATTGTATAGAAAACATTCTTACTCGTGAAAATCTTGCGCCACTATTTTCTATCCCAACGTGAGTAATAATTAAGTATATAAAAAAGTGAAAAAATAAATGCGACTATATAATATATTTTAATAAAGAGCAAAGCGTTTTAAGCAAGCAAAATGTCTCAAGACGAGGCAAGTCGACGAAGGCATGGCAAAGTTCTGTCGAGGAGACTTAACGAAGTATTGTGACATTTGGCGAAGATTAAACCTTATTAAAATATATTATATAAGAGCAAAACAAAAAGGAGCATAGTATGAAAAACGTAGAGAAGTATCAAAGAGGTTATTTTATGCCTCCGTTTGAGTGCAACGATTGGGCAAAAAAAGAGTACGTCGACAAAGCGCCTATATGGTGTAGCGTTGACTTGCGCGACGGCAATCAAGCATTGGTTGTGCCTATGAGTCTTGAGCAGAAATTGGAGTTTTTTACGTTGCTATGCAAATTGGGATTTAAAGAAATCGAAGTGGGATTCCCCGCGGCTAGCGAAACGGAATACGAATTTTTGCGCGCTTTGATAGACAGGCACCTCATTCCCGACGACGTGACGATTCAAGTTCTCACGCAGTCGAGAGAGCATATCATTGCCAAGACTTTCGAGGCGTTGAAGGGAGTCAAGAGGGCGATCGTGCATCTTTACAATTCCACTTCCGTTGCGCAAAGACAACAAGTATTCAAGAAGTCGAATGAAGAGATAATCGAGATCGCAAAGAGCGGAGCAAGGCTTTTCAACGAATATGCGTCCAAGATGGATGGCGAGTTTATTTTCGAGTATTCTCCCGAGTCGTTTACGGGCACGGAAATGGAATTTGCAAGGGATATTTGCAACGAAGTCATCAAGATTTGGAAGCTCACTCCCGATAGAAAAGTCATCATAAACTTGCCCGTGACGGTGTCCATGTCATTGCCGCATGTATATGCAAGTCAAGTCGAATTCATGTGCAAGTCGCTTATCGACAGAGAAAATTTGATTATATCTTTGCATCCGCACAACGACAGAGGTTGCGCGGTCGCAGATAGCGAACTCGGCTTGCTGGCGGGCGGAGACAGAATCGAGGGTACTTTGTTCGGCAATGGCGAACGCACCGGCAACGTGGATATAATCACGCTTGCGCTCAATATGTATACTCACGGCGTAGATCCGCGCTTGGATTTCAGCAACATTTTGCCGATAGTCGCAGAGTATGAGAAAGTGACCGATCTCAAGGTTCACGACAGACACCCTTACGCAGGCAAACTCGTGTTTGCGGCGTTCTCGGGATCGCACCAAGACGCTATCGCAAAGGGCATGAAGTGGAGAGAAGAAAAGCATCCCGACCATTGGAGCGTACCTTATCTTCCTATCGACCCCAAGGACGTGGGCAGAGAGTACGAGGGCGACGTGATACGTATCAATTCGCAGTCTGGCAAGGGCGGAATAGGCTTTCTTATGGAAGAACGTTTTGGTATCGTGATGCCTGCCAAGATGAGAGAAAACTTTGGTTACGCCGTCAAGAGCGTGTCAGACCATGCGCATAAAGAGCTTCAACCCGACGAGGTATACAAAGTCTTTGAGGACAATTACGTCAACGTCGAGAGTCCTATCAAGATATTGGAGCATCACTATAAGCAGGTCGACGGAATAGAGACCACCGTCACTTTGGAAGTCGACGGCAAAGGAGCAATCTCGTCTTGCGCAAGCGGCAACGGCAGACTTGACGCTGTGAGCAACGCAATCAAGAACGTCGTCGGCGACACTTATCACATCGTCGAATATCAAGAGCATGCGCGCACGAAGACCTCGAGGTCGCAGGCGGTGGCTTACGTCTGCATAGAGATAGAGGAGACTCACAAGCTCGTCTGGGGAGTTGGTATCCACAACGATATCATTGAAGCGAGTGTGAGGGCGCTTGTGTCGGCTCTCAACAGACGTTAATAATTATATAGTATTATCGTTTTGAATAATTAATCATAATCAAAAGGTACGCGCATTATTTTGTACGTACCTTTTTTGTTGAAGGTCATTTAATCAAGTCAATCATTTTCAAATCTCTCGACTCTCATTTTTAGTTTGTATTTTTTCCTGAGCTCAGCGATTTGCTCCATCATAGGCGACTTGTGATGAAAGTCAATAGCTTCTTGATTTTCCCAACGGTCGATAAGCAAAACAGTCTCTTTATCGTCCATTGGAAAATAGTATTCGTATTTTAGATTTCCTTTTTCATTTCGCACGTCTTTGACGATTCCGCTTGATACCATTTCTTCCGCAAATTTCACGGCGTTGCCGTTTTGTCCCGTATAATATATGTTGACAGTAATACTCATATTGTTTCCTCCGCATCTATTATATCAAATTTGAGGTCTTAATTCAATATCGTCTTCAATTCATTTAACAAATTTTTTCAAACGGCGTATATTGTATATATAAAGATTTAAAGGAATACATGGACGGCGCGCTATCTAAAACTCCGCTTTTGACTCAAAGTCCGGCGAAGGTAATACTCAAATTCTCATTGCCTCTTATCATAGGCGACTTTTGTCAACAACTTTACAACGTCGTTGACTCTATCGTAGCGGGCAGATTTATAGGCACCAACGCTTTGGCGGAATTGGGCGTGGCAAGTCCCGTGATGAACATAATTATATTTTTGCTTATTGGGTTTGCAATGGGCGGCGGCGTCATTATGTCAAGGCATTTCGGTGACAAGGACTACGGAGCGCTTAAAAAGGTAATGGGCAACGCTCTCGTGATAGGCGTGATATTTACGCTGATATTGAGCGCGGCAAGCATAGGTCTGTCCCGTCCGTTTTTAAAACTGCTCAACACCAAAGACACGCTGTTGCAAGGTGCGGACAACTATCTCAAGATAGTCTTTGCGGGAGCGATATTCACTTATCTTTACAACTTCTATTGTTTTGCGGTACGCGCAATAGGCGACAGCTTTACGCCGTTGATATTTTTATTCGTATCCGTTGCGATCAATGCGATATTGGACGTGCTTTTCGTCGTGGTTTTCAAATGGGGTATCGAGGGTACGGCAATGGCGACCGTCTTTGCTCAAATGTTGTCGGCTGCGCTTTGCATAATCTACACTCACAAAAAGTTTGAATTGCTTAGATTGAAAAAAGACGATTTGAAGATAAGCAAAGGTATAATCTTTGAGATTACGTCGTATTCGCTGTCCATGTCTTTGCAGCAAGTATTCGTATACGTCGCAAGACTTGCGATTCAAGGACTTGTCAATACTTATCCCGAGAACGTAGTTGCGGGAGTCAACTCGGGCACCCGTCTCGATGCGCTGTTGCAGACTCCTATGCGAGGGTATACCAACGCTTTGACGACATTCGTCGCTCAAAATTACGGCGCAAAGCAATACAAAAGAGTTGTGCAAGGATATAAAGCAAGCTGGGTAGCGGTGGCATTTTTCGGAGTGTTTTCCACGCTTTTCACGGTTTTGACGGGCAAGTGGCTGGTGGGACTTTTTGACGATAATGTCGAGGTAATCACTGCGGGTACGGGTTATCTCGTGGCGATAGGTTGGGGATATATGCTCATGTGCATAATCGTGCAGTCGCAGGCGGTATTCAAGGCGATAGGTATGCTCAAGACGTTCGTGCTGTCGACGATGCTGTCGATAATTTTCAGAATTGCGCTGTCTTATCTCTTTGAGCATTTTTGGGGGCTAGAGGGCATGTTCTGGGCGCCGACGGGCAGTTGGGTAGTGGGCGGAAGTTTTTGCTTTGTCTGTATGATGATAGCTTATAAAAAGAAGTTGATTCCGTTGGCAAGGTCTCAAGAAAAAGAAACTCAGGAAAGTTTTGACGAAGAAAGTAATTAGATGATATTTGATACAACTTTTTTATATTACTTGCGAAGTGTCGCATTTTATAGTAATATATATTTGGTATATAAAAACGATTTAGATTTCTCCGCTACGGTCGAAATGACGTCAAAAAATAGTGACGGAACATAGATCGTATAAATGCGACAAAGTCAGACAACGAGGCAGATATGAAGAAATTGAGAGTAAATCTCGGCGAAAACAGTTATGACATAATCATAGGCAGAAACCACCTGTCAAGCATAGGCGATTACGTGACGAGCAGGGGCGGAAAGGTCTTTATTCTCAGCGACACCAACGTCGCTCCGATATTCGCCAACGTTGTGATAGACAGTCTTATTGCTAAGGGATACGAGTGCAAACTTATGGTACTTGAAGCAGGCGAGCCTACGAAGAATATCAATTCTATATATCCCATATATTCGAGCATGATTGCCTTTAATCTTACACGTCGTGATTTGGTCATCACTCTTGGCGGCGGTGTGATAGGCGACCTAGGCGGTTTTGTTGCGTCGACGTATTTGAGAGGAGTGGATTTCGTTCAAGTTCCCACGTCGTTGCTTGCGCAAGTGGACAGCTCGGTGGGCGGCAAAGTTGCGGTAGATTTGCCCGAAGGAAAAAATTTGGTCGGCAGTTTTTATCAGCCCAAGTTGGTATTTATCGACACCGACGTATTATACGATCTTTCCGACAAGTTCTATATCGACGGTATGGCGGAGATTATCAAATACGGTTGCATAAAAGACAAAGCTCTTTTTGCTCTCTTGGAGAGTATAAAATCGCGCGAAGAATTTATGGACAAAGTAGAAGACATAGTCTATACTTGCTGCGATATAAAAAGACGTGTCGTCGAAGTCGACGAAAAAGACAACGGCGAGAGAATGTTGCTCAATTTCGGACACACTTACGGACACGCAATAGAAAAGTATTATAACTTCACAGGTTATTCTCACGGACAAGCCGTGGCAATAGGTATGGCGTATATTACGCAAATTTCAGAGAGGCTTGGGCAGACGGCAAAGGGTACGGCAAACAGATTGCAAAACGTATTGAGACAATACGGCTTGCCTGTGTCTGATCCAGTAAAGGCGCAAGACGTGCTTGAGGCAATCAAGAGCGACAAAAAGAATTTGGGCAAAAAGCTCAACGTGGTTTTGCTCAAAGAAATCGGCGAGAGCTATACCTTTGCAACCGACGAGGAGTATTTTCTCAAATAACATGGACGCTATAATCACACCGACAAAACTTAAAGGAACCGTGGCGATACCGCCGTCAAAGAGCCTTGCGCACAGAGCGATAATCTGCGCATGTCTTGCTCGCGGAAAAAGTACGGTATCTAACGTGGCTTTGAGCGACGATATAGTCGCGACGATTGAGTGTATGCGCTCGCTGGGCGCAAAGATCGTCGTAAAAGACGGCGTATTGGAGATAGAGGGCAATTCGGCGAAGGCGTCGGCAGACTTGACTTACGACTGCAAAGAATCGGGGTCTACGTTGAGATTTATTTTGCCGATAGCGTTGGCGCTCAACAGCGGAAAAAATACGTTTGTCGGCAGAGGCAAATTGGGCGAGCGACCTATGACGATCTATAGAGATATTTGCAAAGAGCAAGGCGTCGAGTATATCGACAAGAGTCTTTTGAATGCAAATCATCTTTTGGATTTGAGCGTAAAAGGCGAGTTGAAAAGCGGAGAATATCACGTCGACGGCGGAGTAAGTTCGCAATTTATAACGGGACTTTTGTTTGCGTTGTCGTTGCTTGACGGAGACAGCAAGATAATCGTCGAGGGGCAGTTGCAATCGGTGGGTTATTTGCATTTGACGCTTTCGGCGCTCAAAGATTTCGGTATTGACGTAGTCTGCGACGGCAGCGTTTTCTATATCAAAGGCGGACGGCGATATCAGGCTTGCGATTACCGCATCGAGGGAGATTATTCGCAAGAAGCGTATTATGAAGTCGCCAATTATCTCGGCAGTGAAGTCGTTATGCAAGGGCTTAACGCAGATAGCTTGCAGGGAGATAAAGTCATCGTTGACTTCGTAAGCAGACTCAAGTCGGCGGACGAGAACGAAGTGTTGACGTTTGACGGCAGTAATTGTCCCGACGTAATTCCCGTATTTGCATTGGCGTGCTGTCTGAGACGAGGACATACGGATATAGTCAATATATCGAGATTGAAAATCAAAGAATGCGACAGGCTTTCCGCCACGGCGCAGGAGCTAGGTAAATTGGGCGCAAAGATCACTCAAGGCGAAGACTATTTGTCTATCGACGGAGTGGACAGACTGCGAGGCGGAGTTGTCGACAGTCACGGGGATCATCGCATGGCAATGATGCTGGCTATAGCTTCGACGGTAGCCGACGGCGAAGTCGAGATATCGGGAGCGCAAAGCGTGTCTAAGTCGTATCCCAACTTCTTTGACCACTTTGTCAGCCTTGGCGGCAAGGTAATTCGTCGCAACTAAATTATATGTTTTCAATATAAGGTTGCGCGTCGGAAATGCTGAACACTGGAAAATGATAATTATTAAAATATTTAGATTAGAAATTGAGGCGAGGCTTGAGTGAGCGCAAATGCGTAAACTCAAGTCGAGACTCTACAAGAAACACGGAGGAACAAATGAGCGCAGTATATGGCAGTAATATCAAAATAACGATATTCGGAGAATCGCACAGCTCGGCAATTGGCGTCGTGATAGACAATTTGCCGGCAGGCGTGCCTTTGGATATGGCGGAGATACAACGAGAAATGACGAGGAGAGCGCCCAACGGCGGCGAGTATTCCACGCCTAGACAAGAGGCGGACGAGGTGAAGATTGTCAGCGGATATTTCAACGACAAGACGACGGGTACGCCGCTTTGCGGTATTATCCGCAACACCAATACCAAGTCCGGAGACTACGACTTGCTCAAAGAAGTCGTCAGACCTGGACACAGTGATTTTGGGTATTATCACAAGAGCGGAGGCAACAACGACTACAGAGGCGGAGGACATTCTTCGGGACGACTCACTGCGCCGTTGGTGTTTGCAGGCGCAATTTGCAAACAGTTGCTTAGACTCAAAGACGTGTTTATAGGTTCGCACATCGCTTCGATAGGCAATATCAAGGACACAAAATTCGACGCAAGAGTCGAAGGCAATATGCTTGAGAACTTGACCAGACAGGTATTTCCGCTCATTGACAACGCAAAATTCGTCGCAATGGATTATCTGATAAAAGAGGCTAGGTCGGGAGGCGACAGCGTAGGCGGTACGATAGAGTGCGCAATCGTCGGAGTTCCCGCAGGCGTCGGAGAACCTTTCTTTGAGAGCATTGAGTCAAAGATTGCAAGTTTGCTTTTCTCTGTTCCCGCAGTCAAAGGAGTGGAGTTTGGCAAAGGCTACGAACTTACCAAGATGAAAGGCAGCGAGGCAAACGACCCGTTCAGATGTTTGGGCGGAAGAGTGTTTACCGCCACCAACAACAACGGCGGAATTTTGGGCGGACTGTCCACGGGTATGCCGATAATTTTCGATGCGGCAATCAAGCCGACGGCGTCGATTTTTAAAGAGCAAGACAGCATCAACGTCATCACGGGCGAGAACGTCAAACTCAATTTGACGGGCAGACACGACTCATGCATAGTCGTAAGAGCCGTGCCTGTCATCGAAGCGGTCGCAGCCATAGCGATTTACGACCTTTTGCGATACAGAGAAGATCTGTAAATATAGACAATAATTCGGGCGGTATTATATGGACGAATTGGATAGATTGAGAGAACGGATAGATTTAGTCGACAAGGAGATTATCTCACTTTTTGAGAAAAGAATGGGATTGGTATTGGGCGTTGCCGAGTATAAAAAGACGCGCAATGCGAGCGTATTGCAAAGCTCGAGAGAAGACGAGGTGCTTGCAAAAGCGGTGGACAATCTCGTCAACAAAGAATACGCCGACTCTGCCCGTCAACTTATGGTCGAACTTATGGGACTGAGCAAAGATTTGCAGCGAAAGAAAATTTCTAAGTCAAATCTTTTTGGCAAATACTGTCGCCAACCGCTTGATTTAAATGGCAAAAAAGGATATTACGGCGACAAGGGATCTAATTCTCAACAAGCTATGACGGACTTTTTCGGCGACGACAAAGGCGATAGCTTTGCTACCTTTGAAGACGTATTTATTGCTTTGAAAGAAGACAGGATACAATACGGAGTTTTGCCCATAGAAAACTCTTCGACAGGCGCAATTACCGAGGTCTACGACTTGCTTCGCAAATACGCATTTTTTGTCGTAGGCGAGCAGTGGCAAGGCATCGACCACTGTCTTTTGGGAGTCAAAGGCGCGAGGCTGGAAGACGTCAAAGAAGTGTATTCTCATCCTCAGGCGATTACGCAATGCGACAATTATTTATCGGGCGGAAAGTGGAATATTATTCCATTTAAATCAACTGCGTCGTCGGCAAAGCTTGTCGCAGAACAAAACGACAAGAGCAAAGCGGCGATAGCGTCAAAGCGCAACGCTCGGCTTTACGGACTCGAAGTCGTCGCAGAGAATATCCAGTCGCAGTCTTGCAACTATACTCGTTTTATAGTCATCGGCAAGAATTTGTTGGACAGCGATAAGAGCGACAAGACGAGCATAGTCTTTGCGTTGAATTCCACTCCGGGAGCGCTCTTCAACGCTTTGAAGTATTTTGCCAAGAACGGAATTAACTTGCTCAACATAGAGTCAAGACCCGTAGAGAACTCTCCCGAGAGATATTATTTTTACGTTGACTTGGAGCATCCTTGCAACTCTCCCAAGCTAAACGAGGCGTTGGAGTACGTTGCGGAAGTATCTTCGTTTTTTGAGATTATAGGCGAATACGCCAAAGGACAAAGGGTATAAATTCATGAAAAAATACTGCGTAATAGGCGAAAAACTTACGCATACTATGTCGCCTCAAATACATAAAGCGTATTTTGATTATTACAAAAAGGACGCTACTTACGGCGTCGAGCAAATTGCTATGCAAGATATGCTCGACGATTGCAAAGATACGCTGATGCAATACGACGGTTTCAACGTGACCGTACCCTATAAAGAAAAGGTAATCAAGTATCTTAGCGGAACGTCGCAAGAGGCAAAGAAGATTGGCGCAGTCAATACCGTGGTCAATTCCGACGGCAAGCTGTACGGATATAATACCGACCCTTACGGTTTTGAGGGAATGCTCAAAGCCAACGACGTCGAGATAAAAAGCAAGACTTTCGTTATTCTCGGCAGCGGCGGCGCAAGTAAGTCTGTATATTTTATACTCAAACAGCGCGGAGCGAAATGCGTAAAGATTGCGACTCGCAATCAAAGCAAAAAAGACGTCGACGACTTTATTACTTATGATGAACTTGAGAGTTTTAAAGGCGACGTCATCGTCAACACCACTCCCGTGGGTATGTTTCCCAATACTGACGGCTGTCCCGTATCCGACGAGATTATAAAGAACTTCGACGCGGTCGTCGACATAGTGTATAATCCCGTGTATACGCAATTGTTGCAAAATGCGGTGAGACTCGGCAAAAAGGCCGTGGGCGGATTGTATATGCTCGTCGCACAAGCGATGAAGTCGCAGGAGATATGGAATAATTCAATTACCGACGAGACTTTGACGAAGAGGATATTCAACTCTTTGATGAAAGATTATTTCAATGCAAATGGCGGTAATATCTATCTCACGGGCATTATGTCATGCGGAAAGACTGTCAAAGGAAAACGAGTAGCCAAGGCTCTTGGCTGGCAATTCGTCGACGCAGACGAATATATTACGCAAATATCCGGTAAAAGCATAAACCAATTGTTCGACGAGGGCGAAAGCGTGTTCAGAGATTGGGAGAGCAAGGCAATTGAAGAATTATCGCATAAAAAAAATCTTGTCGTTGCGACGGGCGGCGGAGCGGTTTTGAGAGACGTCAACGTCAGCGCAATGCGACTCAGCGGAGTGATAATATTGATAGAGAGAAAAATCGAAGATATTATTGCCGGCGTACGTACCGATACCAGACCGCTACTCAAGGACGGAGCGCAAAAGTTGAGACAGATATATGATCAGAGAAAGGACAGATATTATTCGACTTGCGATTACGTCGTGAAAAGTCACGAATACGATATGTATAAGACTGTCAAAGATATCGTTAAAATAGTCAAATAACTTAAACGTAGAATATGTACAAAATGGGTGAATAATGAAAAAAATTATGATTATCAACGGCGTAAATCTCAATATGCTGGGTATAAGGGAAAAAGGCGTGTACGGCTATTTGGATTATAAAGGACTATGCGATTTTATAACCGATAAGTGTAAAGATTTGGACGTTAAACTTGACTTTTTCCAATCCAATATCGAGGGAGAAATAGTCAATTGTCTGCACGGATGCTATTATGGCGGCTATGACGGCGTAGTTATCAATCCGGGAGCGCATACTCACTACAGTTACGCTATCTACGACGCTATCAAGGCGATTGCGCCAATACCCGTAGTTGAGGTGCATATATCCGATATTCACTCAAGAGAACCATTCAGACAAGTGTCTGTCACGGCGCCTGCATGCATTGCGCAGATAAGCGGTAAGGGATACGATGGATATATTGAGGCGGTTGAGTCACTGCTTGAGTAATTATAGTTTGATATCGATTGTCAAACGGATTAGATTTCTCGACTGCGCTCTAAATGACAAAATGCAATGTCATTGACGCTCGCGTTTGTGTCATTTCGACTGTAGTATAGCGTAATGGAGAAATCCAAAACCTTGTATGTCACCTTGAGCGAAACGAGTGAAGTCGTAAGGCCTCAACGGTATGATAATCGGATAACAATCTCTTCACGGCGCTATGATTTGGTCGAAATGACAGAAAGAAATTAAAAACCTTTTGAACGTCATATTGAGCGGAGCGTAAGCGAAGTCGAAATATCTCAAAATAAAAAAACGGAAAACTCCGACTGTGTCGGAAATCCAAGAGGCATTATGAAACAAGATAAAGTAATCACAATAGTTGGCTTGGGAGTAGTCGGCGGATCGTATGCAATAGCTCTCTCAAAGAAGGGATACACCGTATACGGCGTCAACAGGTCTTCTCAAAGCATAGAAGACGCTATTGCAGTGGGCGCTATCAAGGATGGCGGCAATACTCCAGAAAAGTTTTTTCAACAAAGCGACGTTATAATTATTGCGCTTTATCCCAATCAAATAGTGAGTTATCTTGAGCAGTACGGCAAGTATATCAAAAAAGGCTGTCTGATAAGCGACGTTGCGGGAATCAAAAGCCATTTCGTCGATCAAATCAACGACCGAGTGCCCGACGGTTGCGAATTTCTATTTTGTCATCCCATGGCAGGCAGAGAAAAAAGGGGATTTAAATACGCCGACGACAAGGTGTTGCAAGGCGCTAATTTCCTTATCGTATCCACGCCCGACACTACGCAAGACGCAATAGAGCGAATGAGCGAGATCGTCACTGACATAGGCTTTGGAAGAATTCGCATTACCGACGTTGAGACTCACGATAAAGTGATTGCCTATACTTCTCAACTCCCGCACGCCATTGCGGTGTCGCTCATCAACAGCGATGACGAGGATAGCGATACGGCGAGTTATATCGGCGACAGCTATCGAGATTTGACGAGGATTGCCAATATCAATGAGGATTTGTGGAGCGAACTCTTTTTGGGCAATAAGGACAATCTTATATCTACTATCACTCGTTTTGAGACTCAACTTTCAGGCATTAAGCAGGCTCTTGTGGATAATGACGTCGAGAGATTGAAGTCGGCATTCGTCAAGTCATCGGCAAGACGATTGGCTTTGGAGAAAAAAAGAACGACAAAAAATAATCTTTGAACATTGTTCAATTACTGCAAATCGACATAATAATTACGATGCCGACAAGGTTTGTTAATATAAAAGCGGAGCAGAGCAATTGCTTTGCTTTTTTGATCTTTAATATTCAAAACAATTAAAATGTGCAAAATAGGTCGATTTTCTGATATATTTAATATCTGAACATTGTTCAAATATGTTTTTTATAAGTCGAAATCCAAATATAATTTGATAATTTTAACGCGCACATATTTATATGCAATTATTCTGAATTATATTTGACATAAATTTTTCAATGTGATATTATTTAGTTGCTACTTATTTTTAAGTATTATTATAAGCGAAACAAGGATATATAAATGGCGGAGAAAAGCAAAAAGAACAATGTAGAACAGATGTCTATGTTTGACAAGCAGGAAACTGCGTCCGACGCAGGCTCGTCTTCTTCGACCAAAACCGTAAAAAAGGTAACGACGAAGGGGAATTCTACTACTTCTACGAATAATAATTCCACAAAAAAAGATATAAACACAAATGTTGCTACTCAACAGCAAGGGGCTGCGCAAGGCGCAAAAAAGACCGTTGTAGTCAAAAAAGTTGTTAAGAAGGTGCCTGTAAATAAAGCTACAGGAGAAACGGATAAGACAAATGCCACTACGGAAGGCGCAGTTAATGCGACGGATAAGACAAATACCTCAGGCAAAACGGGAAAGACGGTCAAAAAGGTCGTCGTAGTCAAGAAGGTCGCGCCTTCTTCGACGGCTTCTGCGGAAAAACAGCAGACTGAGGCTGTCGAAGAAAAGCAGGCGGACGAGAATATCGTCTCTCAAGAGGTAGCAGACAGCCAAACGGCAACTATAGAGAGCGTACCCGTTGAGGATAAGTCGGAAAAGGCTTTGGACGATAAGGATAGCAAGCCGCAAGAGACTTCTGCCGACGAGTCAGTCTCGCAAGAGAGCCAAGCCGACTTAAAGCCCGACGAGACCGACAAAAAGGACGACGTCGTCAAAGCCGATCTCAAGGCAGAAAAAAAGGCTGCGAAAGCTGCGCAAAAGGCCGAAGAAAAACGTAAGGCAAAAGAACTCAAAGAAAAGTCCAAGAAATACAACAGCGTCGAGTTCGTTCATTTTGAGTCGACCGCAGAACAAGGACTCAACGACGAACAGATAGAAGAGAGACAGTTGAGAGGATTGACAAACTATCAAGACAATTCGATCTCTAAATCTTATCTCAAGATTTTTACGTCAAATATATTTACCCTATTCAACTTGGTCAATATTTTTCTCGTATGTCTGATAATCATTTTCAACGGACAACTCAAGAATATGCTTTTTGCGGGTATTGCGCTCGTCAATCTCGTGATAGGTATTTTCCAAGAGATAAGATCCAAGCGCGCTCTTGACAAACTTTCGTTGGTGTCTGCGCCGTCGATAGACGTTGTGCGTAATGGACAAATAGTGAGTATTTCTACCGATCAAATCGTCATCGACGACGTGATCATACTCAAGCAAGGCAGTCAGATACCCACCGACTGTATAGTCGTCGGCGGAGAGTGCGAGGCTAACGAGTCGTTGCTTACAGGCGAACAGGACGATATACATAAAGGTCTCGGCGATCAGCTTATGTCGGGCAGTTTCGTTCAAGCGGGCACTTGCAAAGCAAGGGTCATAGCCGTAGGCGAAGACACTTATGCGTCAAAGCTTATGAGCGAGGCAAAGAAGTTCAAAAAGTCCAAGTCGGAACTTATGCGTTCGATAAATTGGATAATCAGAATAGCTACGGTCATCATCTTCCCGTTGGGTATCATGATGTTCTTCACCAACCGCAAGTATTCTCCGAGTATTTCGGGCGCGGTAACGAGTACGGTTTCGTCCGTCATCGGAATGATTCCCGAAGGCTTGGTAATGCTGACTTCGATAGCTCTTGCTCTTGGTATCATAAGACTTGCAAAAAAGCGTACGCTCGTACAGGATTTGTATTCGATAGAGGCGCTTGCGAGAGTCGACGTGCTTTGTCTTGACAAGACGGGTACTATCACGGAAGGCACTATGCAGGTCGAGAACGTCCACGTATATTCGTCTATGTGCGGATCGGCGGACGACATAATGGCTAACATGGTCAAGGCGCTTGGCGCAAACAACGCAACTTTCGAGGCTTGCGCGGAATATTTCTCGTCTAACGAGACCTTCAAAGTGACGAAGCTTATGCCGTTCTCATCCGCAAGAAAGTGGAGCGGAGCAAGTTTTGACGGCGTGGGTACGTTTATAGTCGGCGCGCCCGAGTTCGTACTTAAGGAGAGATACGACACCGTTGAGCGCAACGTCAACGAATACGCAATGCAAGGATTCAGAGTATTGGTGCTTGTCAATACCACCGAAGAACTCAAAGATTCGCAGATGGATCCCAATCAGATGAGTCTTATTGCGCTCATCGTCTTGAGCGATAAGATAAGAAGTACCGCTCCCGCTACGTTTAATTATTTCGAGCAGCAGGGCGTCGAACTCAAAGTTATTTCGGGTGACAACCCGCTCACCGTCTCCAAAGTAGCCGAAAGAGCGGGATTGAAGAATGCCGAGAAGTACGTCGACGCGTCCGTCGATTTGGATACCACGGAAAAGATATACGAAGCCGTCGAGAAATATACGGTATTCGGCAGAGTTACGCCGAGTCAAAAGAAAGAACTCGTTGCGGCGCTCAAAGCGCACGGTCACACCGTCGGCATGACGGGCGACGGCGTCAACGACGTTATGGCGCTCAAAGAGGCAGATTGCTCAATTGCTATGGCGAGCGGATCTGACGCAAGCCGTAACGTAGCGCAGCTAGTCCTGCTCGATTCGGACTTTTCGGCATTGCCGAGCGTGGTCAGCGAGGGCAGAAGAGTCATCAACAACATTGAGAGAGCTTCATCGCTCTTCCTCGTCAAGACGACGTTCAGCGCAGTGCTTTCGTTGTTGCTCATCATATTCCAATTTGCGACTTATCCGTTCGAGCCGATACAGCTGACGCTCATCAACGCATTGTTCGTAGGCGTACCGTCCTTCATCTTGGCGCTTGAACCCAACGATAGAAGAGTCAAGGGCAACTTCTTGAGCAAGGTGTTCAAACGAGCCTTACCGGCAGGTCTTACGGTAGCATTTGCAATAATACTAGTATGTTGGATGTACAACGATATAGGTTTTGACGTATCTCCGCAGATATCCACGATGAGCGTATTTATCACGGCGTCGGTATCGTTTATAGTATTGATGCAAGTGTGCATGCCGTATACCAAAGACAAGATATTCATGCTTGCGCTGTTGCTTGTGGCGTTCATATTCGCAGTAAGCAATCCCTTCTTCAGCGAGAAATTCTCGTTGGTAACGCTTTATCCCGATATGATAATAAAACTTGTCATAATCATAATTTGCATAGTTCCGATCATGGCGTTTATGCGAGTGGAGATAGAAGCGTTCAAGGCGCTCTTCAAAGAGACGGGCGGATTTATCAACAAAGAGAAAAACAAGGTCAAAGAGTTTTTCAATAGATTTGACAATAAAAAATAATAAGGAGTTTTGTTAATGACTAATGAAAAGGTGTTGGTAATTGACTTCGGCGGTCAATACAACCAACTTATCGCAAGAAGAGTAAGAGAACACAACGTGTATTGCGAGATGTATCCCTACACGATTTCAATGGAGAAAATCAAGTCGCTTAATCCGATTGGTATTATCTTTACGGGCGGTCCCAACAGCGTTTACGAAGAGGGCGCTCCGAAGATAGACAAAGAGATATTCGAGTTGGGTGTGCCCGTGCTGGGAATATGTTACGGCTGTCAGCTCATTGCCCACACGCTCGGCGGTAAGGTAGAACACGCTGAAAAGAGAGAATACGGCAGACAGGAAGCAAAATACGACACTGACAGTTTGCTCTTCAAAGGTCTTGACAAAAAGGGGATTTGCTGGATGAGCCACACAGACCACGTTGCTCGTCTGCCCGAAGGATTCGAAGTGACTGCAAGCACCGATACTTGCAAGGTTGCCGCTTTTGAAAACAAGCAAAAGGGCATTTACGGTATGCAGTACCACCCAGAAGTTATGCACACGCATCAAGGCTTGGATATGCTCAAAAATTTCTTATACAATATCGTAAAGGCAAAGGGTGATTGGACTATGTCCAACTTTGTCAGCAAGTCTATTGCCGAGCTCAAAGCAAAGATTGGCGACAAGAAAGTGCTTTGCGCTTTCAGCGGCGGCGTAGATTCGGCGGTTGCCGCAACTCTTATCCACAAGGCTGTGGGCGACCAATTGACGTGTATATTCGTAGATCACGGTCTTTTGAGAAAGAACGAGGCGCAGGAGGTAATGCAAGTCTTCAAAGAAGACATGGGCATGAACGTAATACTCGCAGACGCTTCGCAGAGATTTTTGGAGAAGTTGAGCGGAGTAAAAGACCCCGAGAAAAAGCGCAAGATAATAGGCAAAGAGTTTATCGACGTCTTTGAAGTCGAGGCAAATAAAATAGGCGCAGTAGATTATCTCGTGCAGGGCACTATCTATCCCGACGTAATCGAATCGGGACTTGGCAGCAGCGCAGTCATCAAATCCCACCACAACGTGGGCGGACTTCCCGACGTAGTCAACTTCAAGGAGATAATCGAGCCGCTTAGAGACTTGTTCAAAGACGAAGTACGCAAAGTAGGCTTTGAATTGGGACTTCCTCACGACGTCGTAATGCGTCAGCCGTTCCCGGGGCCCGGGCTTGCTATAAGAATAATAGGCGATATCACTCCAGAGAAGTTGGAGATATTGAGAGACGCAGACTATATCTTCAGAGAAGAAATCAAACTCAACGGACTTTCCGACAAGATTTGGCAGTACTTCGCAGTACTTACCGATATGCGCAGTGTAGGCGTAATGGGCGATAGCCGTACTTACGACTATACGTTGGTGTTGAGAGGCGTTACTTCCGTCGACGCAATGACGGCAGATTGGGCAAGAATACCTTACGACGTACTTGAGAAAATATCTACGAGGATTGTCAACGAGGTAAAGCATATCAACAGAATTGCTTACGATATTACGTCAAAGCCGCCGGCAACGATTGAGTGGGAATAGTATGTTTGGCTCAAAGCGAGGCTAGGCAAATCCAAAAGGCGTCTTTTCCGCCAATACAGCCTTTGACTCACGCCGACGTACGGCAAGTACGACGACGCTCGCCAAAGACAATCTTGACAAAAAATCCGCTATTTTATTCTTTGCCTATATCACTTCTCGTCAAACTTGAACGAAATTAACGCTTAAAATGCGTCACTCTGAGCGAAACGCAGTGGAGTCGAAGAGTCTTTTTAATGTCATTTCGACCGAAGTGGAGAAATCTCAAGCCCGTGACGTCATATTGAGCGGAGCGTAGCGAAGTCGAAATATCTAATTATGGATAATATACTGACGAAAAGATAAAACAAATAGATAAAGTTTATTCGCATAAGCGAAAAGGAGAATACAAAACAATGTTAACAGCAATAGTAGGAATCAACTGGGGTGACGAAGGCAAGGGCAGAATGGTCGACTTGGTATCCAGCGACTACGACGTGGTAGTCAGATATCAGGGCGGAAACAACGCCGGACACACAGTCATCAATCATCTTGGCAAGTTTATTCTCAACCTTATTCCGTCGGGAATTTTGCGTCCCGAAGTCGTCAACGTAATGGGCAACGGCATGGTTATAGATATGCAGCACCTTGTCGGCGAAATGGGCAGACTTACGGAAAAGGGAGTCAAGATCACGCCCGACAATCTCAAGATAAGTTCTCGCGCGGTTATTTGTATGCCGTATCACGTAAGACAGGACTGCTTGGAAGAAGATAGATTGGGCGACGCCAAGTACGGTTCTACGAGAAGAGGTATTGCGCCCGTATACGGCGACAAATATCTAAAGAAGATCATAATGATGGGCGACTTGTTCCACCCCGAGGCTTTGAGAAAGAGAATTGAGGGTATCGTTGAGTGGAAAAATCTCTTTATCCAAAAGGCTTACGGTTCCAACAAGATAGAAGTCGACGAGATAATGAATTGGCTCGAAGAGTACGGCAACAAACTCAAACCTTTTGTGTGCAACACAGGCGAGTTTTTGGACGAGAGTCTCAAGGCGGGCAAAAAAGTCGTATTCGAAGCGCAATTGGGCGCATTGAGAGACATTGATTTTGGTATCAATCCTTATACTTCGTCGTCCAACACCATTGCGGCGTACGCTCCTATCGGCGCAGGTATTCCCAAGTACAGACTTGACAACGTATTCGGTATTATGAAGGCTTACAGTTCTTGCGTAGGCGAAGGACCGTTCACGGTAGAGATGTTTGGCAAAGAAGCCGAGGCTTTGAGAGAAGCGGGCGGAGAATACGGAGCGGCTACGGGCAGACCGAGAAGAGTCGGCGCTTTTGACGTAGTGGCGTCTAAGTACGGCGTGGAGATGCAAGGCGCAACGGAGCTTGCTCTTACAAAGCTTGACGTACTGTCTTATCTTGACAAGATTCCTGTATGCGTAGCTTACAAGGTGGGAGACAAGATTACCAAGTCTTTCCCAAGCGGAGAAGATTTGAGAATCGCAACGCCTGTATTTGAATACCTTGACGGTTGGAAATGCGACGTATCGGGTTGCAGAAAACCAAGCGATTTGCCAAAGCAGGCGCTTGCATACATTGAGTATCTTGAAAAGGCGGTCGGCTGTCCTATCACTTACGTTTCGGTAGGCGCAGAGAGAGAAGAATACGTCGTGATGAAAGAAAGCAAAATAAAGTAATATATTGATAATATATAAATAAAGGAATAGAGAATGAAAATCAATAATAATTTTTTGGACCTAAAAGACAGCTATCTGTTTTCTACGGTAGCTAAAAAAATCAAAGAATTTCAAGCCGCTAATCCCGGCGTAAAAGTATACAGATTGGGTATCGGCGACGTTACGTTGCCGCTAGCTCCCGCAGTGATTGAGGCAATGCACAAAGCCGTCGACGAGATGGGCGTAAAGGAGACTTTCCAAGGATACGGTCCCGAGCAAGGTCACGACTTTTTGAGAAATGCATTGGTTGATTACTATGCTACCAAGGATGTGAAGATATCTTCCGACGAAGTATTTATAAGTGACGGAGCAAAGAGTGACCTTGGCAATATTCTCGATATATTGCATCCTTCTAACAAAGTGCTTATACCCGATCCGGTATATCCGGCTTACGTTGACACCAACGTTATGGCAGGCAGAAAGATAGACACCGCGCAAGGCAACCAAGCCAACGGCTTCAAGCCGATGCCAGACGAGAATTATAAGGCGGATATTATTTATATCTGTTCTCCCAACAATCCGACAGGATCGGTATATACTCGCGAGGAGTTGAAAGCGTGGGTAGATTACGCCAACAAGCAAAAGGCTTTGATTATATTTGACAGCGCGTACGAGGCGTTTGTCGGCGAAGAAGGTTTGCCAACCAGCATATTGCAGATTGAGGGAGCAAGAACTTGCGCAATAGAGTTTTGTTCTTTTTCCAAGACGGCAGGTTTTACGGGTACGAGATGCGGTTATACCGTCGTGCCTAAAGAACTTGTATTCGACGGAACCCAACTCAACAAACTTTGGAATAGACGCCAATGCACCAAATTCAACGGCGTGCCTTACGTAATCCAAAGAGGCGCGGAGGCTGTGTTCTCCGAGGAAGGACAAAAGCAGATAAAGGCAAATATTGCGTACTATAAGGAAAACGCGCGCATTATCCACGAGGCGCTCGAGGCAAAGGGAATATGGCATACGGGCGGAATAAATTCTCCGTATATATGGCTCAAGTGCCCCGAGGGTATGACGAGTTGGGAATACTTCGATCACTTGCTTACCAAAGCCAACGTAGTCGGCACGCCCGGAGCAGGTTTTGGCGAAATGGGAGAGGGATACTTCCGCCTTACGGCTTTCGGTGACAGAGAGACTACGCTTGAGGCAGTCAAGAGAATACTTCAAGTATAAGTTCGACTCAAAGCGAGGCTAGGCAAATTTAAAATGCGTTCCGTTATTTTATTCTTTGCCTATCTCTCTTATCGTCGAACGGTGGATTACTAATTCTATCAGAACAGCCAATTAATGTCATTTCGACCGAAGTGGAGAAATCTAAATCAGTATGAAGGAATTTTCAAAAGAAGATATAGACGATATGCTTGCCAAGTTGGAGCAAATGCACCCCAATGCGGAGTGCGAACTTCAATACGGCACGCCGTTTGAACTGCTGGTGGCAGTAATACTCTCGGCGCAATGCACGGACAAGCGCGTCAATCAAGTGACGAAAAAACTCTTTAAGGTGTACAACTCGCCTGAGCAATTTGCCTGCCTTGAAGACGAAGATCTTGCGCCTTATATCTATTCTTGCGGATTTTATCGCAACAAAGCGCGCAATATTATCTCTGCAAGCCGCGATATCGTCGAGAAATTCGACGGCAAAGTTCCAAGTACGATAGAAGAACTTATGACTTTGGCAGGCGTGGGAAAAAAGACTGCAAACGTAGTATATTCCGTGGCTTACGGCGGTGACGCCATAGCCGTGGATACGCACGTATTGCGACTTGCCAACCGCATAGGATTTTGCGACAGTGACGACCCGCTCAAAGTGGAAAAAGCGCTTATGGAGATACTCCCAAAAGAGAAATGGTCTCACGCTCATCACTTGCTGATACATCATGGCAGATATACCTGCTCGTCGAGAAAACCCGAGTGCGGCAGTTGTATGATATGCGACTATTGCAAGACTTATCTTAATGAGTAGTAATGCGGAGTGGAGAAATAACAACAGTGTGACGTCATATTGAGCGAAACGAAGTGAAGTCGAAATATCTAAATGGATTTAGATTTCTCGACTACGCTCGAAATGACAATAAGGTTGGTTAAGGTGGCTAAACCCAAATGTCATTTCGACTGAAACGAAGTGAAATGGAGAAATCTCTACATTATAAAATATAACTTTTTAAATATTGGAGAATATAACAGGAGTTGAATATGAACAAACTTTTAAAAATTTTCGACGTTGCTCCAAGAGTAAAGAAATACGTCGTACATACGCCGGTGGTATCTAAGCACTGCTTGCCGGGACAGTTCGTAATAGTAATAGTCGAGGAGGGCGGAGAGAGAGTTCCGTTTACTATCTGCGACTATGACAGAGAACAAGAGACGATAACTTTGCTCGTGCAGGAAGTGGGATATTCCACTCACAGAATGGCTATGCTCAAAGAGGGTGACGAATTACACGCTTTGGTCGGACCGCTTGGCAATCCCACCGACTTGGACGAATATCAAAACTTGGTACTTGTCGGCGGCGGCATAGGTTGCGCCGTAATATATCCGCAAGCAAAACTGCGTCATCAAAAGGGCTTGAAGAGCGACGTGATAATGGGCGCAAGAACAAAAGAATTGCTCTTTGATATCGACGAATTCAAAGCCAACTGCGACAACGTATATATATCTACCGACGACGGCTCTTTAGGTACAAAAGGTTTTGTTACCACGGTTTTGCAAGAGAGAATCGACGCAGGGGATAAGATAGACTGCGTACTCGTCGTCGGACCTATGATCATGATGAAGAACGTCAGCGAACTGACGAGAAAATACAATATACCCACCGTGGTATCTATGAATACCATTATGGTAGACGGCACGGGAATGTGCGGCGGTTGCAGACTCACGGTTGACGGACAGACGAAGTACGCTTGCGTAGACGGCCCCGAATTCGACGGACACAAAGTAGACTTTGACGAGGCAATGATGAGATCCAAGTTCTATCGCGAACACGAGCAGAAATGTAATTTGAGAGGTTGAGAGAATGAACAACGCACCGAGAAATAAGACCTTGCACCAATCGGCGCAAGAGAGAATACACAATTTTAAAGAGGTAAACTTAGGCTTTGACGACGCGCTTATGTTGGAGGAAGCGTCGAGATGTATCAATTGCAAAAATGCGCCTTGCCGTACGGGCTGTCCCGTGGGCATAAACATTCCTGCGTTTATCAAATGCCTTACGCAAAATGACAAAGACGGCGCATTGGAAGTCATAAGTCAATCGTCGCTTTTGCCTGCGATATGCGGCAGAGTTTGTCCGCAAGAGAATCAGTGCGAGGGCAAGTGTATCCGCAAGGCAAAACTCGGCGGAAGCGTGGCTATTGGCGCATTGGAGAGATACGTGGGAGATTACGGGCTCAAGAAAGGTACTTCGGCATTGAAAGCGCCTGCTCCCAACGGCAAGAGCGTTGCGGTCATAGGCAGCGGTCCGGCAGGACTTGCTTGCGCGGCAGACTGCGCTCAGGCAGGCTTTAAAGTTACGGTATTCGAGGCGTTCCACAAAGCGGGCGGAGTATTGGTATACGGTATTCCCGAGTTTAGACTTCCCAAAGACGACGTCGTAGCCAAAGAAATTGACAAACTCAAAGCGCTTGGAGTAGAGTTTAGACTCAACACCGTCGTGGGTAAGGCCATCACGTTTGAAGAACTCAAAGAGCAGTACGACGCAATATTCATTGGCACGGGCGCAGGCCTGCCAATGTTTATGAATATCCCAGGCGAAAATCTCAACGGCGTATCTTCCGCCAACGAGCTTTTGACGAGAGCCAACCTTATGCAGGCTTATAAAGAAGACGCTATCACGCCGATATATTGCGGCAAGTCTATCGCAGTAATTGGCGCAGGCAACGTGGCTATGGACGCGGCGCGTACTGCCAAGAGAATAGGCGGCGGAGAAGTATACATAATCTATCGCAGAGGCAGAGAAGAGATGCCTGCAAGAGCAGAAGAGATAGACCACGCAGAAGAAGAGGGTATCAAGTTGGTGCTCCTCACAAATCCCGTGGAGATACTCGGCAAGGACGGAAAGGTATGCGGTATTAAGTGCGTAAAGATGCAACTTGGCGAGCCAGACGCTTCGGGACGCAGAAGACCTGAGCCGATTGAAGGAAGCGAATTCGTCATCGACGTAGACCAAGTTATCGTAGCTCTCGGCACAAGTCCAAATCCGCTTGTACGCAAGTCTTGCGCAGGTATGGAATTCTCCAAAAAGGGAACGATAGTAGTCGACGAAGAGACTATGCAGACGAGCATTGAAGGTATATATTCGGGCGGTGACGCAGTCACAGGCGCGGCAACAGTCATACTTGCAATGGGCGCAGGCAGAAAGGCGGCGAAGGCAATAATAGAGAAACTTAACGAGCGAGTATAGTTTTCCGCTACCGACCAAATGAAAACGTCACTGCGGCTTTGTCTGTACTGATAAGCGGATATAGACCTCTCGACTACGCTCGAGGTGACAAAATCAGATGTCATTGACGCTCGCACGAGACGCACTTGATTGCTCGCTATGCCGTCGCTTCGCTCCTTACGCTTGAGTGTAGCGAAGTGGAGAAATCTCAACAATAAAAAACGTAAGTAATTTAGACTTTGGAGATTGGTATTATTGCCGATATACAAAGTCTTGTTAATAAGGAAAGAATATGTTTTTAGATATCGCAACAATATTCGTAAAAGCAGGCAACGGCGGAGACGGTATAGTATCCTTTCATACCGAAAAGTACGTCGCGCAAGGCGGA
This sequence comes from uncultured Clostridia bacterium, assembly GCA_947177795.1. Classification (GTDB taxonomy): domain Bacteria; phylum Bacillota; class Clostridia; order Christensenellales; family UBA3700; genus RACS-045. The sequence continues at coordinate 8,800 of CAMWVR010000017.1, read as the reverse complement.
CCTGACGGCGGAGACGGAGGCAACGGCGGAGACGTGATTTTTGTCGTAGACAAAAGCGCGTCCACTCTCATTGACTTCAAATTTGCCAAGCATTTCCGCGCTGAAAACGGCGAAAACGGCGGAGCAAAAAATTGCAAGGGCAAGAGCGGAAAGCCGCTTTATATCAAAGTTCCTAAAGGTACTGTGATCAAAGAAAAGAGCAGCGGCAACGTGCTTGCCGATATGTTTTATGACGACAGCGAGTTTTTGTTGCAAAAGGGCGGACTCGGCGGCAAGGGCAACGCGCGTTTTGCCACGGCTCAACGCAAAGCTCCGAGATTCAGCCAAAAGGGCGAGAAGACTCAAGAGATAGAACTTACGCTTGAACTCAAGACCATTGCCGACGTAGGACTTGTGGGCTTTCCAAACGTAGGTAAGTCGACGATTTTGTCCGTCGTATCGGCGGCAAAACCAAAAATAGCAAATTATCATTTTACTACTCTTACGCCAAATCTCGGCGTAGTCAAGTATTATGACAGAGATTTCGTGCTTGCCGATATCCCCGGACTTATCGAAGGCGCAAGCGAGGGCGCAGGTTTGGGACACAACTTTTTACGACACGTCGAGAGAGTGCGCCTTATCGTCCATGTCGTGGATATATCGGGTATCGAGGGACGCGACCCTTACGAGGACTTCGTCACTATCAATGCAGAGCTTGAGAATTACTCGACGAAATTGGCAGGGCTAGAGCAAATCGTCGTCGCCAACAAATGCGACTTGCTTGAAGACGAAAGCTTGATAGACGAATTTGAAAAGAAGATAGGCAAAAAAGTAATCAGAGTTTCGGCAATCTCCAATAGCGGAACAAAAGAAATGCTTTCGCAGATAGTAGACTTGCTTGATACTTTGCCCGAGGCAGAGCCAATGGAAGTCGTGGCGTTTGACGAAAACCGCAACGACAGCACGTCGTATATCGTCACTATCGACGAAGACGGAGTATACGAAGTGCACGGCGGACTTATCAATATGCTTGTGCGCAACGTCGTGCTTGACGATTACGAATCTTTTAGGTATTTCCAAAAGATGCTCAAAGACAGAGGCGTAATTAAAGAACTCGTCAAAAATGGGTGTAAAGAGGGGGATACGGTGAGGATTGCCGATATCGAATTCGACTTTATAGAGTAAGTTCGGCTCAAAGACAGGCTAGACAAATCTAAAGATGCGTCTTTTCCGCCAATATAGCCTCTGGCTCACATCATCGTACGGCAAGTACGACGATATTCGCCAATAACTATCTTGACAAAAAATCCGCTATTTTATTTTTTGTCTATCTCTCTTTTCGCCGAACAAGCGCGCATATCAGCACACCAAAATATGATGTCATTTCGACCGTAGCGTAGCGAAGTGGAGAAATCTCAATCAATACAAAGACAAAAGGATTAGACCTCTCGACTACGCTCGAGGTGACAAAAAATAACGTCGAGGTGATTACCAAATGTCATTTCGAGCGAAGTCGAGAAATCTAATCATCACTCGCCATAGGCGAACACATACGGAGGACATATGACAAGCAGTCAAAGAGCGACGTTGAGGTCGCTTGCAATGAAGATGCAACCCACAACTCACATAGGAAAAAACGGTATCGGCGAAACGTTGATAAAACAAATCGACGAGCAATTGGAGAGCAGAGAGCTCATCAAGATAGCCGTATTGCAAAACGCTGAATTTTCGGCAAAAGAGATTGCCGAAGAACTTGCTCAAAGCGCCAATGCTGAAGTAGTGCAGGTGTTGGGTAGCAAGATTACGCTTTACAGAGTATCCAAAAAGAGCGGAGTAAAGCATTTGCTTTGATTTAAAGGCTTTTTGCAAATATATTTTTTCAATCGATAGACAAACGCTCGGTTAAATATTATAATATATGCGTATTATAATATTTTGCGGGCGTAAATTTTTTGTTTTCGCTTAATATTCGACGTAGTACAAAAATTCAACGACAGGTATCTTATGATCAAGAAATTCAAGTTGCCCAAAGGCACGCAAGACCATTTGCCAGACGATTGCTTTTCAAAAAGAGTCGTGGAAAGCAAGCTCATGGATTGCTTTAAATTCTACGGTTACAGCGAGATAGAGTCTCCGATATTGGAGAGATACGAACTTTTTGACAGCGGCGTAGGCAAAGTGGAACTCAACAAGTTGTTCAAGGTCACCGACGTGGACGGGGACTTGCTTATTTTGCGTCCCGACATAACAATGCCGATATCGCGTATCGTATGCACCAAGTTGCAAGACAGCCAAAGACTTTGCTATCTCGGCAAATCCTTCAGCGCAATCGAGAACGAGGGCAAGTTGAGAGAGTTTACGCAAGCCGGCGTGGAGATAATGGGTGAGCAGGGCGACAATATCGACGTCGAGGTCGTCATGCTTGCAATCAAGAGTTTGCTTGCGGTGGGCTTGGACGACTTTCAGATTGAGCTCGGCAACGTGGGTTTTTTCAAAGGCTTGCTTGACGCTTACGACGTGGCGGAAGAGGACAGAGACGTACTCGTCAATTGCATTGAATCCAAGAACGGTATCAAGCTATTTACGCTATCCGACGAAATGGACAAGCATATGCTCGACACGTTGGCAAGACTGCCAATGCTCTTCGGCGGAGAAGAGATTTTGCAAGAGGCGCAGGCGATGTGTCTCAATGCGCAAATGCGCTCTGCTGTGGACAACCTCAAAGCGGTATACGCAGGTATCAAGAGCCTTGGCTACGAGAAGTACGTCACTTTTGATATGAGTAGCGTGGGTAAGATGAAATATTATTCAGGCATGGTTATGCGAGGCATAATCAAGAACCTTGGCAGGGCTATCCTTGCAGGCGGACGTTACGACAGGTTGTGCGACGCATTCGGCAAAAATATCCCTGCGGTGGGTTTTGCTATCGGCATAGGATATTTGACGAGAGCGCTTGACAATCAGCAAAAACTTATCAAGTCTCCAAAGGTGCAAGTCGTGGTAGGTTATACTCCCGCCAATATGAGCCTTGCAGAGAAAAAAGTCCAACAACTTTTGATCCAAGGCGTAAATGCAAAATGTACTTTTGCCACTTCCAAGCAAGACCTCGTCAAAGTCAAAGACACGCTCAAAGCGCAAAGAGGAATTTTCTTTGGAGCAAAAGAGGAGGAAGTGTGATATGCAAGACGTGATTACTTTTGCTTTGGCAAAGGGCAGACTTGCCGAAAAGAGCGTAGACATACTAGAGCAGTGCGGTATTGATTGCCGTCGCATATTAGAGCCGTCGCGTAAACTTGTAATGAGTGACGTAAGCGGAAAGTTTCAGTTTATATTCGTCAAGCCAAGCGACGTGCCAATATACGTAGAGCACGGCGTAGCCGACGTGGGCGTGGTGGGCAAAGATACGCTCATGGAAGAAGATAGGGACGTTTACGAACTCATCGATTTGGGATTTGCAAAGTGCAGACTTTGCCTTGCGGGATATAAGGATTTCGATTTGTCCAAGCCTCGCAACATCATCAAAGTTGCCACCAAGTACGTGAGTATCGCAAAAGACTATTTTGACGGCAAAGGACAAAATGCGGAGATAATACCGCTTCACGGCTCGATAGAACTCGGACCGATAGTTGGACTTAGCGATATCATACTCGACATTGTCGAGAGCGGCAAGACATTGCAAGAAAACGACCTTTGCGTACTTGAGGAGATTGTCAACTGTTCGGCAAGACTTATCATCAACAAAGTGTCTCTCAAGACCAAAGCCGACGTGATCAAACCTCTTGTCAAGAGCATCGACGAAATAATCAAAAACAAGGAAAACTAGATTTATGGTACCCATACTGAAATACGGCGCAGACGATATGAGCAGAGTTTTTGCAAGAACTCAACTTGACAACAGCGAGTATATCTCGGCTGTCGACGCTATCATTGCCGACGTGAGAGCAAGAGGAGATAAAGCGCTCTTCGAGTATGCGCACAAGTTTGACAGACAGGTCATTGACGGCGACAGCATTCTCGTCAGTCAAAAAGAGATAGACGAGGCTTATAAGTCGGTCGATAAAGATTTGATTGAGAGCATACGCAAGGCAAAGGCAAGTATTCTTGATTATCATTCTCGCCAAAGAGATAAATTCGTCAACGAGTTTTTCTCCGTAGGGAATGGCGGAAAGAGCAAACTCGGCTGGATATACAGACCTCTTTCGAGAGTGGGACTGTACGTGCCGGGCGGTAAGGCGAGCTATCCGTCGACGGTGCTTATGACGGCTTTGCCGGCAAAGGCGGCGGGAGTGGGCGAAATAATCGTGGCTACGCCCAATATCAACAATCCCGCAATACTCGTTGCGTGCAAGGAGTGCGGTATCGACAAGATATACAAGGTCGGCGGAGCGCAGGCAATTGCCGCTATGGCATACGGCACGCAGTCAGTGCCTAGAGTAGACCTCATTGCAGGTCCGGGCAACGTATTCGTCACGCTTGCCAAAAAGCAAGTATTCGGACACGTTGCGATAGACATGATCGCAGGACCCAGCGAAATACTCGTCATTGCAGACGACAGCGCAGATCCCGTCTTGCTCGCAGGCGATTTGCTTTCTCAAGCTGAGCACGACGAGCTTGCCGCAAGCATACTCGTCACGACTAGCGAGAAAATTGCGCAAGAAGTGGATAGAGAACTTGCCCGTCAGACGGCGCTTTTGTCTCGCAAAGAGATAATAGAGAATTCTTTGACCAACAACGGCGCTATAATCATCGCAAAGGATATGGACGAGGCGATTGCCATTGCGGACAGAGTTGCTCCCGAGCACTTAGAAGTGTGCGCAAAGGACGCAGACAAGATAGCCTTGAAGTTGTCCAACGCGGGCGCGATATTTGTCGGCAACTATTCGCCAGAGCCTCTGGGAGATTATTTTGCAGGGCCGTCGCACGTGTTGCCGACGAGCGGAAGCGCAAGATACTCTTCGGTGCTGTCCGTAGATACCTTTATGAAGAAGATAAGTTATATCGAATACGATAAAGACGATCTTATGAGCATAGGCGACGACGTGATCAGACTTGCCCAATCGGAGGGCTTTACGGCTCACGCAAACACTATTAAGTTGAGAAAGAAATAAGAATATTCGGCGTCGGCAATACACCGACAGCTTGGAGGGATAGATGAGAAAATCGCAAATAGAGAGAAACACCAAAGAGACGCAAATCGCTCTTTCGCTCAACCTTGACGGAGACGGCAAATACGCCGTTGACACAGGCATTGGCTTTTTTGATCACATGATAACGCTGTTTGCCTGCCATTCGGGATTTGATTTGAGTGTGAAATGCAACGGCGACGTGCGAGTCGACGGACACCACTCGGTCGAGGATATAGGCATAGTGCTTGGCAAAGCCATAGCGCAGGCTCTTGGCGATAAGGTGGGTATCAAGAGATACGCAAGCGTGACGATACCCATGGACGAGAGTTTGGCGACCGTCACAGTGGATATCAGCGGACGGCAGTTTTTGGTATTCAACGCCGAGGGTATGACGGGCAAAGTAGGAGACTTTGATATCGAATTAGTTGAGGAGTTTTTCCGCGCTGTGGCAAATTGCGCAGGCTTGACGTTGCATATCAATTTGCATTACGGCAGCAACGGACACCACAAGATTGAGGCAATATTCAAGGCTTTTGCAAGAGCGCTTAAGGAAGCAACTACAATTGTCAGTGACAAAATTCCCTCTTCAAAAGGTATGCTAGAATGATTGCGATAATCGATTACGGTATGGGCAATCTGCGTAGCGTGCAAAAGGCTTTTGAGTACGTGGGACAGGACGCGAAGATTACGGATAAGGCGGTCGATCTTGCAAATGCAAGTCATATCGTTTTGCCGGGGGTAGGCGCATTCAAAGACGCAATGACGGCTCTCACTCAAAGCGGACTTGTCGACACGCTCAAAAAGGAGATTGCAAAGGGCAAACCTTTCTTGGGGATATGCCTCGGGATGCAGATGCTCTTTGACAAGAGTTATGAAGACGGCGAATATCAAGGTCTTGGACTTATCAAGGGCGAAGTCGTCAGGTTTGACACAAAACTCAAAGTTCCGCATATAGGTTGGAATGAATTGCGCCTTCAAAAGCGTACGAGACTTTTTGACGGAGTGGACGATATGAATTTTTATTTCGTACACAGTTATCACGCAAGTTGTTGCGACCCAAGCGACGTGGAGACGACTTGCATATACGACTATGAATTCGTGTCTTCCGTCAACAAAGACAACGTGTGGGGAGCGCAGTTCCACCCCGAAAAGAGCGGAGATACGGGACTAAGACTCTTATCTAATTTTTCAAAGATAAATTAGTTAACGTTGTTGTCATTTCGAGTAACGCTGTTGTCATTTCGAGCGAAGTCGAGAAATCTCAACATTGACTGCTTGCAACGCAAGCAATACAACTTTCCGCATTGCGGACAATAGGAGCAACTATGATACTTTTTCCTGCGGTTGACGTATTGGACAATAAGGCCGTGAGATTATTATACGGCAAGAGAGAAGACGTGACTGTCTACGGCGCGCCTGTAGAAATGGCATTGAAGTGGCAGGATATGGGAGCGGAGTATCTTCATATCGTCGACCTCAACGGCGCTTTCGACGACTCGCTCGTCAACAAAAGCACTCTTATTGAGCTTATCAAAAAGGTGTCGGTTCCCGTGCAGATAGGCGGAGGAATAAAGACATTTGACAAGATCAAGTTTTATCTTGAAGAAGTGGGCGCTAGCAGAGTTATAGTAGGCACGGCTTGCGTGACGGATCCCGACTTGATGGACGAGGCTTGCGCAAAATACGGCAACAAGATAGCTTGCGGTATCGACGCAAAAGACGGACTTGTGGCTATCAAAGGTTGGGTGGAGAAAAGCAATCTCACGCCTCTTGAAGTGGCTTTGGATATGAAGAGCAGAGGCGCAGACACAGTCATTTATACGGATATCAACAGAGACGGAGCGCTTTGCGGAGTCAACGTAGACGCTACTGCAAAGCTGTCCGAGCAGAGCGGTTTGAATATAATCGCAAGCGGCGGTATGGCTACGCTTGACGACGTCAAAGCCGTAAATGAAAGAGGTATCTACGGAGCAATACTTGGCAGAAGTATATATACAGGCGCTATAGACTTAAAGCAAGCCCTTGAGATTTCAAAAGAGTAAAACATAAAGAGGTATACGTGTTAAACAAGAGAATAATTCCCTGTCTTGACATCAACAAAGGCAGAGTAGTCAAGGGAGTGAATTTCGTCAACTTAATAGACGCGGGTGACCCCGTGGAAGTAGCCAAGGCGTACAACGCAATGCGAGCAGACGAAATCGTCTTCTTGGATATCACTGCAACGCACGAGGGGAGAGATACGCTGTATGACGTAATTGCAAGAGCGGCAGAACAGGTATTTATCCCATTGACGGTAGGCGGAGGAATTTCCACCGTAGAGCATTTTCGCGCGCTACTCAATCTCGGCGCAGACAAGATAAGTATCAACTCTTCGGCGGTGCGTAATCCCAATCTCATTACAGACGCGGCGCTCAAATTCGGCAGACAGTGCGTAGTAGTAGCCATAGACGCAAAGCGCAACGACAAAGGCTCTTTTGACGTCTATCTCAACGGCGGAAGAATCAACACTGGCATAGACGCAATCGAGTGGGCAATGCAAGCCGAGAAAAACGGCGCAGGCGAGATACTCTTGACGTCAATGGACGGCGACGGCACAAAGGCGGGATACGACCTTGACTTGACGAGACGCGTTTGTCAGGCTGTCAATATACCCGTCATTGCAAGCGGCGGAGCGGGAAAGATGAGCCACTTCAAAGACGTGCTTGACGACAGCGTCGGAGTCGATGCGGCGTTGGCGGCGTCGTTGTTCCACTTCAAAGAATTGGAGATAAAGACGCTAAAAGAATACCTTAAGAATGAAGGTATATCTGTGAGAATATAAATCGTCATTAGAGAATATAGATTGTCATTTCGACCTAAGTGGAGAAATCTCTATCAAATTTAATTTTAAATGCCATCTTTTATAAGGAGATAATATGGAAGATATCAAGTTTAAATTCAACGACGACGGACTTATATGCGCGATTGCGCAAGACGTGTACACCGGCGAAGTGCTTATGCAAGCATATATGAACCAAGAGGCAATAGACAAGACTTTGGAGAGCGGATACGCGTATTATTACAGCCGTTCTAGACAGTGTCTTTGGAAAAAGGGCGAGACTTCGGGACATCTTCAAAAGGTCAAGAAGATATTGTACGATTGCGATTGCGACTGCCTGCTTTTGCTTATAGAGCAGATAGGGGCGGCATGCCATACCGGCAACAGAAGCTGTTTTTACCGCACGTTGAAAGAGTTTGAATTTGTACCTGATTATAAGGTTGTCTTCGAGGACGTTGACACTATAAGACAGCGTAAAGAAAAACCTGTCGAAGGCTCTTATACCAACTACCTTTTTGACAAAGGTATAGAGAAGATTTGCAAGAAGGTTGGCGAAGAAGCAACGGAGACGGTAATTGCCGCCGTGGCAGGTAAGAAAGGCGAACTCGTAGGCGAGTTGTCCGACTTGCTATATCACGCTCTTGTATTGGCAGAAGCAAGCGGAATTACTATACAGGACATTTTTCAAGAAGTTATGGCAAGAAAAGGCAAAGCGCCCAATCCAAAATACGGCGAGGATAAAATACAATCCAATACCGATAAAATTAAAGAAGACAAGTAGTTTTGTTGTGAAGTTACATTAAAAATGTGTGTACTGATTGGTACACACGTTTTTAGTTTAGGATAAATTATAAAATTATTTAATATAAATATATAT
>CAMWVR010000016.1 GCA_947177795.1 uncultured Clostridia bacterium | reverse complement strand
TATGAATACTCATTTTGAAGTAATAACTTCCATAAAAAATCCCAAGGTTCAACCCGTAAAAAGATTGAAAGACAGATCGTATCGCAGAAGTTGCGGCGAGTTTGTCGTCGAAGGAGAGAATTTTTTAAAGGACGTTCCGTCGCATTCTCAAGTGACGGCGTTGTTTGTGGAAAAGGACAAGTTTAGCCAATTTGAATATATTGCAAATCGTTATGCGAGCGATATTATCAATCTAGTTGATAGCAAGGTAATGGCTGCAATGAGCGATACCGTGACTCCAAGCGGGGTGCTTGCCACGCTCAAGATTAGCCAAGTTGACGACGCTATCGAGGGCAGCGTCGCCGTTCTGGACGGAGTAAGCGACCCGGGAAATATGGGTACTATTATCAGAACTTGCGCTGCTTGCGGAGTGGAAAATATCATAGCTATCGACTGCGTCGACCACCTTTCGCCGAAAGTAATTAGAGCGTCAATGGGGGGAATTTTTGCCGTAAAAGTCATTGAAAAGTCTCATGCCGAAGCAATCAAATTACTTGAAAATCATCATGTTTACGCATTGGATATGAACGGCGAAAATCTTTATTCAATAAAAAAAATTGACACGCCTTTTGCGCTTGTCGTGGGCAATGAGAGCAGAGGATTGTCCGATTATTTCAGGTCTGTTAGCAAAATAATTTCGCTTCCGATGAGCGGAAAAATCGAATCTCTCAATGCTGGAGTGAGCATGTCAACGGCGCTGTATGAGATAATTTTCGGTAAAAATAACGTTTAATTTAACTAAAATAATCGACACATATTGCAAAAAATCTATTATCGACAATAATCGATAATTTAAAAAATCGTTATTTGTAATTTGCACGGTTGACAATGACGCATATTTAAGATATCATTATAAAGTAATAAAGGAGGTTATTACTATGGCAGAAAATATAAAAGATAATGCAGAATTGCAAGAAGACGAGGAGATCATCGTACTTGCTGACGAGGAAGGCAAGGAAGTGGAATTCAGACACATAGCTACGCTTGATTATGAAGAAGAGTGGTATATGTATCTCGAGCCTTTGGAGAAAATGGAAGACGATGAAAACAAGCCTGCGGACGGAGAGGAAGAGGAGACAGAAATGGTAATTTTCCATATTCAATCGGACGCAGACGGCAACGACGTATTCGTTCCCGTAGAAGACGAAGATTTGTTGGACAAACTTTACAACGAGTTTCTCAAAGAATTGGACAATCAAGAAGAGTAAAAAATCGCGTATCGACTAATCAAAGTCGGTACGCCGTTTTTTTATTTGCAGACCCGAATGGATATTGAAAAGTATGGGGAAGTTTATTTTTGATCAATATAATTTTTGAGCGAAAAGTCAATAATTTTTATTGACTTATTATTATTATATATATATAATAGAATAGACTAATGTTTTAGGGAGGCAACCGTAAGTGAAAAAGTGGCAGTCAATTGTGATATTGACAGTCTTGGCTATACTTATAGTACTTGGCTCGGTCTTTGGATTTTTGTCTTTGGACAACGGCGAGTTGGGTATTACTAATTATAACGCCTTTATCAAGAATATAAGTTTGGGTCTTGACCTCAGCGGCGGCGTATACGCAGTGTATGAAGTCGACGAATCCAATCTTACTGACGAACAAAAAAATAATCTCGGTACTTTGATAGAAGGTACGAGAGCAAGTCTTGAGTCTTTGCTTTTTAGCAAAGGCTATACAGAGGCTCAAGTCACAGTGTCCAACGAAAAGATTCGCGTAGAGATCCCTGACGAAGACGATCCCGAGAGAATATTCGATTTGATTGGACGCCCGTCTAGTTTTGAATTCAAAGAGTACGTTGACGGCGCAGAGGGAGACCTTTCTCTCAACGACGCAAGCGGAAAAGTAAAGCTTGAAGAGAAGTTTACGGGTACGGATATTGCAAACGCAGGCGTGACTTATGAGCAAGAGACGGGTTATTATTCCGTAGCGCTTAGCTTTACCGAAGAGGGGACGAAGAAATTCTCGACGGCTACGACGGCATTGTCGGGTTCTAGATTGTCTATATGGATTAACGACGAATTCGTAATCGCGCCGACGGTCAACGAGGCGATCTCGACGGGTAATGCGTCAATAAGCGGTAATTACACCTATGACCAAGCGTATGACTTGGCGGTAAGAATCCAATCGGGTTCGTTCCCGCTCGTACTTAAGATGTCGGAGAGTAATACTTTGACGGCTACTCTCGGTAGTTCGGCAATCAAGGCGGGACTTATCTCCGGTATCGTAGGACTCGTGCTTATCTTCCTTTACATCATCGTTATGTACAAGCTTATGGGCGTTGCGGCGAGTCTGTCACTGTGGTATTACTCCTTGACTTATCTGTTCTTCTTGGCAATCTTCCCATGGGTACAGCTCACGTTGTCGGGTATTGCGGGCGTATTGCTTTCGATAGGTATGGCTGTAGACGCAAACGTAATTATCTTTGAGCGTATCAAAGAAGAGTATAAGAACGGCAAGACGATGCGTACGGCTTTCGGTACGGGATTCAAGCGCTCACTCGGAGCTATCATCGACGGTAACGTGACGACTATTATAGGCGCTGTCGTACTTATAATTTTCGGCGCTTCGACTATCAAGAGCTTTGGTATTACGCTTTTGATTGGTATAATCCTTTCCTTGTTGGCGTCTTTGCTTTTGACGAGATTGATACTCAAATGTATCACGGTATTTAACGCCGACGAGTCCAAGGCAAGACTCTTTGGTTTGAATAGACCTGAGATGATCGACAAGGGCGACGACAGCGATGCGCAAGATGAAGAAGAGCAGGAAAAGCAAACTTCTCTTATTGCAAATAAAAAAACTAAGAAAGGGGGAGCGAGACGATGAAAAAATTGCAAAATGCAAAAATTGTTGAAAAGCATTGGTTGTGGGCAATCGCTCCTGTGATAATCTTTTTGATAGCAGTTATAGTCTTTACTTCGTTTGCGGTCATCAACAAAGATATATCAAAAGGCATGAATATAGGTATCGACTTTGCAGGCGGATCTATTCTTACGGTTGAACTTGGATCCGACGTGCTTAATAATTCAGAAGAGTATGACAAGCACTATAAGCAAATCGAGAGTATTCTTACAAGCGAAGAAATTGCAAAACAAATAGTTGAATACGCTAAGGAGAATTTCGGTATCGAAATCAGCGAAAGCGCGGCAGTTGCATCAATAAGTTACGTGCAGACGTCGGGTAACGGCAGCGAAATGGCATTGGTCATCAAGTATGATAATATATCTTCGACGTTCGACACCAAGAACAACGATTTGACAACCAAGAGAAACGAACTTTTGGAAAATCAAATCAAAGAGTATTATGCTACCGAATACCAAGATGAGTCGATTACCATAAGTACTTCGTATATCGGCGCAACGGCATCTGCTTCGCTTATCAATACGGCATTGATAGCAGTTTGCGTATCTCTCGTTCTTATCCTTATATATATAATGATCAGATTTGAGATATGGAGCGGTATCGCCGCAATTATCGGACTTATCCATGACGTTGCGATGATGGTATTTTTGGTAATTATTTTCAGAATACAGATCAACAGCGCATTTATCGCCGCTCTCATCACGATCGTATCTTATTCGATCAACAATACGATTGTCGTATTCGACAGAGTGAGAGAGAATAGAAAGAAGTTTGGCGGCAACGTCAAAGGCGGCATGATAGACAACAACAAGATGGTCAACGAGTCTATCATTCAGACGCTTACGCGTTCTATCAATTCGACGATCACCACTATGGTTGCGATTACTTTGTTTGCAATCATTGGTACGGCTTCGGTAAGAGAATTTGCTTTGCCGGTAATATTCGGTTTGATTGCAGGTTTCTATTCGTCGCTCGTAATTGCTCCGTCGCTTTACTGCCTGATGAAAAATTCGGTAGACAAGCGTAAGATTGCTAAGCGTGACGGCGTAAGAAAAGACAAGCCTAAATACGCAGGCGCTAAAAACTAAAAGACATTGAGAGCGTACTTTTAGTACGCTCTTATTTATATTACTGAAATTTTGTCAAGCTGTTTTGACAGTGAGGATTTATGGAGCAAAGTGAAGTTATAGAGATTGCAAAAGAGTTTTCCGTCGATAAAAAAATCGTGGAAATTCTCGTTGCAAGAGGTTATGACGACAAGGATAAATTGTATAAGTTTTTATATCCAAGCCTTGACGATTTGACGGATATACATAAGTACGTCGGTTACGACAACGTAATTGAGCGTATCAGGTATGCTATTGACAATCAAGAGAGTATATTGATTTACGGCGATTATGATTGCGACGGCGTATGCGGCGTGAGTATTTTATATAATTATTTCAAATCAATCGGCGTCAAAGCGCACTGTTTTTTGCCAAATAGACACACTGACGGCTACGGACTTTCAATAGAGACTTTAGAACGGCTTGCCGAAGAATATTTGAGTGATTTACTTATCACTGTCGACTGCGGTATCACAGGCGTGGAAGAGGTAGAATATGCCAGAGAAGTGCTTGGGTTTGACGTAATCGTCACGGACCACCACGAACTTGGAGAGATATTGCCGGATTGCTTGATTTTTAATCCCAAAATGTCGGGAGAGGACTGCTTCAGAGAGCTTTGCGGAGCGGGAGTTGCGTTGAGAATAGTAGAGGGCTTGGGCGGAAAGTCCGAGAGAGATAAATATCTCGACATAGCGGCTATCGCCACTATTGCCGACGTAGTGCCTCTTATCGGAGACAATAGAATTATTGCGCAAGCGGGATTAAAGAACATAAACTCTCTCAACGTAAGGCGCGGTATAAAAAAGTTGACGGCGACTTGCGTAGACGGAGAAGTAAACTCTTATGACGTAGGATTTAAAATCGCTCCGAGAATAAATTCTCTCGGCAGATTGAGCGACGCAAACGCAGTGCTTGATTTGTTTTGCAGCGAAGATAATTTTTTGCTTGACAGTATTGTCAAACAACTCAATGAATCAAATGCAAAGAGAATGGAACTCACCAACGATCTTGCAGAAGCGTGTTTTGATATTCTAAAAGGCTATGACTTTGAAAATAAGCCTGCGATAGTACTTTTCAACGCTTATTGGGACGACGGTATATTAGGTATCGTGGCTTCGAGGATAACCGAAACCTTCAAAAGACCTACGATACTGCTTACAAAGAGCGGAGACGTATACAAGGGCAGCGGCAGGAGCGTAAAAGGAGTGGACATACGCAAATACGTTGCTATGTGCGAAGACCTGCTGATTAAATTCGGCGGTCACACAATGGCGTGCGGAATGTCTTTGGACGGCAAAAATTTGCAAGCTTTTGCCGATAGGCTCAACGAGTGTATCGCCAAAGATTACGATATGGATTATTTCATGCCGACGACTAGATTTGACGTGGATATGGCTGAAGTAGACAGTCCGCTAGATATGGCGAGAGGACTTAAGATGCTCGAGCCGTTTGGAGAAGGCAATCCCGGTATCAAGTTCAAAGAAGTCGTGACAGACAGAGAGTTTAATCAAATGGGAAATACTTCTCATATCGTCAATAAAAGCCCCGATAAAGAATTGATAATATTTGGCGGTTTGAAGTATAAGCAGCTGCTTGAAAGCGCTACGCAGAAAGAGCTATATTATACGCTGTCGCTTGCCAATTACAAGAACAGAGTCTACGCTCAAGGCAAAGTCAATGCTATATTATGCGATAAAGTAGAAGAGCAAGGAGACTTTGGAGCATATGTAATGACTGGGCTTGCAATTGGCGGAGATAAGATTGATACCGTCGATTATGACGAAGCGCTTAGATTAGGCGGTAAGTTTTCTACTTGTTATATTGCATATGATATTGATACGTATCAAGATTTCTTGACGAGATATAATAAAAAATTTGGATATATACTCACGCAAAATAGAGTCGGCGGAAATTTAACACCCGTGACAAAATTGATATTCAGTCCGACGTCGCTGAAAGAATTGGGGTATTATAAAAACGTGGTTTTGTTGGACAAGCCTTTGGATAGCGGAGTTTTTCAAAAGACGCTTGGCAAGACCTGTAAATTATGTCAACTTGACAATGAACGGATATTGAGCAAAGTAAAAGAATTTTTGCCGTCGTATCAGAGATTGGGAGAGATATTTTTGGCGATAAAGAGATTGCTCGGCGAAAAGGAAATCTACGGAATGTCAGAGCTATATAGCGCATTGAGTAAATATATACTTGCCGAATATGACGAAGTCGTGCTGTCGGCTGTGATATTGTCGGAATTGGGGATACTTTGCGTAAGCGGTAAGTTTGCGATAGATCCCGCTGTGAAGAGAAAACTTGCGGAAAGCGAGTTGTACCGCAAGATACAGCAAGCGTAACGACGTCGCAATTTGCTAAGCAGTCGAGCAAGCGTATTGACATAAAAAGTCGTGTCATATATAATATAGGTATAGAAAAGTTTTCAGAGGACGCACGTGGAAGAACGAAAAATTAAATTCATCAACAAAGTTCAAGAAAATTATAACGAGTCTCATGCGGAGAAAATAATCAAGGCGTATTATTTTGCCAAAACTGCGCATGCGGGGCAAAAAAGACAGTCGGGAGAAGAATATTTCATACATCCCAACGCCGTTGCAGAAATTCTCATTGATTTGGGATTAGACTGCGATACGGTAGTTGCTGCGCTTCTGCACGACGTGATTGAAGATACCGAATACACCGCAGACGATATCAGCCAGATGTTCGGTCCTGTCGTGCTGTCGTTGGTTCAAGGTGTGACCAAGTTGGGCAAACTCAACTTTAAGTCAAAACTTGAGGAGCAAGCGGAAAACTTGCGCCGTATGTTTATGGCGATGAGCAACGATATCAGAGTCATCATTATCAAACTTGCCGACAGATTGCACAATATGCGTACATTGTCATTCAAGGACGAAGAGGGACAAAAGAGAATTGCGCAAGAGACTTTGGATATATACGCGCCAATTGCCGCCCGTCTGGGTATCTCTAGCGTAAAGGGCGAACTTGAAGACTTGTGTTTGAGATATTTATATCCCGACAGCTACTATTTTATTGCCGAAAAGGTTGCGCAGACCAAGCTTGAAAGACAGGAACTCGTAGATAATATATCGGGAGAATTGCACGATATGCTCGACGAGTTGGGAATAAAAGGCGACGTTAACGGCAGACCAAAGCACTTTTACAGTATATACAGAAAACTCAACAAGGGAAAGCCATTTGAGCAGATATACGATTTGATTGCATTGCGTGTGATAGTCGACAACGTCAAGGATTGCTACGCCGTACTTGGCGCAATACATACCAAGTGGAAACCTCTTCCCGGTAGATTTAAAGACTATATATCCGTGCCAAAGGCTAACCTTTATCAATCTTTGCATACGACGGTGCTTACGGCTTACGGCGCTCCGTTCGAGATACAAATTCGTACAGTTGAGATGCACAAGGTTGCCGAGTACGGTATTGCGGCGCATTGGAAGTATAAACAAGGCAATAATATCGACACGACGAAGATTGAAGACGACAAACTTGCCTGGATTCGCAACGTAATGCAACTTCAGGACGAAGCGAGCGATTCTCAAGAGTATCTAGATATGCTCAAAGTGGATCTATATTCCGATCAAGTATTCGTATTTACGCCCAAGGGCGACGTATTCAACTTGCCCAACGGGTCTACGGGCGTGGATTTTGCGTATGCAATACACAGCAAAGTCGGCGAAAAGTGTACGGGTATCAAGGTAAATTCCCGAATCATGCCCGTTAGCACCAAGCTCAACAATGGCGACGTAGTCGAAGTTATCACGTCAAATACGTCAAAAGGACCGTCGAGAGATTGGCTGAAGTTTGTCATTACGCCAAGCGCAAAGAGTAAAATTCGCTCGTTCTTCAAAAAGGAGATGAGGGAAGAAAACGAAAAGCGCGGACGCGAGATATTGGAAAAAGAAGCAAAGCATAGAGGCTATGCGCTCAACGATTTGCTTGCTACGGAGAGTTGGAATAAGTTTATTCATCAAAAGTACGGATTGAATACGCAAGAAGAGGTGCTTGCTCTCGTCGGATACGGAGAACTTACTTCGTTGCAAGTAATCAATAAGCTTGTCGAGCTTTATAAGTCCGAGCATATTCAAGAAAGCTCGACGTTGGAGCAAATGACCAAAAAGACTTCGACTCGCAAGCAAAACGGCGGCGTCGTAATCAAGGGCGAACACGGCTTAAAGTATAGATTTTCGCAATGCTGTTCGCCATTGCCCGGCGATGAGATATTGGGATATATCTCTCGTAACGGCGGCGTGGTAATTCACAGAAAGGATTGTCCCAACTGCAAGAGCTTTGAACCCGAGAGAATTATCGAGACGCAGTGGTCGATATCAGAAGATGAAAAATTTGTCGCTCATCTCGTTATATCTGCGTTTGACAGAACTGGTCTTGTCATTGAGATAGCTACGCTTATTACTAATATGAAAGTGGCTATGACGAGCATATCGGCAAAATCCGAAAAGAATAATCTGGCTACGATAAAGGTGTCCGTAGAAGTCAAGAATACAAATATGCTTAAGATACTTATGGACAAGATAATGCAATCCATTAAAGGTATCAGAGAAATCAAGAGGGCGTCAAAAAGCGTAAAAAATCAATGAGAGTAATCGTGCAAAGGGTCAATCGAGCAAGATTGACGGTAAATGAAGAAGAAATATCCAAAATCGGAGAGGGGTATCTTGTGCTTGTGGGCTATACCGAGGGAGATACGCAGGAAGTCTGCAAGTATCTTGTCGACAGGGTAATAGGCATGAGGATATTCAAAGACGATGACAACAAGTTGAACAAGACTTTGCTTGACGTGGGCGGAGAAGTGATGGTAGTATCCAACTTTACGCTGTACGGCAACGCATTCAGCGGGCGCCGCCCCGATTTTTCCAAGTCGGCAAAGTTTGACGTGGCAAAACCGCTATATGATTTTACCGTAGAAGAGTTCAGACGACGCTTGGGGAAGGTCGCAACGGGAGTATTCGGCGAGCACATGCATATCGATATGTCCAATGACGGACCTATAACGATGATTTTGGAGAAATAAATACCTATGAAGATAACTACTTTTGTCTTGGGATTGCTAAGTAACAATACGTATTTGGTGGAAAATCAAGAGGATAAGACTTGCTTTATAGTCGATCCGTCTACCGAGAGCAATAAGCTGACGGATTATATTGACGCCAACAATCTTCGACTTGAGGGCATATTGCTTACGCACGGACACTTTGATCATATCGGCGGAGTAGCTTTTCTAAAAGAGAAGTATGGCGCAAAAGTTTATATGCACAAAATGGATGTCGACTTTATAGATAATCCGCTTGATTTCGGCAGAAAGTATAAGAGATTTGACGTAGACGAGACTGTAGAAGAGGGCGACGAAATCACGCTATGCGGTCAAAAAATCAAAGTATTACACACTCCGGGACATTCTAAAGGCGGCGTATGTTATATTTGCGAAGACGTGATTTTTTGCGGAGACACCATCTTCAGAGATAGCTACGGAAGATATGATTTGAGAGGGGGAGACTTTGTTACTCTTCAAAATTCAATTCAAAAGATTTTTGATTTGCAAGGAGATTACGTCTTGTTGTGCGGACATGGACCGAGCACGACGCTTGCCTATGAACGCGCCAATAATGAGATTTTTTAAGGTGTAGAATGAAGATAAAATTTGCCTGCAACAAGCAAGAATTCGACAATGATTACAGAGATATATTAAGGGCATTTTACCCGTATATCGTGTTTGACGATTACGGAGAGCTGCTGTCGCTTGAACTTAACAAAATAGAAGAAAATATATTTGATTGCTTGATAAAATGCAATAATTCAAAAGTCTTAAGAAGTTTTACGCTTGACAAAGTATTTCTTGCGGATAGAGAAAGTCAACATTATGAGATAAAACGCAACGCGCAAATCAAGCGTCACAGCAAAGTCATGCTGTATGATTTTATCGCTAAGCTGACAGGACAAACTTTGCCATACGGTTCTTTGACGGGAATACGCCCCACCAAACTTTATCACGAGACTTTGGAAAAGGGATTGGACGCCGAGAAGTATTTTTTGGATACGCTCAAGGTATCGCAAGGTAAAGTAGATCTGATAAAGAATATTTGCAATAATCAAAGGGGCATTTATCAGGTCCGTGACAATGAAGTTGACGTATTCGTCAATATTCCGATATGCGTCTCTAGGTGCAGTTACTGTTCTTTTATTTCGGCAGAGCTGAATAGAATAAAGCAGTTCGTAACTCCGTATTGTGATATACTCATAGATGAACTTAAACGTACTAAAAAAATTATAGATAAAATGGGATTAAAAGTTTCGTCAGTATATATCGGCGGAGGTACGCCGACGTCGCTTGACGATATCAACTTTGAGAGAATAATAAAAGAAAGTAAGTTCGATTGCGACGAATATACTGTGGAAGCAGGGCGTCCCGATACTATTACAAAGTCTAAGTTGGATATAATGAGCAAGTACGGAGTCACGAGAATTTCCGTCAATCCGCAGACTTTCAACCAAAAGACTCTTGATTTGATAAGCAGAAGTCACACTATAGATGAGATATACCACGTCTATAATATGGCAAGGGGATATGATTTTGATATAAATATGGATTTGATAGCTATGTTGCCGCAGGAGAGCGAAGAGGACTTCCGCCGCTCGGTAGATTGCGCAATTGCGCTTGATCCCGACAATATTACGGTACATACGCTTGCATTAAAGAAAGGATCTGCCTTAAAAGTGGGCGGATATGATAATTCTTCGTTTGAGTTAGCAAATTCTATGGTAAATTATGCGCAAAAGGCTCTTGAAAAAAGCGGTTATCTGCCGTATTATATGTATAAGCAAAAGTATATGAGCGGAAATTTGGAGAACGTCGGCTATTGCAAAGAGGGCAAGGCTTGTATATACAACGTTCATATAATGGAAGAAGTGTCGAGTATTATCGCCAACGGCGCAGGGGGAATATCAAAAAGGATTTTTGACGGCGACAGATTGGAGCGTCTTGCAAATCCTAAGGGACTTGACGTATATTTGCAAAGACGAGATAAAATGCTGGAGGATAAAGAAAAGTTTTTTTCTTGAGAATGAGGAATCGTAATGAAATTGATATATAAAAAACCAAAGATATTTCCAAAATGGACGAAATTTGGCGGTGATGAACAAATAGGCGAGTTGTATACCTGTCAAGACGACGGTATAGTATTTTCTTGCGATAAATTACCGCATTATAATCATATAGAAATGTCGGGTTTTGAAACTTCGACAATTTTGAGTTATAAGATTGACAAGGATAGGTGCCTAAAACTCTATAGATTCTGCGTATTTCCGCAGATAAGAGTCGTGCCTAACGAAACGAGAGGAAGCCTTTCGTATAACTTTAAGAGTATTGAATTGTCCTTTGATAAGCCAATCAAAGCAGATAAAGTCGAGTTTGACGGATTGCTTAACTTTTACCAAAGTGTAGACGGCGTAGAGATAAAGCATATGCTTTGTCCTGCGTGTGACAAAAAAGCGTTGATTGAGAAAATCGTATTGAAAAATACCGTCGACAAAAAACAAACCGTCACGGTTAAAAACAAAAAACCGTTGAGAAGAATACTTAAAGTATTTTTTGATGATTCAAAATCGCGATTGTTATTTACGGACGTCTATTTTGAAGGGAAAAAGCTTAATAACAGAACCGATAAGTTGTGTCTGGAGCCTTTTGAAGAAAAAACTATTCTTGTATGTAACGGAGTAGATAGACTAGACGCAAAGCAGATAGAACATCAATTTGTTATGCGTAAGCAGTTCGTTGATCAAATGAAGAGCTGTATGCAAGTTATTACCCCCGATAAAGAAGTCAATAGAATGATTGAATTTTGCAAAATCAGAGCGAGCGAGAGTATTTTTAAGACCAAAAACGGTCTGATGCACGCTCCCGGCGGAGGAAACTATTACGCCGCTTTGTGGACAAACGATCAATGCGAGTACGCCAATCCATTGTTTGCATATTTAAATTATTCAATCGCAAAAGAACAGAGTGTCAATTGTTATAAGTTGTTTGCAAGATATGCCGACAAGAATAAGGCAATACCTTCAAGTATCGTCGCTTGCGGAGACGACGTATGGAATGGGGCGGGAGATAGAGGCGATAATTCTATGTTTTTGTACGGATTATGCCGTTATCTTTTGTCTACGGGCGACAGGCAAATGGCGATTGAATTCTTGCCGTCAATAGAAATTGCTCAACGATACGTCAAAGGTCAAATTACAGCCGACGGTATTGTAAAAAGCGACAGCGACGAACTTGAAAATCGCTTTGAAAGCGGAAAGGCAAATCTTTCGACCGCTTGCATTACTTACGACGCTTTTATTTCTCTCAATTATTTGTATAAGGAGTTGGGAGAGTATAAAAAAGCCGAAGAGGCTTTGGTTGACGCAATGAGAATAAGAGACGGCATAGAAAATTATTTCGGCGCAAAAGTTGAGGGGTATGAGACTTATCGATATTGCAAAGAGGAGTCAAATCTTCGCTCTTGGATATGCTTGCCGCTGGTAATGGGGATCGATTGCAGGCGAGAGCAGACGGTAAGCGCAATGCTGAGCGATAAGTTGTGTAAAGACAACGGAATGTTGTCGCGAAGCGGAGAGAAGACATATTGGGATCGCTCGTTGTTATACGCATTGAGAGGCTTGTTTTACGTGGGGGAGAGCGAAAAAGCAGTCGACCTTTTGGGCAGATATACCAAAGAGCGTTTGCTAGGCTTTCATCCGCCTTATCCTATTGAAGCCTTTCCCGAAGGTAATTCTGCGCAACTCTCGGCGGAAAGCGCTCTTTATGTACGAATTTTTACCGAGGGAATTTTAGGATATAGACCGATAGGTTTTAATAAATTTGAAATTAAACCCAATTTGCCTAATGGATGGGAGTATTTTGAGATAAGCAATATGCAATTGTGCGGTAAGAAATTTGATTTATATATTAAGAACGGTGACGAATATACGGTTACGGTCAACGGCGAGGATATAAAAATCGACAAAGGCGAAAAAAAATATATAGTTGATATAAAGTAATAAATAATATTTAAAATACAGCGCTAAAAATGCTTGCAACGCAAAATAAAGTGTGTTAGAATAATACTGTATCTCAAAAGGATACGAAGTAACATGGCTAGGTTTGACAACGACTCCGATGTTTTACTTGGCTATCGCTAAATTAATAATTTCGAGAAAGGAGGCTAAAAATGGAAATTATCAACGTAAAAGAAATGACCAAGCAAGAAGTTATCAACGCTTTTGCAAAGCACGAGGGAGATACGGGTTCTCCGGAAGTTCAAATTGCGCTTTTGACGCAGAGAATTTTGCAACTTAACGACCACTTTGCAGAGCACAAGAATGACTTCCACTCAAGAAGAGGTCTGTTGCAAATGGTAGGTAAGAGAAGAAGTATGTTGAAGTACCTCAAAGATACCGACATTGAGCGCTACCGCGAATTGATTGCAAAACTCGGCATTAGAAAGTAAAAAAATATGGGGTTGTCTTTTGACACCCCTTATTTTTAAGCTAAACATATAATTTTGATTAAATTACTAATTATTGGAGGTTAGTTTGATGATAAATAGAAAGATTTTTACAACCACTATCGGCGGTAGAGAAGTCAGTGTTGAGACGGGCGCGTATTGCGGTCTCAGCAACGGCAGCTGTATCGTAAGATGTGGCGAGACTGCCGTAATGGTCAACGTGACCATGGCAAAAACTCCCAGAGACGGAATTGACTTTTTCCCTCTCGGAGTAGATTATGAAGAAAAAATGTATTCTGTAGGCAAGATCCCCGGAGGTTTCAAAAAGCGCGAGGGCAGAGCAAGCGACAAGGCTATATTGACTTCAAGACTTATTGACAGACCTCTTCGTCCGTTGTTCCCAAAGGGATTCTTCAACGACGTTGCAGTAGTTGCTACGGCTTTGTCGGTAGATCCCGATCTTCCGCCTGAAGTATATGCGATGATAGGTAGTTCTGTTGCGTTGAGCATATCCGATATTCCTTTTGCAGGACCCACGGGTTCGGTAATCGTCGGATTCGTTGACGGACAGTACGTCATCAACCCAAATACCGAGCAAAGAGAGAAGTCAAGACTTCACTTGTCTTTGAGCGGGACCAAAGAGGCTATCTTGATGGTTGAGGCAGGCGCTAACGAACTCACCGAAGAAGAGATGATCGGCGCAATTTTGTTCGGTCACGAAGAAATCAAGAAGATCGTCGCATTTATCGAAGATATTCAAAAGCAAATCGGCAAGGAGAAGATTGTACCAAATCTTTACCACCCGACTCCCGAAATCGAAGAGGCTGTCAAGGCATATGCTGACAAGAAAATGGACGCAGTGCTTGACAACTTCAACAGACAGGACAGAGACAAGGCTGAGGACGCTCTCGACGAAGACGTATTCTCGCACTTTGCAGAGCAGTTCCCCGACGGAAAGAAAGACATCGCAGAGACCTTATACGCAATGAAGAAAGCAAAGGTAAGAGCAAAGATTTTGGACAAGGGCGTCAGACCCGACGGAAGAAGTCTTGAAGAAATCAGACCTATCTGGTGCGAACACGGCGTATTGCCGAGAGTTCACGGCAGCGGCGTATTTACAAGAGGTCAAACTCAAGTCATGACTATATGTACGCTCGGAAGTCTATCCGAAGTTCAAAAGCTCGAAGGTCTCGACGACGAAGTATGCAAGAGATATATTCATCACTACAACATGCCGCCGTACAGCACGGGCGAGGCTAAGCCGCTCAAGAGCCCAGGCAGAAGAGAGATCGGTCACGGCGCTTTGGCAGAGAGAGCTTTGGAGCCGATGCTCCCGTCAGTGGAGTCCTTCCCATACGCTATCCGTACGGTAAGCGAAGTTATTTCGTCAAACGGTTCTACGTCGCAGGCTTCCGTATGCGGATCTACGTTGGCTCTTATGGACGCAGGCGTACCAATCAAAAAACCCGTAGCAGGCGTTGCAATGGGACTTATCAGCAACGAGGACAAGTCTAAGATATCTGTCTTGACGGATATTCAAGGACTTGAAGACTTCTTCGGAGATATGGACTTCAAGGTAGCAGGTACTGTAGACGGTATCACGGCTATTCAAATGGATATCAAGATTAAAGGTATCAACGAAGAGATATTGCGCAAGGCTTTGGCTCAAGCTAAAAAGGGAAGACTCTTTATTCTCGACAAGATGCTTGAAGTTTTGCCTGCTCCGCAAAAATCGCTTTCCAAGTATGCTCCTAAGATTGTATCTTTCAGCATAGATCCTAATAAGATTAAGGACGTAATCGGCAGCGGCGGTAAGGTAATCAACAAGATTATCGACGAGACGGGCGTCAAGATTGATATAGACGATTTCGGCAACGTACTCGTATCGGGTATCAATGAGGATATGAACGCAAAGGCTAGAAAGACTATAGAGCTCATTGCCAACGATCCCGAAATCGACGAAGAATTCGAAGGCAGAGTCGTCAGAATCATGAACTTCGGCGCATTCGTTGAGATCGCTCCCGGCAAGGACGCAATGATTCACATTTCAAAGCTCAAGAAAGAGAGAGTAGAGAAAGTCGAGGACGTAGTCAATATCGGCGATAAGGTAAGAGTAAAAGTCATCGACATCAACGACAAGGGCGTTGCGTTGAGACTTTTGGAAGTGCTTAAGTAATAATTGCCAAACAAAGCAAAGGGAGCAATCGTAAGGTTGCTCCCTTTTAATATTGACAATCATATAAATAGATATTATAATAATCTTATTCAATTCCAAGAGAGGATAAGTAATATGGAAAATCAAGACGAGATAGAGTTGTTAAATATAGATGACGACGATTGGTGGATAAGCGACGGAGTTTTGGAAGATTGCAGATTATGCGACGAAGAGGTCAGAATTCCTAACGGAGTGATTGAGATAGGAGATTATCCTTTTGACAGTTATGAAATAGAGCGCATTTATTTACCCGGATCAGTGGCAAAAATCGGTAATTGCTCCTTACAAATATGTTCGGGAGTGCAAGAAATACATATAGCCAATAAGGATATAATATTGCAAAACGAATGTTTTTGCGAGTTGGAAAATTTGAAGTCGGTGTATATTGGCGGACGTAAAGTCGAAGTCGTCGTAACTTACGGAAGTTATGGACCAAAAGGCGGTCAAGGTAATTGTGTTGAAAAATACGTTGGCGAAAGCGAGATGTATACCGTTGACAGCGATATTAAGAAGTTGGGAAAGGCTTCATTCAGCAATAATATTGCGCTAAAGCAAGTGAGTATTCCGCAATCCGTCGTGGAAATTGACGATAGAGCATTTTTAGGCTGCGGCTCTTTGGAGCGCGTTGAGTTGCCGGATACGTTGGAAATTATTGGTTGGAGAGCATTTGAGGGGTGCTGCGCAATCAGCGAATTAAAAATCCCGCAATCCGTTTATCATATAGGAGAGAGAGCCTTTGACGGCTGGAGAAGCAACCAAACAATTTACGCGCCTATCTTATTTAAGAAGTTGAAAATTTTTCAGGGGTGGAGAAAGGCTTGCAAAGCCACTGTGATTTATTATTGATTTTTTGAGCTGAGAGCGCACGTCTTTATTCATAAATGCTTGTCTTCACGCATACATTTTGTTGAGGTGTGTATGAAGAAAGTATCAAGATTTGCAAGCGCAGTTACCAACGTAATAATCATAACAATGCTGTTGACGCTCACTTTGGTGAGTTTCAGCGGTCAATATTCCTCTTTTGTTTTTACGCAAAACAATGACAGACCCTATTACAAGGGCAATACGTCGAGAGGGGAAGTGGCTTTGATGATCAACGTATATTGGGGTACGGAGTATCTTGACGGTATGCTTGAGACTCTCGCTAAGCACAATGCAAAAGCCACGTTTTTCGTAGGCGGAAGTTGGGCGGCGAAAAATAAGGAATATCTCGACAAGATGATCGAGGGTGGTCACGAACTTGGTAATCACGGATATTTTCACAAAGATCACGCAAAGCTTGACGCAAAACAAAACGAGGCGGAAATAACTTCGACCAATACGCTTGTAAAAGGACTGACCGGGTATAATATAACGCTCTTTGCTCCGCCGTCGGGTAGTTTTTCCGACACGACTTTAAAGGTCGCTTACGCTCAAGGCATGAGCGTAATTATGTGGAGCAGAGATACGATTGATTGGAGAGACAAGGACAGCTCGTTGGTGTATAGCAGAGCGACCAATAAGATCGGAGCGGGAGATATGATACTCATGCATCCGACCGCTCATACTTTGGCGGCGTTGGGAGATATTTTGACTTATTATGAAAAAAATAATCTCACGCCCGTGACCGTATCGCAAATTATAAGTCAAGAAATAATTTAAGATATTCGACGGTATTTATGCTTTACGAATGACAATAATTATATTATAATATCCATAATAAAAAGACAGAGGAAGATTATGAACAAAATATTTAGATTTCCCAGCGGTCTTAGACTTGCTTATAAATATTCTCCCGCCGTTCGTTCGGTGGGAATCGCAGTGATGACTGCGGTCGGCAGCGGAAACGAGACTGCTCAAAACAACGGCATTTCGCACTTCATAGAGCATATGTATTTCAAGGGAACGAAGGATAAATCTTCATTTGAGATAGTGGAATACGTCGATGGGATAGGCGCTCAAATCAACGCTTTCACTTCAAAGCAAACTACTTGTTTTTATACGCTGTCGATCGACACCGAGGCGGAAAATTGCCTTAAAATATTGAGTGAAATTCTTTTTGAATCCACCTTTGACAAAGAAGAAATGGAGAGGGAAAAGGGCGTCGTACTTGAAGAAATATCTATGTGTGAGGACGATAATTCAGACGTCGTTTTGGACATGCTCGCAGAGGGATATTTTGGGGATAATCCGCTTGGCAGAACTATTCTCGGAGAGAGAGATAACGTCAAAAACTTTACTCGCAGCGATTTGATCGAATATATCGGCGACAACTACTGCGCCGAAAGCAGCGTCGTGTCTATAGTAGGTCATATCGAGTTTGACAAAGCAAAAGAACTCGTAGAAAAATATTTTGAAGGTAAATTTTCTTCCAACTGTAAAAGGGCTTGGCATGACAAAAGACACGATACGCAGAGAAATACGCTTTGCAAATTCAAGGATATAGAACAGTCCAATATAGCCATAGGATTTCCCGCATTTGAATACGACAGCAAACTTACCATGGCGGAGGCTCTAGTCAATACCATAGTAGGCGGCGGAATGAGCTCAAGACTCTTCCAAGAAGTGAGGGAGAAAAGAGGTCTTGCTTATAACGTATATACCTACAATTCGTCTTATATCAACAACGGCGTATTGTCGCTTTATATAGGTACCAACGTCGAATCCGTCAAAAAAGCCGTCGACTGTACTCTCGAGCTTATCGAAGATTTGCGCAAGAGCGGACTGACTAAAAAAGAGTTGGAGCGAGGTATCGCTCAACTCAAAGGCAATTACGTGCTCGGGCAGGAAAGCAACGGCGTGATGATGAGAGTCAACGCTAAGAACGTGTTGTTTACAGACAAGATATTCGACATTGACGAGAAACTCAAAGAGATTGACGCAATCACGTTGGATCAAACAAAAGAGGTCATCGATTATACCTACGACCTGTCAAAGGCGAGCCTTGCTTACGTAGGTAAAAAACCTAAGTGCGACGTAAATAAACTCATTTAACGCAGAATTTTGGCAAATGCTTAGGCGGTAGTTGATTCTATCGCCTTATTTTAATAACCTGCGTTATAATTCACGGTTTAACGTTTAAATAATGCGAATAATATGTGTAAAAATTTGTACTTGTTAAATGTATATTTAATTTTTTTGTTAAAATCTATATATAAAATATATAATTACTTTTAAAATTATTGAAATTTATCAATTCAATGTGCTATAATCTTATATAGTTAGATAGGAATGGAAAGTGCGTGTATAATCTAAAAAGATTATAAGGAGATACTTTAATGGCAAAAACTCAAGAAGAGAACAATCAGCCCGCAAAGAAAAACAGCAGAAGGGTAAACGGCGTTATTATAGCGTTGGTATTTTTTGTTTTGGATTTGATTTTGCTTGGCGCGTTTGGTAAATCGGGACAAGCCGTCACAAACTTTTTTGTAGGAATTTTTGGATACGCAATATACGGATACAGCTTTGCGCTGACGTTGCTCGGCGTCTTCTATATATTTAATCTCAGAGCAAGACAGAGCAAAAAGATCATATTTATTTACGCTTTGATTGCTGTGACAACTATAACGTTTGCACATATCTTGGGGTCGCACAATTATGCTCTCAACGGTTGGGGACAGTATATTTCGGCTTCGTATACCGAGGCAAATACCGCAGGCGGAGCGTTGGCTAGCATATTTTTATATTTGTTTGCGACGAGATATATCTATATCTTGACGTTGGTGGCAAACGGAATAATTACCGTAGGCTTGATTGCAATAGCTATACTATTGCAAGTCAACATTGACATCAATCTTATGCCAAAGAGGGCTAAAAAGGTCAGAGGAGTAAGTCATTCCAATATCAACGTATATGATTTTGAAGGCGAGGAGTCTTCTCCTGCGCTCAATAATCAAACGATTAAGGGCAGGAATTTGGGCGAAAAACTGTTCAGAAGAGGCGGACGAAACGGTCTTAACGACTATAAGCCTATAGACAGCGTTAACATATCCAATGAAAAACCCGTCGATCTGTATCCCAATAATTACAACAGCATTGATTTTGAGGCAGAGTACAACGTGGGCTATACCCCCGAAGAGCCTCAACTCATTTTGGATACGCAAGAAATAAGAAACGAAGTGACTCGCAACGAATACATCTACGCAGGCGAAGACGTGTCGGGCGCAGACAATAACACTGCTGCTATAAACAGCGTTCAGAGAGATTATTTGGGAATTGACGGTTCGCAAAGACTCAACGTAATAGACGAAGGCGCTTCGACGGCTCCGATCTTAGAGCCTGAACCCGAGCAGCAGCCTCCGCAAATGTCTCAAAGAGAGAGGACTCAATCTATTTACGAAAGATTCCAATCCGACTCACACACAAGCGACGTTTATATGGAAAACGGACGTATCCCGTCATATTATTCGCAAATTCATCAGACGAATAACGCAAACGAAAACGACCGAAAGGAAGAGCATGCGGTCGAAAGTCAAAATAATGAAAAGCCCGAGAATAACAGTCAAGAGCCGTTGTCATTTAACGAAAGACTCAATCGCATATTGAATTCGTCGGACGAACAGACGGATTTGGGCAATTTTGAATTTCCTTTTGGCGGAGATAGCAAAAAGAAGACCTCTCCAAGCCCAACTGTAGAAAATAAAAAAGAGACGGACGTTCTCGAAGATAAGCAAGAACAAATTCAAGTCGAACAACCTCAAGTCGTCGAAGAGACTAAGTCTCAAAGCGACGCTCAAAAGATCGTTGAGGACAAGACCGAGACGAGACGGGAAGAGAGTATGGACGAGTATATCGCCAGAATGAATAGAGAAAAGCAGGCGCAAGAGCCGTCGCCCGTCAAGAATTACAACGTGACTGACGGAGTGAAAGTAGATAAGCCTGTGGAAAACAGCGACGGATACTTCCAAAAGACTTACGATAAGCCAAAGCCTATCGTGGCAAAACAACAGTCTAGTCAGCCCGTTCAACAAAAGCCGCAGAGCGCGCCTAATATCGACAACGGTAATAATAAGCAACCGCAAGTGAGCCAAGAGCAACAAAAAGAGGAAAAGCCTAAGGTAGTAAGATCTCCTTATATTCCGCCTAGCATAGACAATCTCATCGATTATATTCCCGACGTAGACGACAACGAAGACTTCATGGAAAGGACTAGAATAATCGAAAGAACGTACGCCAACTTCGGAATCGAAGTGCACGTCAAGAATATCGTCAGCGGACCGTCGGTAACCAGATATGAATTCGAGATACCCGAGACGTTGTCGGTAGACAAGATACCGTCTAAGTTGAATAATATTCTTATGGCGTTGGCGGTGGAGACTGCGAGAATTGAAGCTCCTATCCCCGGTAAGTCGCTTTGCGGTATCGAAGTGCCCAACAAGGTGCGTAAGACCGTGGGACTCAAAGAATTTATTGCAAGCGAGAAATTCCAAAACAAAAAGGGCGGTCTGTACTTTGCGCTAGGCAAGGACGTGGACAACAATTGCCATTACGAAGATTTGACGGACTTCCCGCACGGACTTATCGCCGGCGGAACGGGTAGCGGTAAGAGCGTATGCCTCAACACCATGCTTTGTTCGTTGATATACAAATATTCTCCTGAGGAGTTGAGACTTATTCTTGTCGATCCCAAGAGAGTAGAGTTCAGCAAATATCAGGCGTTGCCGCATTTGCTTACGCCAAAGATATACAACACTCCAAAAGAGTCGCTCGGCATTCTCAAATGGCTGTGCGCAGAAATGGAGAGAAGATACGCATTGTTTGCAAAACGTTTTGTAGCCAAGATTTCGAGTTACAACGCAACCAAAGAAGTCATAGAGGCGGGCGAAACGATACCGTATATCGTCACGATCATAGACGAGGTGGGCGATATCATGGTAAGCGAGCAGGCTAAAGAATTCGAGACTTACGTCTTGACTTTGGCGCAAAAGGCAAGAGCGTGCGGAATTCATTTGATTTTGGCTACGCAAAGACCGTCTGTCGACGTCATTACCGGTAATATCAAAGCCAACTTGCCTACGAGAATTGCATTTGCAGTCACTACGGGTACCGACAGTAGAACCATACTTGACAGCATCGGCGCAGAAGATTTGCTTGGCAAAGGCGATATGCTTATCAAGACAACCAAGTCAAGATATATGGTAAGATTGCAAAATCCGTTTATCGACGACGGCGAGATACAGAATATCATGAGAGATATAGTAAGTCATAATGCCGCTTATTACGACGAGACCATCGAGGCGGAGATAGCTTCGATTTCCGAGCCTAAGAAAGAAGAGCCCGTCGGCGCTAAATCGCTTGAGAAGATAAAAGAATTCGATTTTCCCGACGATCTGTGTCCAGACGTTCTTAAGAGAATCGTAGGACTTGACAACGTGTCGATATCTTGGATGCAGAGAGCCTTTTCGATAGGCTTCTCAAGAGGCGGTAAGATATACGATTGGCTTATGGCTTGCGGATATATAGAAAAACAAGGCTCGAAGTGCGTATGTCAGCTTTCTTCCGATCAAGTCGACGAGATAATAGAGAACGCTCGTTTGAACGCCGACGGCGAAGATTGCGAATAAAATCAATGCATTAGATAAGGGGAATTTAATTAAAGGAGAGAGAGTATGGGCAAAAGCGCATCGATGACGTTGCCTACCAAAATCACGATAGTCAGACTGATAATGATACCTTTGATTTTGGTATGTTATTGTCTTCAACCTTTGTATGAATACCTTTTTATTATTACGGCGTTGTTGTTTATATTGGCGTCTATGACGGACTATTTAGACGGGCATATTGCGCGTAAATACAATATGGTCAGCGATTTGGGAAAGCTTCTTGACCCGATCGCAGACAAAGTGTTGGTCGCTGCGGGGCTGTTTATTTTGGTGGACGGAAACTATATTCCCGAAATACCTTATATCGAATTGATTTGTTCCGTCGTTATAATTGCAAGAGAATTTATGATAGGCGTTTTGCGACAGGTTGCCGCGCTCAAAGGCGTTGCTTTGGCGGCTGACAAACTCGGCAAAGTCAAAACGGCGACGACGATGTTTGGTTTGACTTTCTTGCTATGCTCGGCAAACGATACGTTGGTATTTAAGATATTCAGATATATTGGCGTAGTATTCTTCTTATTAGCTACGTTGTTTACCGTCATATCGGGAGTCAACTATATTGTCAAAAACGCTCAGCTCTTGCTTGGCGAAAAAATAGACAAAGACGTCGAGGACAAAGAGGCGAATACTCAAGAAGTTGAGAAAGAGGATAAAGAATGAAGATTGGATTGATATCTTTGGGTTGCGATAAGAACCGTATCGACAGCGAGAATATGCTTGCATACCTGCAAAGCGATGGCTATGAACTGACGGGAGAGCCAAGCGACGCCGATATTATCATTATCAATACCTGCGGATTTATCGACAGCGCAAAACAAGAGGCGATAGATACGATTCTCGAGATGGCTGAGTATAAAAAAGATAAATGTAAATATCTCATCGTCACGGGCTGTCTTGCTCAAAGATATATGCAAGAACTTGAGAAAGAATTTCCCGAAGTAGATATGTTTTTGGGCACGGCAAACTACCATAAGTTGCCGATATTGATAAAGAATATGGTGCAAGGTCAAGGCGAAAAGTGTTACGTCAACGATAAGGACGACAGAATTTTTTCTCCCAAGAGAGTGCTGACTACGCCTTACCATTACGCATATCTGAAGATTGCCGAGGGTTGCGACAACAAATGTACATATTGCGCCATTCCCAATATACGCGGGAAGTATACGTCGAGAAAGATTGAGGATATAGTCGACGAAGCAAAGTCGCTTATCAAGGATTACGGCATTAAAGAGTTGATAATCGTCGCTCAAGACGTATCAAGATACGGCATAGATTTATACGGCGAAATCAAGTTGATAGACCTACTCAAAGAACTGTCTAGACTTGACGTGGAATGGATCAGACTTCTGTATCTTTATCCCGAGCAGGTCACTCAAGAACTCATAGAGTATATGGCAAACGAGCCGAAGATTTGCAAATACGTAGATATACCTTGTCAGCACGTCAGCAACAAGATACTCAAGCTGATGAACAGAAAGGTCACAAAAGAGCAGATCGTCGACCTTGTGGATATGATCAGACGACACGGAGACTTTACGATTCGTTCGACTTTCATAGTAGGCTTTCCCAGAGAAGAACAAGAGGATTTCGAAGAACTCAAAGAGTTTATCTCTACGGCAAGGCTGGATAGATGCGGATTCTTTGCCTATTCAATAGAAGACGGCACTCCGGCAAGCAGATTGAACGGACAGATAGACGAAGAAGTCAAACTGCAAAGGCAAGAAGAGCTTTACGCTTTGCAGGAGAGTATTATGGCGGACAAACTCAAAGAGAGGATTGGCAGCGTCGTCGACGTGATATACGAAGGTATAGATTACGACTTGCAATTGTTCTACGGCAGGAGCAGTCACGACGCTCCCGAGATAGATACCAAAGTTTATTTCTATGCGGATAAGCCCGTCGAAATAGGCAAAATTTATAAAGTTAAACTCCAAGAAGTCGACGGAATAGATTATTTCGGACAAGTTGAGGAGAATTAAGGAGGGAATATGATCGAGACTTGCAAAAATTACTGTGTGCTCAAAGCCTTTGACATCGACGCAGATATGCTTGCAAAATGCAAAAAGCTTGCAAGCGTGGACGGCGTGAGTTTGGAATTCAAACAACTCAATCTCGATTGCAAACTCACTCTTGTCAACAAGAGCGCAAGCGATATAGAATTTCAGAGAATTTTGGACTTGATTCTCGACACTTTGGGCGAAAACGTCTACGCTAATTACGATACGACTTTGGAGCAATGCGTGATCGAAAACGCAAGAAACAAAGGCGCAAAGATTGCAGTCGCAGAGTCTTTGACGGGCGGAATGATATGCTCGAGACTCGTCAACGTGTCGGGAAGCAGCAGCGTGTTGTACGAGGGCTTCGTTACTTACGACGTATCTTCAAAGGTGCGTAGATTGCACGTCAAACTTGCCACGATTGAAGAGAGCGGAGTCGTCAGCGAAGAAGTAGCGAGAGAAATGGCGCAAGGACTTTTGCAAAACAACGAGATAGATTTGGCGATAGCTACCACGGGTTGCGCAGGTCCGTCAAGCGACGATTACGACACTCCTGTCGGGCTGTCTTATATAGCTATCGGCAATAGATATGCAATCGAGGTATTCGACACCTTTTTTGACAAGGATAGGAATGAAATAAGAAAATGTGTAACAAATACGGCGTTATATTTGGCGCTTAAAAATATAAAAGAACTTTAATAAGAGGTATTGATAATCATGGAAAAAGACAAGAAAGACGTTGGAAAAGAAAAATCAGAACTTGTGGCAGACGCCATTGCAAAGATCGAGAAACAATACGGCAAGGGATCTATCATAAGACTTGGAGATAAAGAAATCGAACATATTGACGTCATCAGCACGGGTTGTTTGACGCTTGACATGGCTTTGGGAGTAGGCGGTTTGCCAAAGGGCAGAATTATAGAGATCTACGGACCCGAGTCTTCGGGTAAAACGACCGTAGCTTTGCATGCGATTGCATCTTGCCAAAAGGAAGGCGGATTGGCGGCGTTCATCGACGCAGAGCACGCTCTTGATCCGATCTACGCAGAGAAACTCGGAGTCAACGTAAAAGACCTTTACGTCAGCCAGCCTGACAGCGGAGAGCAAGCTTTGGATATATTGGAGACGATGGTCAGAACCAACGCTATGGATATCATAGTCGTAGACTCCGTTGCGGCATTGACGCCAAAGGCGGAAATCGAGGGCGAGATGGGACAGTCTGTCATCGGTCTTCAGGCAAGATTGATGTCGCAGGCGGCAAGAAAGTTGACGGCAATAATCAACAAGACGAAGACTTGCGTGATTTTTATCAACCAATTGAGAGAAAAAGTCGGCATAATGTTTGGCAATCCCGAAGTAACCCCCGGCGGAAAGGCTTTGAAATTCTATTCGAGTATCAGAATTGAAGTGAGAAAGGGCGACGCAATCAAAGACGGAAGCGACTTTATAGGTAGCAGAGCCAAGGCAAAAGTCGTAAAGAATAAGGTTGCGCCACCGTTTAAAACCGCAGAGTTTGATATTATTTTCGGCAAAGGCATATCCGCCAACGGCTGTCTTGTCGATATGGGCGTGGCAATGGACGTTTTGAAAAAGAGCGGTTCTTGGATAAGCTATAACGACGAGAAGATAGGTCAAGGCAGAGACAAGACGATACAGTATCTCGACGATAATCCCGAAGTCGCTGAAGAAATCAGAACCAAGATCATGCAAAAAGCGCAAGAAGAGTAAATATACATAATATTTTTGATTTTTATGCAAAGACGCGGCGTTGAGTCGCGTCTTATTTATAAAGAGCGTAAAACATATATAATAATACTTGAAAAATGCTATTTTATTTGTTAAACTAAATAAAAAGACTTTGAGGTGTAAGTATGATAGAATCCAGATGCGGATTGCTGTGCAGCGAATGTGCATACCGCGAGCAAACAGGATGTAAGGGATGCGCGCAAATGAATAAGCCGTTTTGGGCAGATAGTTGTCCCGTTAAGTCTTGTTGCGAGTCCAAGGAAAGGGAGCATTGCGGTACGTGTGAAAATTTCTCTTGCGAATTGTTGCACCAATTTGCTTACGATGAGAAGCAGGGTGACAACGGTAAGCGTATCGAACAATGCAAGATTTGGAAGAATCAAAACTAAAATACTATATATAGTGGCTACTATTGAGCAGTGACAACAATATATTAATTATTAGATTTTAATTTTTTTAATATTATAATAATTATTGATATAATTACTATTGACTTTATTACTTTAAATAGGCTATAATTAATTTGCATAAATATTTTTTATGTTGAAACTTAACAATTTAATATAGGAGGCAAAGATGAAATTCAGTATGAATTGCTTTGACGTTCTCCTTGGGGTAGATGCGAATGTAGGATGGGCTATCGGTCTAGTGTTTGCCGTCATCATTTTTTTGGGCGCAGGCATAGGCTTAGGCATTTTGATATACAAGTCGTATGCAAAGAAAACTGTCGGTGGTGTTAAGGAAGAATGCGAGAAGATGAAAAAAGAGGCTCGCGACGAATCCAAGACCTATCTCAAGGAAGCAAAAATCGAAGCAAAAGAAGAGCAGAACAGACTCCGCAAGGAGTTTGAAAGTCAGTCAAAAGAGCAGAAAGCGGAAATAGCCAGAAGCGAACAGAGAGTTGCTCAAAGAGAAGATCAACTCATCAAGAGAGAAATGGCTATTGATAAAAAATCCGATCTTATTGACGAAAAAAAGAAACAATTAGAGAGCAAAGAAAGAGAACTTGACGAAATTGAGCAAGAGTTGAAAAACGCTCACGCCAATATGTTGTCAGAACTTGAAAAGGTTGCAAAACTTACTCAAGACGAGGCAAAGCAGATACTCATGGACGAACTTCTTGACGAAGCGAAAAAAGACGCAGTCGTCAAAGTTAAGGAAATCGAGCAGAAGGCAAAGGACGAGGCCGACAAAAAGGCAAAGAATATCATCGGTCTTGCAATTCAAAGATGTTCGGCAGACCATGCGTCGGATATTGCAGTATCGGTAGTAGAGTTGCCCAACGAAGATATGAAGGGTAGACTTATCGGTAGAGTCGGTAGAAATATCAGAGCTATCGAGAACTCGACGGGCGTAGATTTGATCATCGACGACACTCCCGACGTAGTTACCGTATCGGGATTTGATCCTGTAAGAAGAGAGATTGCAAAGTTGACTATCGAGAGATTGGTCTCGGATGGAAGAATACATCCCGCAAAGATCGAAGAGACCGTCGAGAAAGTCAAGAGAGAGATAGAGCAGCAAATGAAAGAAGCCGGCGAAAATGCCGCTTTTGAAGCAAACGTATACGGATTGCATTCGGAAATCATCAAGTTGCTTGGCAGATTGAAATTCCGTACGAGTTATGGACAGAACGTGCTCAAGCACTCTTTGGAAGTAAGTTATTTGGCAGGAATGATGGCTGCGGAATTAGGCGCAGACGTCAAGGTGGCAAAAAGAGCGGGCTTGTTGCACGATATAGGCAAGGCTGTCGACCACGAAGTCGAGGGTACGCACGTTACGATAGGCGTAGATATTGCCAAGAAGTTTAAAGAACATCGCAACGTCATTCATGCGATCGAGGCTCACCACGGCGACGTAGAGCCGCAGACTTTGGAGGCTATTATAGTTCAAGCCGCCGATTCGATTTCGGGAGCAAGACCCGGAGCAAGAAGAGAATCGCTCGAGAACTACGTCAAGAGACTCGAGAAGTTGGAAGGAGTTGCAAATTCCTTTGACGGCGTAGAGCAGTCTTATGCAATACAGGCGGGCAGAGAGATAAGAGTAATCGTCAAACCCGAAGTTGTCAACGACGAGGCGACGACGTTTATGGCAAAAGAAATTGCCAAGAAGATTGAGGCGGAACTTGAATATCCCGGTCAAATCAAAGTCAACGTCATCAGAGAAGTCAGACAAATCGAATACGCAAAATAATTGTTTTAAGAGGAGTATCGCAAAGATATTCCTCTTTTTTTATCCATTTAAAATAGAATTTTGCAAAGTATCATCGGCAATACCACCGTGCAAATAATGATGCAGATAGATGTTATTATCGTCGTTATCAACGAAAACTTAAATATGTTTTTTAAAGTTGCGGAGCATCGGTCGTTGCAATAAAGATAATGTGAATTGATGTGCGATACGATCAGCACGATAGTGACGACGTACATTATAAATATTATAAAATAGAACAAGACTGCATTGAGTATATTTATTACGATGTTGTATTGCCAGCTTCCAATTATATTTACGGCAAGTCGATAGGCTATGAACGTAACGACGAAATACATGAGCGCAAAAGCGTATTTTTTTCGATAAGTTATCATTGCGCAAAATGCGAATAGAAAATTTAGTAATACGTATTTTAGCGTGACCTTGAAATAGCTGTAGTTTCCTTCAAGCAACGTTTGATAATAGTTATTGTGGCAAAGTTGGTTTTGATAATTGAACACAATAAAGACCGAAATTGCAAAAACTGCGATATAGAGTCCAAAAAAAGTGATCAAAAACAACTTGTTGTCTCTAAAGAAGTTTTTGATAAAGGGCGTAGCGACGCCTTTATTAAGTTTGAATTTAGTATTGATTGCCATAATATTGCCTTTTTGAGAGTTATATTAAATTTTATTTACTCATCTGACAATATATGACAAAAATTTCAAACTCAGGAAATTCTGTCCCAAATATGCATTATCAATTGCTTTGAAGTGGGTTTGCCTTTGTCAATATCTATGGTATTGCCGAACTCTTTATACAAATTCTCAACGTCGCCGTCAAGCCAAGCTTTGGAAATGCAGTTTTGAATATTTTTATCAATAGCGCACACCGTTTTGCCGTATTTTTTTGCCAAAATCTCGTATCCTTTGAGTTTGAGCGGTAAAATATCGCTGCCGAGAGTTTGCATCTTGACAAGATCGAAAATATATTTGTAGCCCGAGCATTTTGGGCGCAATCCTATAGATAACATGTATGCGTAAATTTTTTGTTCCATATCTCAATTTTATTACAAATCCAAGGCAAATATATGTCTTATAATGTAATTTTGGCATAAAAATTGTTTCTTGCGACACACTAGGGGAAAACAATGATTAGGAGTTCGATATGAAAAAGAAAATTTTATTCACATCTTTGCTTATGATTATGGCATTGCTCGTAATTTTTCCTATGGGCATGAGCGCAGAGGCGTCCGCCGATACTTTGCCTACGGGCGATTTGCCGTTACAGCCCAACGGCTTTGGAGAGTGCCTGACGGAGTATTATACGGGCGAAGTGCTTTATCAATATAATGCCGACGCTAAGCACGAGATTGCAAGCATGGTTAAAATCATGACGGCAAATTTGATTTTCGAGGCTATAGACGAGGGAAAGATAAGTTATGACGAGATGATCACTATTTCTCCCGAAGCAAGCGCAATGGGCGGAAGCCAAATGTTTTTGGATGCGGGAGCAAGTTATAGCGTCAACGATTTGCTTAAGGGGATCATAGTCGTATCCGCTAACGATGCGTCGTACGCTATGGCAGAGCGAATTGCGGGAAGCGTAGACGGATTTGTAAGTATGATGAACGAGAGGGCAAGTCAGCTTGGAATGAGCAATACCAAGTTTGCCAACTGCACGGGACTTCCGAGTGAAAGCGAGCAATATTCCACTGCAAAAGACGTCAATATCATGACTCGCAGTCTTATGAGCCACGATAAATACTTTGAGTATGCAAGCGTATGGATGGAAGATTATCAACACCCGTCGGGAAGAATTACTCAATTCGTCAACACCAACAAACTTATCAAGCAATACAGCGGTTGCAAAGGCGGTAAGACGGGTTATACCGACAAGGCGGGGCATTGTCTTTCTGCATGCGCAGAGCGAAACGGTATGAAAGTTGTCGCAACGATAGTGGGAGGCAGCGACAGTAAGTCTCGATTTAATCAAGTGAGATCTATGTTTGACTATTCGTTCGCTAACTACGTCAATAAGATATTTTATAGAAAGGGCGACGTGCTTGGATCTATTCAAGTAAAAAAATCTCCCGTCAAATCAATTGAAGTAGCTTGCGGTGAAGATATTACCAAGTTTTCAAAAGTCGGAGCGTCTTCTGAAGATTTGCAGATAGTATTGCCGCAAGAGATTAAGGCGCCTATCAAGAAAGGCGACGTCGTCGGCAAGGCTGTTTATCAAATGGACGGTCAGGAGCGCAGCGTAGACATAATTGCTATGCAGGACGCAAAAAAGAGCACTTTCCTTGACTTCATTAAAGACGTCACGGGCGAGTGGTAAAATAAAATTTTAAGATAAACAAATATAAAAGGCGGAATTATATTGTTATTCCGCCTTTTTTAGCGATTTTTATGCCGACAACATAAAATCCATGTCAAAAATCAGGTATATTATTGACTTGATAGGGAATTTAATCTATAATATATATGTAGAATTATGTTCAACGGCAAAATAGCTTTGCCGTTGGTCGGAGAAGCAATGGTATCTTTTATTCAAATGATCATAGGCGACAGTATTGTCAAGGCTCTTGGCTTTGGCATGGCAATTTTGTGCGTTTTTGCATATTTGATTGCAATGCTTTGCGCAATTATAGGTCATGAATTGTCGCACGGCTACGTTGCGCTTTGGAATGGAGACAAGACGGCAAAGTTTTTGGGCAGACTTTCTCTCAATCCCGTCAAGCACTTTGATCCGATAGGACTTGGCATGATGTTACTCGTCGGCTTCGGTTGGGCAAAGCCTGTGCCTATAGATCCAAGAAACTTTAAGAAATATAAAAAAGGTATGGTGCTTACTGCTTTGGCAGGCGTAACGTACAACTTTATTATGGCGATAATAAGTTCGCTTTGTCTGGCGATACTTATGAAAATCACGGGCGGAGTCGTCAATACGGAAAGCGGCTGGGCATACGTAATAATGTTTTTGTATTATCTATTCCAGCTCTCGATTGCGTTTAACGTGGCGTTGATGGTCTTCAATTTGCTGCCTATATATCCGTTGGATGGATTCAGAGTCGTCGAGACGCTCTCAAAGCCTAATAATAAATACGTAGATTTTATGTATAAGCACGGAGCGCAAGTAATGATAGCATTCTTGCTGATATGCTTCGTATTGGGAAGATTTATACCGCAAGTGGATATTTTGTCTAATATAATACGTCTTGTGCGTAAATGCTTGGATTGGGTATTTACGGCAATATTCGGACTTCCGCAGGGGACGTTGTTGGGGTAAGATATGGCAAACTTTTACGAAAAGAGTCATCCGGCAAACAATATAATTCTCAATATCCAGGATTTTAGCGGACCTATCGAACTCTTGTACGAACTTATCATCAGAGACGGTAGGTACGATATCAAGACTTTCCCTTTGTCGCAAATTACGGATTCATACCTAAGGCATATGGAGCAGGTGGAAAAACTCGATATGGAAGAGGCGAGCGAATATATAGTAATTGCCGCCACTTTGTTGGAGATCAAGTCGAGAGCGTGCTTGCCTGTGATAGAAGAATACTTCGACGACGAATACGACGATGACGGTATTGACCCGGAAGCAGAGTTGAGACGTAAGCTTTTGATGTTTGAGATGTTCAAAGCGCAGTCTCTCAAGCTCAAAGAAAGAGAGACTTTGAATAAGTTTTATCGCAGACCAAAGTTTACGAATGCGGACGCTATAATCGTAGTCAACGACTTTTCGTTTGACAAGTTGATAGAGGCTTACGGTAAACTGCTGTTGAAGATGACTGAAAAAGAACAGCGTCAAGCCGCTAAAAAGATTCAAAAGGATAGATTTACCGTAGCGGATAAAATCGAGTACATATCAAAGGTGATAATTGAAAAGAAGTCTGTCGTATTCAACAAATTGTTTGAAGAAGACATTACGAAGAGCGAAGTCATTACGACATTTCAGGCGCTTTTGGAATTGATGAAAAAACAAATCGTTACCGTAATGCAAAAGAATTTTGCCGACGATATATTGATAATGCTCAACGACAGCGTTGACCAAGAAAACTTGGATATGCAACAATTGAAACAAACGGAGGAAACTTATTGATATGGAAAACTTATTTGAGACGGTCGAGGCTATATTATTTTCAGCCGGAGTACCATTAAAGAGAAGCGAAATACTCAATGGTCTTCCCGATGAAGTCAGTCGCAAAGAGCTCAATGCCGTAATAGAAAAACTTGCGGAGAAATACAGCGGAGATTGCGGCATAGTATTGGAAATCTTCAACGATAAATTGC
The DNA here is from genome assembly GCA_947177795.1 of uncultured Clostridia bacterium. Taxonomy (GTDB): domain Bacteria; phylum Bacillota; class Clostridia; order Christensenellales; family UBA3700; genus RACS-045. The sequence goes on along the minus strand of CAMWVR010000016.1, from coordinate 1,296 downwards.
AATTTGCGTCAAATAGCAAGTATGGAGAGACGGTAAGCGATATGTTGCGTCCCGTCAGGGAAAAAGAACTGTCAAAGGTCGTGCTTGAAGTGCTTTCTATAATTGCCTACCGTCAGCCGATAACAAGATCGGAAATTGAAGATTCAAGAGGCGATGCAAGCGCAGATTATGCGCTGGGAGTATTGCTCAAGGTGGATATGATAAAGACTTGCGGATACAAAGACGCGCCGGGTAAACCTATTTTATACGGCACTACCGACGAGTTTTTAAAGAAATTCCAATTGAGAAGTCTCGATGAATTGCCTGATTACGACGATATTATGCGCCGTCTCGTAGAATTCAGTAACTACAATATTCAGACTGACGGATTGTATAGAGAGCGCGTTATAGGCGACAAGTTCGAAGACGAAAACGACGAAGAACTCAATGAAATGATAGATATGAACGAAATCCCCGAGTTTTTGCAGGGTGAGGATTTGCAGACCGTGCAAGGTAACGGCGAAGACTACGTGGAGCGAGAAGTTGCCAGCGACGTGGATGATGAGGTTCACAGCGAATTTGATGACGACGGCGATATCGTGACTTGATTTACGTTTGATAATTATTACGCTTTAGGGATACGGTTTTACGACCGTATCTTTTTTAACGCTTAATAAATTTGATATGAATGCGTAAAATAAGGTTATGTGGTGGCTATATTTAATTTTTGCGTTGATATTATTGTTGTTTGCTTGCATAATATTTGTTATAGCGTACGGTGTCAAATTCGTCTTGAGAGTAGACGCCGACAATTTAAGCGTATGCGCGCAATGCTTTATATTGGATCGGATAGAGATATTTTGCATTAAAATTTTTGTCTGTCAAGGACTTTTTTATTATCAAATAAATAAAAATGACTTGAAAATTCTCAAAAGAGGAGATAATGAAGGCGCAAAAACGCAAAATAAGCGTAAAAAGGCAAAAAAACTTAAGATAGGCGCATACTTATCTAATTTGTTGAGCAAATCGCCTAATTTAACCGTTAGGAGCTTAAGCGTAAATTACGGAACGTCTTTTGAGGAAATTAAAGACAGAGCGTTGTTTGACGGGTATACTACGTTGATTGCAAACACTTTTATGGCAATAGGTAGCGAAAAATTAAAAGTGCAAGAGTTTGGATTGCAAAACGTCAGCGATATTTCTACGTTCAACGGGGTAGATATCGAATGCGTAATGGGGCTTTCACTATTTAAAATTGCCGCATATGCAATTTATGCAATGATTATCAAGAACAAATATAAAGTTGCGGTTTAAAAT
>CAMWVR010000015.1 GCA_947177795.1 uncultured Clostridia bacterium | reverse complement strand
TTGTGCCAAACTAACACGCCCACCTTATTCGTTTTCTATTTTGGGGCGCTATACTTTGTAAAAGTTTATAAAGCTAAATCGAAATTTATCTTTACTTTCGATTCGGCTTTCTTTTAATACTCAACAGCCTAATAAAATCGTTAAACAAGGAAGTGTCGGTCGGCTCAAACATTATCCATTTTCCGTCGTGGTAAGTATGGGTATCGTCATATATTTTTTGAACTTCTTTTGAATAAGTTTCTTTGGCGGCTTCAAATTTTAACCGCTCGTCTTTACCCAAGACAATCATAAACCCTACGCAATTTTCTTTTGCATACAAGGCGCAAAGCGTTTTACCGCCCCGACGATATTTGTATTCGTACTTCCATGCTTTACCTCCTTGATTCCACGAACGTTCCATATCGTAATTATGGTCAATTAAGGCGCACAAATTATTCCATACGCAATATAGAGATTTTCCGATTAACGCGGTCATTTCATCTGCTGTAGGTATTGGTTCAAGCATATAACTCTCTCTCCGATCATTCTGCTAAATTACTGTTTATAGTAGTTTCATTATAGCATAACCATACTAAAAAAGCAAGGACTGATTATCATCCTTGTTTAATCCCTATGAAATACACTGTTAAGCGTCCTATATTTTATTGCAAATATTTTATCAAATATCTAGGTTGATATTCTTTGTATCCGAGTTTTCATAAAACGAATAAGATTCAAAGTAATATTTGAATTCGCCCAGATAAACGCTAATCGACTTTTTGTTTTGCTCTTTTATATATCCTTCTGCAAAATCCAATAAAGTCGATCATATTCCCTGCCTTTTAAGACTTGCTTTTATAATTCTTAATTTACCCATTTAAAAACGCCGACGTTAATCGGCGTTTTTTATTATCAGAATTTCAATACAAAACGCAAGCTATGCTGCTCTTTTGGCAAGATCTTATATTGCGGTTTTGTATTTGCCATTGCAGGCACGTCTCCGCCTACGCCGCGTTGTTTTCCGTCGACGCATACGGTCAGCATTTCTTCTCTTTCAAGTTCATGCAAATGTTGCGCATTGTGCAACGTATCGCAAGTATAAGGATGCACGGTCATTTCAAAAGCTTTGTCGACAGCCTTTATCGACACGCCTTTTTCTCCGCCGATATTAGCGTAGCGCACGCCCGTGTGATTTCCATTCTCCTGCGGATACAGATAATCGTGAATAAAGTCTTCGGCATTACCTTTCCACAAGCCGAGTTTTGCCGCAGTAGCTCTGTCGCAATAGTTCTCGTGCGGACCTTTAGCGTACATCTCAATGCCGTCGACTCCTTTTGCCAAACGCATCGTAAAGCCGTATCTCTCCAAGTCCTTTGAGCATGATAGGCTCATAGACGCATCTATTGCGCCGTCTCCGCCAAACTTATAGGTCGTGTGAAGCCTCTTGAGATATCTCATGCTCCAATCTATATCGACGATTACTGCGCCTTGCTCTTCTCTTACCGTCACTCGTCTTGCTTTCAATCCCTTTTGCGCATTGCGGAAAGCATTGACGCCCATAATAACGTTGGCGATAATCCTCGGCACTTGCGGCAAAGCGTCGTTGTCAATAGCTGCTCTCACGAAGTTGGGTCTCAACGGCGAAGTGAGTCTCTCCACGCCATTTACCTTTGCGGAGACTATTGCGCCTTTTTCCAATACGAATACGCTCTCGCCTGCCGTGATTACGTAGTTCTTGCCGTCGACTTTATACGTCGCTCCCGCAGCCGTATTTGGCGCAGAAAAATCATATTCTTGCAATACGAACTGCTCATAAGCTACGACGTGTCCTTTGCTTGCATACGGCGTATCGCTCTTTGTATACATGCTTATATTGCATACGACTTCTTTGTCCTTGGGCATCTCTATCTGCTTATCGAGCAACTCTACAGACACGCTCTCGTCGGGAGCGCAATCTACCGTAAAAGTCCTCGAATACAACTCTTCGCCTTCTGCAACCAACGCCACTTTCAACTCAAACTCATTGAGGTCGGTAAAGCGATGACGGTTGAGGATATTAAGCGTATTGTCATCCAAAGTAAACTTTGCCTGCTGGTATTGATAACGCACTTCGTACAAAGCGGGGTTTGGCGAACGGTCGGCTCTGACGATACCGTTGAATGCAAATCGTCCTGCGTTTGGTTTATCCCCAAAGTCTCCGCCGTAACACCACTTGTCTTTGCCGTTTTCTTGACGACGGATACTTTGATCTGCAAAGTCCCAAATATATCCGCCCGCAAGTCTGTCATACTTGTAGAACATATCCCAATAATCGCTGAAATTGCCCAAACTGTTGCCCATACAGTGCGCATACTCGCATTGTATAAACGGCAAGTCTCTATACATATCAGGAGTGTATTTGCTGCCCATAGGCGACCAAATCGCAAGGCAATGGCGCATAGGCTTGTTTTCTCCGATGACAGGCATCTTCTCTACCTTTGAATACATTTCGCTGAGCACGTCGCCCACTTCGCCTTTTTGATCGGGCTCGTAGTGAATAAATCTCGATTTGTCAAGTTTCAACACCGCTTCTTTCATTGCGTAGAAGTCCTTGCCGAATCCCGATTCGTTGCCGAGCGACCAGCTGATAATACAGGAGTGATTGCGAAGTCTTCTGACCATATTGACGGCTCTGTATACGCATTGGTCTTTCCACTTCTTACTGCTCTTGGGCAGGAACATGGCAAGTCCATGCGTTTCGAGATTGGTCTCTGCCATTACGAGTATTCCGTATCTGTCGCAAAGCTCGTAGAAAACGTCTTGATTGGGATAGTGCGAATTACGGATTGACGTGATATTATTGGCTTTGCAAAGCTGAATATCCTTCTCTATCAACTCCGCAGGCACTGCGTGACCGTAATCGGGGTGGAACTCGTGACGGTTGACGCCGTATATCTTAATTATCTTGCCGTTGAGCTTGATAAAAGGTCCTCTGCCGTCTTTCATCGGCTCGATCTTTATCTCTCTGAATCCAAAGTGCGAGCGACGAGTGTCGATGAGTTTATCGTTATCGTATAGCCTTACTTCCACGTCGTAAAGATTGGGATATTCGTGCGACCAAAGTTTGACGTCTTCAATATCCGCCGACACCGACAAATCTTGCGCTGTATCCTTTGCAACCGCTCCAAGTTCTTGCTCCATCGTCGCAATTACTTTTCCGCCGAAAGACAGCTCTACTTGCGCCTTTAAATTTGCGGTGTCCGTATCTTTTACTTCTACGGTTACGTCAGTGGTAAACTTCGCCTTGGTATAATTGTCCGACAATTCGCAATGCGTAAAATAATCTGCAATCTGCGCCTTTGGCTTATAAATCAGCCATACGCTGCGGAATATACCCGATATGCGCCACATATCCTGATCTTCGAGATAGCTTCCCGTAGTGTATCTATATACCGAAACGGCAAGTTTGTTCTTACCTTCCTTAACTAAATGCGTGATATCGTATTCTTGCGGTGAAAACGTATCTTCCGAATATCCGACGAACTGACCGTTGACGTAAATATCTCCGCAGCTGTTGATACCGTCAAAACGCAAATATACGTCCTTATCGCTCTCCTGCGCTTCAAACTCCGTGACGTAACACCCCACTTCGTTGTAGCGAGCTTTCACGTGAGGTATGTCGGCAATATTGAATTGCGACAATGCGTACGGATAAACGTAGTTGGTATAAATAGGCTGTCCGTAGCCCTGTATCTGCCAATTGGACGGAACCTTTATCTTATTGAAATTCTCAAGAGTTGCGCCTACGCTCTCATACCCCTGCGGTATCTTGCTTGGATTTTCCACCAAACGAAAATCCCATTCTCCGTCAAGACACTTTGCAGTGGCGTTTCCCTCTTCGTCAAGCGGAAATCCCGAAGCATAGCGCTTAATCGAATTGACGTCGTACGCCGACAACTTTTTCCAATAGTTCATAACACTCTCCTTAAAATATGCTGAATGCACATACTTTTTATATTATACCATATTTAATCTATAATTTCAATACAAAAATCCATATAATGTCAACAACATTATTACTTTTAGTCTTAAATATTTATCGACAAATGACGTATTTACTGTTCTACGTCGACAAAAATCTTATCTGCCAAAACTTCAACGCGGCAAAATTCTTGATTGTCCGTCCTTAAAATCAAACTCATTTCGCTGTGATCAAAATCTATATATTCTCCGAAATTTCCCTCTACATCTTGACATAAATCTATCTCTTCCAAAATATATTCGTTACCGTTGACAAAATCGAAGTTTTGTTTGCCGTCAATAGCGTCAAAATAGATTATGCGCTTGCAATCCGAAAAATCAAACGTCACTTTTCTGCCGTCTTCAATCTCAAGTCTCAACTTGCCCTCGTCTACATTCACCGTCATTCTCTTATCAGTCAAATCTTGAGGACAACAACTTCTTCTCAACGTAAGCAGTATCTTGGCATTTCTGTCTCTTTCATTCTCAAAATCAAGGAACTTCTTTTCAAGCGCGCTGTCAAATTCCACTTCCATACTATCTTCGTGAGTAATAGACATAGTTATCTGCTTGCCATTGCAATACACGTCTATATCTTCAAATACGATACTGCTGTTTTGCTCTCTTGCTATTTTAGGCTCCACGCCAAACGCCAAATTGCCATAGTCTCCAAGCGCTCCTTCTTTTGCAAGAAAATCTTTTCTGTCTTGAGTCAAATCAAATTCATAATGACTTACATTTCCACCAAAATTAAAAGATTTGCAAAAATCTAAATACTTTTGAGGCAACGGCTTTTTATTTTTTAAATTTCCTATATATTCTTTGCTTAATTTAATTCTGTTTTCATATATAGAAATCATTCTATCCAGATATTGTAATTCGTCAATTGAATCCTGCTTTTTATCATTATTTCTTGACAGAAAATCTTGTTTTTTCTCTTTTAATTTTTCTAGTTCAGCGGTATCAGCCAATAGCAAATCCTTTTGTTTTTTCATAATCTCGCCGTCATTGTCAGACCAGTCAAATATAAGCGTAGACATTTTGTCTCCAACTGATAATGCAAATCTTAAAACAACTTTTCGCTCTTCATTCGTTAAAAATCTTGTCGACATCATTCTCATAACCTCCAATATTATTGTCGTTATTTCATCCAACGTAAAGTATATTCGATTTCGTTGGTGTTATTGTCTATATCTTCGCTTACGACGGCAAAAGCGTTTTTTAAATAAAACGATACTGCGTTTAAGTTTTTCTTATATACGCTTAAAGTCAAATTAGACCTTGTCTCTTTTACTCTATTTAGCAAAGCCTTACCGATGCCTTTGCGTTGGCAATCGGCTTTTACAAATATACCTTCGATATAATTGCCGTTCAGTCCGATAAATCCCATTATTTCTCCCTTACAGGCGTATACGTATATCTCGGATTGCGGCAAAGCGGTTTTGACCGCGCAATAATTGCTTTCCCAATAATCTGCCGAAATGAAGTTGTGCGCTCTGATGTTTTCGCTTTTCCAAATCTGCATAATTTCGTCAATTTCACAAATATTGCCAAGTCTTATTGAATTGTCGTACCACTCTATTGCAGATTGCTCAAGACTTTGCATAAATTCTTCTTTACCGTCGCAGTAACCTTCTATATTATATTGAAATTGCAAAGCAAGACTTTCTTTTAATTTGCCGTAACGTTGCGCTTCGTCAAAGTGCTCTCGCAAATAATCTCTCACGGCTAAATGTCTCTTTATATTAGACGCATCGTCTTTTTGAAAGATATGTATTTGATGCGTTCTTTCGTCTCCGCCCTTACGCAAATATCTCCTGCCTTTTATGCCAAACTCGCCCATATACTCATATCCCGCTTGCTCAAATTTATTGGCAATTAAATCAACTTTCGATAAGTCGAAAACTGCAGGCATCATATCTATTATTGGCTTTGCGCTCAATCCTTTTACTGCCGTCGAACCGATATGATAGATTTCGACGAGGTTATCTTTTAAGATAGATTTTATAAATTCTTTTTCCTCGACGAATTGCCTTTCCCACGCAGTATTAAATTTTTGGACGGTGATATGTTGTGGCATACAGACCCCTTGTTTTTTAGTTAGATTATATCAGAGCGCGGATATTTTTTCAACCCCTCTACAAAACGTTGCAACTTTGACATCAAAGCATTATAATTTAACTGACAAATGATGTGGAGAATATTATGAACTCAAACGAAGTAATCCAATTTATATCAAAGCAAAAGACTGCGATAATTGCCTCAGTAAACGAAGAAGGCTATCCTGTCGCAAGAGCTATGCTTTCGCCGAGAAAAATCGTCGGCAAAGACGTATACTTCTCCACAAATACCTCGTCAAACAAAGTAAAACAGTATCTTGACAATCCAAAAGCTTGCATATATTTTTACAAACGCGGCAGATTTAAATATCAAGGCGTGTCTATCACCGGCACTATGCAAGTGTGCGAAGACCAACCTACAAAAGATATGATATGGCGTTTTGGAGATACCCTCTTTTATAAAAAGGGCGTGACTGATCCCGATTATTGCGTATTGAAATTCACTTGCGAACAAGCCGAATATTACTGTGATTTCAAAGTGGAAAAAATCAAATTCGATTAGTATCTTATATTTTTAATTGCAATATTTTATATACTTTAATCTTCAAAAAATTCATCGTAAGAAATTTCAAAAAACTTTACAAGCGCTTTGATAGCGCTGATATTAGGTTCAGTGCAACCATTCTCCCAATCGGAAACGTTCTTGCGGAATACCCAAGCGCCTTGCCTAACTCTGCCTGTGTCAACTTTTTATTTTTGCGTAAAGCGCAAATTGTTTTGCCAACTCTGTTCTCTGTCATATTAAATTTTGAAGACATAACCCACCTCTTTATAATTTTATCATAACAGCTCGCTATTATCAATAATGTCTGGCAAATTTTGTTTAGAAAATCAAAATCGTACGGTTGCTTACGGCTTAAAACTATGATATAATATATTAAGCATATTTTGTAGACAAAATATTATCTTACAGCAAAGTGAAAAAATTGGAGTAATGATGGTAAAGGCGCTTTTAGTCAAACTTAAAGAATCGCTTATTTCGGTTTTGCCGATTGCGATTATCGTACTTATAATTTCATTTACCCCCCTTGCGCCTTTGACTGCAACAGAGCAAATCACCTTTGCAGTGTGCGCAGTGATGCTTATCTTGGGTATCGGTCTTTTTAATTTGGGCGCAGACCTTGCAATGACGCCAATGGGCGGACACGTCGGCACGGGACTTACCAAGTCCAAAAAGGTACTCGTCCTCGTATCTGTGTGCTTTATCATGGGTGTGCTTATCACGATTGCCGAGCCGGATCTTTCCGTGCTTGCATCGCAAGTCAGCGACGTTATGAACGACACGGTTCTCATAGTTACGGTCGGCGTAGGCGTGGGCATATTCCTCATTATTGCCGTTCTTAAGATAGTATTCCACAAAAGCCTTTCCATGCTTTTGATGTTTTTCTATATGATGTTGTTCGCAGTATGCGCCTTGCTTATCGAATGCGGAAAGACCAACTTCCTTTCGCTTTCTTTCGATTCGGGCGGCGTGACGACGGGTCCGATAACCGTTCCATTCATAATGGCGCTCGGTTTTGGTATTGCGACCACAGTCGGCGGAAGAGACGCCAACGAAAACAGCTTTGGACTCATCGCTCTTTGCTCAATCGGTCCTATTATCGCAGTCATGATACTTTCGCTTTGTTCCAAAGGCGAAATATCTCAAGACACCTTGAATGCGCTTGCTTCTTACGAGACGGTCGAAGAAAGCCTTTCGTCGATCGGTCACGCCATTTTGAGTACGTCCAAAGACGTCATAAGCGCATTGGCTCTCATAGTATTGTTTTTCTTGGTACTGCAATTTACGGTTCTCAAACTTCCCCGTCAAAAACTTGCGCAAATAGGCATCGGAATATTGTATACGTTCTTCGGGCTCGTGATTTTCTTGGTTGCGGTAGAAGTAGGCTTTATGCCTATCGGATTCAAGCTCGGTACGGAAATCGCCAACTTCTCTCAACCTGTGCTCGCCGTATTCGGTCTGGTAATAGGCTTTGTAGTCGTTTTGGCAGAGCCTGCGGTGCACGTGCTCAACAAGCAGGTCGAGCAAGTCACGGGCGGCGGAGTCAAAAAGATAGAAATGTTGATTGCGCTCTCATTGGCAGTAGGCGTTTCGCTGTGTCTGTCGATAATCAGAATGATCTTCCACTTCTCTCTTTTGTATTATTTGATACCCGGTTATCTCATTTCTTTGGGACTGTCATTCTTCGTCCCAAGAGTATATACGGCAATTGCGTTTGACTCGGGCGGCGTAGCCAGCGGTCCGTTGACTTCGAGTTTTATTTTGCCATTGATAGTGGGCGCGTGCGTTTCTGTCAACGGCGGCGCAGACTCGATTTTGACAGACGCTTTCGGCGTGGTTGCAATGGTCGCAATGACGCCTCTCATAACGATTCAGGCGCTTGGTTTCAAGGCCATTATGTCTGCGAAAGTCAGAGATAAGATTGCAATGAAGCGCATACTGTCCGCAGACGACGAGCAGATCATTTACTTTGAATAGGAGAGATTTATGTCTGATAAAAAACATATTAAAGAACACGAATCGACTGCTAAAAAAGAATCCAAACAGCATTCTGCGCAAAAGGCAAAACCAACTGCGTCGAATACCGTCAAATCCAACAAGCTCAAACTTCTTGTCACGATAGTCGCAAGAAAAAAAGCCGAGTACTACACCGACCTTATTCAGTCCTTTGACGTAAATATGCAAATGGTCGTGCTTGCAGAAGGCACGGCAAATGCAAAAATGCTTGGACTTCTCGGCTTGTTGGACAGCGAAAAAGTCGTCATCTTGAGCGTAATTCAAGAAAATAAGATACCCGACGCAATGAGTACGCTCGAACATAAATTCCAAACAATAAGAGACGGCAAGGGCGTCGCTTGCACGATACCTCTTACAAGCGTGATAGGCACGCTTATCTACGGATTTTTGAGCAACAACAGAATGACGGTAAAGGAGAGTAAATAATGAATAATTACGAAATGATTTTGTGTATAGTGGACTCAGGATTTTCAGAACTCGTTATGGATGCGGCAAAAGAAGAAGGCGCGCGCGGCGGCACGGTTATTCACGCCCGCGGCACTGCCAACAAAGAGGCGGAACAGTACTTCCATATCGCAATTCAACCCGACAAAGATATCGTCATGATATTGGTACCCGCAGAAATCAAAGACAACGTGCTCCACGCAATTTACCGCAACGCAGGTCTAAAAAGCGAAGGTAAAGGCATCGCCTTTTCTCTCCCCGTGGACGACGTGGTAGGTATCTCGGCTCCGACTACCCCTCCCCCTGCCAAATCCGACGAAAAGGCAGAACCTGAAAAACAACAAGAAGAAAATAAAGATAAGAAATCTTGAAATATAATATAATGGAGAAAAAAGATATACTTGAAGCCATTGCACCTTGCGCTCTATGTTGTTATACTTGCGCAGTAAAAAAGGACGGTATTATTGCAAAAACGGCGAACAATTTATTAAATTATCATATAGGTTATTGTGATTTTGAAAATACAATTTTACCTAAAAATTTAAAAAAATCAATACGCGAAGAGAAAAAGTTTTTAGAAAAATTGAACAGCAAATCAAATGCTTCTTGTTGTGGTTGCAGAAATGGCGAACACGGCAAATATTGTATCAAAAATTGCTTTATTTTAGAATGCGCACAATCTCACGGCGTTGACTTCTGCGGAGAATGTAGCGAATTTCCTTGCAATAAAACAAAAGACATTTTTAACGATATCGTTTTTGAAGATTGGCTTGTCGGTAATAAAAAAATAAGAGATGTAGGCGTTGAGCAATATTACGTAGAAACTATTGCTCATTCGCACTACTTATCTTATTCCAAGACTAAAAATTAAATATGAATTACGCTTGTTGCGATCTTGTCTTGAAAAGCCTTGTCATGCTCGACAAATATCATCGTAGGTCTAAACTCTTCAAGCAATTTTTCTATCTGAATACGCGAATAAATATCAATGAAGTTCAACGGCTCGTCCCAGACGTATAAATGCGCCTGCTCGCAAAGACTTCTTGCAATCAAGGTCTTTTTCTTTTGCCCGTCCGAAAAGTCTGACATATCCTTCTCAAACTGAGTGTGGTCGAAGCCCATTTTTTGAAGTATGGCTTTGAACAACCTTTCGTCTATCCTATGCGATACGGCAAAATCCGCAAGCCTTCCTTGCAAATGAGAGGTATCTTGCGGCACGTAAGATACTATCAGATTAGAGCCTACTTCCACTTTTCCGCAATGGTCTATTCGTTGACCGCACAGCAATTTTAGCAGACTGCTTTTTCCGCTTCCGTTCTTCCCCTCAAGAGCTATCCTGTCGCCACGCTTGATTTCAAATGTCATCGGCGAGCAGACGGCTTTGCCGTCATACACAGGCGCAACCGAAGAAAAGGTCGCAAGTCGATCCGAGCGATACAAAAGCGGTGAAATTTTGAGAGCGCTTTCTACTTCCGTATTTTTAAGCAAATTGGATTTTTGCTCTATCTCTTTTTGTTGCCGCGCCTCTACTACCTTTGCGCGTTTCATCATCTTTGCAGACTTGTGCCCTACGTAGCCTTTGTCTGCCGCTCCGATCTTTGACGCCTCTACGGCGTCCGCCCAATTTGCAGTACGCTTTGCCGTCACTTGCAAACGCTTGATATCGTTTTGCAATCTATCATTCTGCCTGCGCTCAAATTCTTGCTGTCTCTCAAAATTCGTCATAAACGAAGAAAAGTTGCCGCTCTGCACTTCTATGTTTGAGCGATTCAGCGAAAGAATATGATCGACGCACCCGTCTAAGAAATACCTGTCGTGAGATACCAATATAAAGCTTTTTTTCTTTCGCAAATATGCCGAGAGCAATTCTCTCGCCTGCGTGTCTAAATGATTTGTAGGCTCGTCTATCAGCAAGAAATGCCCTTCGTTAAGAAATAATGCTGCAAGCAAAACCTTGGTCTGCTCTCCATTGGACAAAGTATTAAACGGTCTATACAAGCAGTCGTAATCGACGTCAAGATACGAAAGCTCTCGCATGAGCTGCCACTCTTCTGCCGTCGGACAGACTTCGCGCAAAACCTCTTCCGTCAACAGGCTTTTATCTCGTACGGGATAAGGAAAATAATCAAACTCAACGGACTTGACGATTTTTCCGCTGTATTCGAATTTACCTTGCAAAAGCTTCAAAAAAGTCGTCTTGCCTCTGCCGTTTCTGCCCACAAAGCCGAGTTTCCAATCCGTGTCGATCTGGAAGTTGACGTTTTCGAATATATTGTCATAACTCGACGGATAAGCAAACGTAAGATTTTCTACCTTAATAATTGACATACGCTACACCTCCTTAAAATAAAAGAGTTATGAGAAAGTATTCTCATAACTCAACTAGTACTCAAAATATTTTATTTGAGAAATCGGTAGATAAACTTTCTTGCAATCAAACAAGTCTCAAGAGTATTATTCCCCTGTCGACTTATTATAAAAGATTTAGCAAGAAACTATCATCATTCCTTTCACCTCAAAACTTGTATTAACTATAATATATCATAAGATATTACATATTTCAAGCAAACGACGTAAAAAACTTAAATTGACGTTAGACTTCGTTATAAGCTTGAAAATGCAACTAACACGTGTTATAATATCTATAACAATAAAATTAAAGAGATAAGCAAAAATGAAAGATAAAGCTTTGGTAGTAATCGACATTCAAAACGACATTACAAAAAACTATAAAGAAATAATCAACAACGTCAATACCGCAATTGATTGGGCAATTAATAACAATATGCACGTCGTATATATTAAACATAATAACCTATCTGCCGGTACCCGAACTTTTAAACCCGACACGCGCGGCGCAGAATTAGTGCCAGATATGAAAATCGTGTCTGAAAACATATTTGTAAAAAGCAAAGGCAACGCATTAACAAGCGAAAAATTTGCCGAGTTTATAAATGAAAACGGTATTAAAGAATTTTATATCGCAGGCGCCGACGCCATTGCTTGCGTAAAATCCACTTGCTATAATATGGCAAAGAGTGGATATACAGTTCACGTTTTATCCGACTGTATTACAAGTTACGATAAAAAGAAAATCCCCGAAATGCTAAATTACTACGAACGCAACGGTTGCAAAATCGAAACATTGAATTAGATTAAAAAAACGCAACCTAATTCGATAGTTCGAATTAGGTTGTGTTTGGTGCACCCAAAGAGACTCGAACTCCCAACCTTTCGGTCCGTAGCCGAACGCTCTATCCAATTGAGCTATGAGTGCATATCGTCGCTCCATTTGACATTATAGTTAATTTCGCATTGTTTGTCAATCAAATTTGACGACGCTAATTTAAAAACTTAATTGGCGTCGGATAAGTTTGAATCTTTGCCGTATTTATAGCGTTTGCGGAATACCACGAACAGCAATACCGACACTACAGCCGTCAGTCCTTCTGCGACGATGACTGCCGACCATATGCCGTCAAGTCCCCAAATCATCGGCAGTAGCATTACTGCGCTTCCCCTAAATAGCAACGACCGCAAAAACGACACAGTCGCAGACACTCCTCCGTTGCACAAAGCGGTAAAAAATCCCGAGCACCAAATATTGATACCGCAAAATGCGTAGCATACGGCAAAAATTCTAAAGCCTCTTACCGTCATTTGCAAAAGCTCTTTGTCATACCCGACGAAGGCGTACGCCAACGGATAGCTCAACGCCTCCGCCAAGACCATTGCGACGACAGAGCCGACGACTATCAGCGCAGTGCTCTTCTTAAATACGTTTTTCATTTCGTCGAATCTATTAGCTCCGTAGTTATAACTTATTACGGGAGCTATACCCATAGTAAATCCAAAAAATACCGCCAAGAACACAAAGTCGGTGTACATCATGGCAGAATAAGCCGCAATGCCTCTTTCGCCTACGAGTTTTAGCAATTGCACGTTGTAAAGTATTCCCACAAACGACGCCGACACGTTGGACATAAACTCCGAAGCGCCGTTGTAGCAAGCGTATCCGAATTGTTTGGGATAAAATCCGCATACCCTTATCTTTATCATGCTCTTTTGGGAAAATATAAAATACGCCAACGCAACGCCGCCGCCTATGGCAAAGCCTATCACGGTCGCAAGTCCCGCCCCGAAAATTCCCAACTTGGCAAACTTGATGAATATATAGTCCAAAGCCATGTTCGCAACGCCTGCGCTAATCGAAAGTATGAGTCCCAATTGAGGTTTTTCCGCAACGGGAAAAAAACTTTGGAACATACATTGCAACATAAACAGCACACTGCCGCCCACCATGACGTAGCCGTACGACATACAGTCCTCTATTATCAAATCGCTGCCGCCCATGAGCGAGAGTATCTGTCTCAAAAATATAAGACAAAGCGCAGACAATACCACGCCTATGCCGATTACGGTAAAAACTATCATGGAAAAATACTTGTTTGCCCTGATTCTGTCGCCCTCGCCCAAGGTCTTTGCCACGAGAGCGCTTCCGCCAGATCCCAACATGAGTCCTACCGCGCCTATGATCATGACCAACGGCATGACGACGTTGACGGCGGAAAGAGCCATGTCTCCTATGAGATTGGAGACGAACAAACCGTCTACGACGCTGTATATAGACATTATTACCATCATAACGACTGACGGCATCGTAAATCTTATTATCTTTTTTAAATTAAAGTTGTCCGACAACTGAATTTGATTTTTCATAGTCCTAATTATCCATTGCTTTTTTTGACTCTTCCAAAAAATATTGATAATACTTTTTTTCGGCAGACATGAGAGCCTGCGCTTCTTCTTCGGTAAGTCTGCTAAAAGCTCTTTCTTCCGCATGAATTATTCTGTCGATCTTATCTATGCAAAATTTCTCGCCCTTATCCGTCAATATAACAGCTTTTTCCCTTTTATCCACTTTACCGTCTCTGAGTTCTACAAGTCCCATATCCGCCAAAGATTTTGTCGAAGAATTGACAGTCTGCTTACTCAGCGAAAGCATCGCGCCCAAATCTCTTTGAGTAATGCCCTCTTGCCCTTCCATTCTCAATTCATACATTATCGTCAAAGCGCTGTCCGACAAGCCGCACTTGAGCGCAAAAGCGTGATAAATTCTATTACCGGCTTTATATATTTCATTATACAACTTTATAAAATCTTCAAACCGCATATTATACCTCATTAGTCCGATTTCGGACTTTTGTATTATATACTATAAACGGCATAAAGTCAACAGATTGCAGACTATTTTAAATAATAAAAAGATACGGACTGTCTTCAGTCCGTATCCTACACAAGGAGAAAGTAAACGTTTTTACACTACTAAACATTTACACTTATATTATAATCGATAGAAAAGCTATTGTCAATAGCAATTTATGTCAAATTTATCTATATTTTTGATTAAAATAATCAACGTTTATTGCCCGTCACCCTTCTTATTCTTCTTATTTTCTCGTTTAATATAAGCTATATAATTGACGTGATGCAACCATTTGACAAACTTTTGGCGCAAAGTGTCTTTGATAAGCACGCCGTTGTCGGCATAGACGCCTATGAACTCTATATAAGGCTTTTTGCGTACGCTTGTTAACACGACTTTGACCTTATCCGTCGTCACAGCTTTGAACGTAGCAATCCTGCAATAGCCCACCGTAGTTCCGTCATATACCTTTTTGTATTTGCCTTTGACAAAAGCGTATATTTCAAAATTCTCTATTCGCTGAGAAAAAGCCACGTTTTCCACCAACTGCAATCTGTTGATCTTTGCGGGTTGATCTAAGACGAGCTCAATCTCATAAGATCCACGCTCTTCTTTGGGCGTATAATAATTTATCGGATCAAAAGTACTCTCGTCATAAGAATACTCGAGTACCCCCTCGATATCAAATCCTTCTTCCGCGACGGGAGCCGATATAGCCTTGACCTTCAGAAGTTGAGCGTCGCTCTCTTGGATATGCTTTCCGAGTTCTTTAAGTCTTTTGACGTCGTTTTCGTGAAGCAATCCTCGGCGATCAGGCGGCACGTTGAGAAGCAATGTCGAATTGCCGCCGACGGAATTATAATATATTTTCAAAAGATTTTTGAGACTGCGTACGGCTTTATCTTGCGACTTGTGATAAAACCAACCTGGGCGTATAGACACGTCGACCTCCGCAGGATACCAAATAAAACTATTGAAGTCTTTCAAAAATTCCCTGCTGCCCAAATCGGGAGATATTATATCCGCTTCTTTTTTTGCAAAATCGCCGTCATCGCTCTGCTGAGACGTCGCCTCGATAGACTGGATATCAAACGCAAATTTAGGCACGACGTTCCATTCGCTTTCTCTGGCAAAACCGCCTTCGTTGCCCACCCAGCGTACGTCGGGTCCGCAATTGGAAATGCACGCATTGGGAGCAAGCCTGCGAATCGTCGCAAAGTATCTATCCCAATCGTAAACTTGCTTGGGCTTTCCGTCCATATAAGAACCGCAAGCTCCGTCAAGCCATACGCAGAAGATCTCGCCGTATCCCGTCAAAAGCTCTTCAAGCTGACCACAGTACACGTCGTTGTATCCTTCCGTTCCGTACGCCTCGTGATTTCTGTCCCACGGCGACAGATAGATACCAAACTTTATTCCGTATTTTCTGCAACTGTCCGACACTTCTTTGACTACGTCGCCCTTGCCGTCTTTATAAGGCGAGCTAGCCACGCTGTAATCCGTCGTCTTGGTCGGCCAAAGGCAAAATCCGTCGTGATGCTTACACGTGAGTATGACTCCGTATGCTCCGGCTTCTTTGACAGCCCTCAACCATTGGTCGGTGTCTTGCTCCGTAGGATTGAAAATTTGCGGGTCTGCCTTGCCGTCTCCCCATTCTTTTGCAGTAAAAGTATTAGTTCCATAGTGGAAAAATACGTTAAACCTTTGGCGTTGAAAATGTTTTTGATTTACACTCGGCACGATAGACACGTACTTTTCAAGTCTTTCCTGATCGTTCATAATTCCTCCGTTATTCT
The DNA here is from genome assembly GCA_947177795.1 of uncultured Clostridia bacterium. Lineage (GTDB taxonomy): Bacteria > Bacillota > Clostridia > Christensenellales > UBA3700 > RACS-045. The sequence goes on along the minus strand of CAMWVR010000015.1, from coordinate 18,243 downwards.
TTATATATAAATAATATCATATTAAATAATATAAATCAATAGGGAAAAGTGCAGTAAAACAAAACTCCCCTCTCGTCGAACGAGAAGGGAGTTTGCAAATGCTAAAATCTATTAGATTAGTTGACGTATCCGTAGACGTATCTCGTCGTTGCGTGTTCGCCTTTGAGTTCGACAACTATTCTGTTGCCTTTCTTGGTATTGTCGCCACGCAAAATAGATTCAACTTCTTTTAGCTCGCCATTGAGATAGAAGAAGGCTTGTGTGTCAACGGTCTGCGAAGGACGCATCGTTACGATATTTCTCTCCTTGCTGGTATCATTGCCCGTCCTTAAAAGATAGATAACTCTTTTGAGCAAAGGATTGCGATATCCCTGTTCTCTCATAAGAACCATATCCACCTCTTCTTCTCCGTCGTAAAGTATATCAATGAAGTCGCCGAGTTTTTCGCTTGACTTAAACACCTCGACAGCGTCGTCTTTTGCCCAACTGTCCGTAGAATAACATACGCTCTTGACGACTGCGCCGTCGTTCTTGCCCACGAAAGAGCCGTTATTTTCGCCGGTGCGAGTCGTACCGCCCGTGGAGTAACAACTCGTTACGTTTGCTCCGTTGAAACCTACGAAACCGCCCGAGTACATACTTGCCGTAGCCTTATTGGTCGAATAGCACGAAGCTACGTCGCCTCTGTTAAGACCGACAAAACCGCCTGCGTATGCATTGTTGCCGTTGGCGACGACTTCTGTAATTCCTGCATTGTTGAGCGTAAATTCTCCGCTGTAAGACTGCTTGATATCGCCGTCGTTGACAGCGACGAAACCGCCTGCGTAAACGCTGTCAAGACCCGCCGCCGTTACGCTTACGTCTCCTATAGCAAAGCTATCCAAGATATTGCCTTTATTGTTGACGACGATTCCCGCTCCGCCGATGCTAGTTATTCCGTCAGTCAAAACGTCGGAAAGCGTAGCCGTGACTTTGCCGTAAAAACCGATTGACGAAATGATAGTCTCTCGTTCGTTGTTGATCATAAAGCCGCCGACGGTCATACCCTCGAGCTCTGCGTATACGGAAACTGCGCCGATATATGCGTAATTGTTGATTACCAAGCCTGCAACTTGAGCTCCCTCCGCCTTGATAGAATCGCTCTGAACGAGAGAGTCGCGGATCGTGCCTTTGTTATTGATAGCAATCGGAGCGACCTTGATAGACTTGACGTTCTCGTCAAGGTCTTCTTTGTCATATCCCACAAAGCTTACGCCCACGTAGAATATATTCTCTATTATACCTTTCTTACTATTGCCCTTGGAGTCTATATTGACGAACATAGAATACTCGAGGTCGCTTACGCTATCATTCTTTACCACGCCATTTTGAGTCATAACTTTGTTGCCGATGACGATGCCCGAAACAGTGTGCTTGTTGCCGTCGATAACTCCGCTGAACGTCTCTATCTGCGCCACTTCGTATCCGTTGAAGTTGATATTTTCCTCTATGGAGAACTCATCGGTATTATCGGGATTGATAAAGGAATTCAATATGATATAAGCGTACTCGCCCGTGTTGGTCACGACGTATCTGCCGTCTGCCATTTCGGGTATCTTATAGCTCATATACTGTCCGCTCGTCGCAGTGCTTTGACTTACCACGTAATTTTTGGAAGTGTTATCTGCCGATATAGACACGTCGTAAAGCAATCCGTAATAAGCGTTGTCGCTTATCAAATAATCGTATTTACTCTCGCCCTCTTCGGTGGTCTTCTTGATGAATATATCGTCGAGCATAATCTCAAAAGTATGATACTTGACGGTTACGCCGTCGGCATCGTACTCAACGTCCTGTTTGACTTCGATCTCCGTCTCGCCGTCGACTTTTTCATAATAGAAAAGCTGTTTTCCGTCATCAAGCACGTCTTGGTCTTCGCCCGTATTTTGGCTCAAAATAGCTCCGTTGTCGGGATTGGTGTACTCCTTGCGCTCGTTGACAAACTTGATATTGTCGGGATCGCTCATATCGCAAATGACATCGACGCTTGCGCTTGGAGTATAATTCTTCCACATCACGTCATTTCCGTCTTTATCCTTGAGGAAATAATCTTTACCGTCGTAACGAACTTTTGCAAATCCGTTCATATTATATACGAGAATTGTAGTTCCATCTTCCTTTATGAGTCCCTCGCCGTCTGCGTCGTACTTATAGAAATCGTATACGTCTGCTACGACGAATACTATCTTGTTGGAAATAGTCTGTTGCAAAATACTGCTCTCCAACTTGACGCTGCCGTCGGGCAACAATGCGCTCAAGTTGAGCGTAAATTCAGTCGCAAGAGAATCTGCAGCCAATTTCCAAGAGAGTTTTGCGCTGCCTTTTGCATCGTAAGTCAGCGAGATATCTTGAGGATCTACGGCAGCAAGCTTGTTGACGACGTATTCGTCGTCCTTCTCGCTGAATTCGCTGGTGTAGTATACTTGATTGTCGCCGTTGGCTCTGATCGTAAAGGTATACTCGCCTACTTTTTCCAAATTGAACTTAGTGCGATATGCGTAGCTCGTGCCCGTGACGACTGCATCTTCGTAAGTGCCGTCCTCATAGGTCTTTCTCAAAGTATAGTTAGTGGCGTTGGTTATTGCTCCCCACCTTATCGTAGAGCCCGTCATATCGGTGAATTTCGGAACCGATAGAACCGTCGAATTATAATACGTTGCCACGCCTGCCAAAGAAGGAGAATACTCGATATTGTCTGACGCAGGTTTTGCTATGACGCTGATCCTATAAGCTCCGTAATCGCCGTAGATGTCCTTCTCTTCTTCATTCTCTCCGACTTTTTTCTTCGTGAAATCATAAGACAAAGCGTCGCTTGTGAGTTCGTCAAGCAAAGCGCCCTTACCGTCGGTAACTCTGACGGAATATTCCACCGCCTGATCGACTGCGTTCCAAGACGCAACTTTGTCGGCGATCGTTATGACAGGCGTATCCAAGGCGTTGCCCTTATGATATACTATAGCCTGACTTTTGTCACTGGTGCCGTACTTCTTGCCGTCGCCGTAAGCTCTCACCGTAATGGAAAAATTGCCGTATCCTGTGACCATTGCGCTCAGATCGCAAGTCGTGGTAGTCACGCTGCGCTCATTCTCCACTCCGTCAACGGAAATAAAATACTCATTTGCATTTTCCACTTCGTCCCAACTCAGCACGCTTCCGTTGAGATTTAAATTGCTTGGCGAAGCGAGTTTAATCAATCCGTCCGCGTCTTTGGGTACGCACGCAACTGCAAAAATTGCCACGCACGCCACTATCATTATGCAGACAATCACGTTGATTTTATTTCTCATATTCACTCCTTTTAACCTTGGTTGTACCGTTTTATTATAACAAAGGCTTTGTATAATATCAACTGTTTAAGAATTATTTATATATAAATATTATGCGTTTAACGTAATACAATTATTTATGCGTGACTGCGCCTAAGACATTAGAGTTTTTATTTACGCGCGTCGGACAGATTGCTTAATATCTCCAATCGAATATTTTAGACGTATTAATAGCCTAAATGCGTCGCATAACCTTAAAATTTTTTAAGAAAAGTATTAAATTTCCCCGCAATTCCCCCGCCGAAAACGCCACTATTTTATAAATATTCCTTGTAAATTCTTAAATTTATCAATATTTATAGACACAGAACGCGATTTATTTCTTAAAAAGCTTACTTTTTAATAATTTTTGCAAAATATGACAAAATAATTTTAAAATACTCTTGAAATTCACACAAAAATATGCTATATTGTAAATACAAGGCGCGTAAAAGCGTCTCAAAAATAACATTAAAAGACAAAAGAGAGGTGTCAACAATGAATTTTAGCAAAAACTTAAGAATCTTCAGAAAACTTAAAAGAGTATCTCAAACCGTACTTGCAGAATTGCTCGGCGTATCGCAACGTACCATTTCTCACTATGAGAACGGCACTTGCCAACCAAGCATAGAGGGACTTTGTATCCTTGCAGATTATCTCGAGGTGTCTCTCGACGAACTCGTAGGACATACTCCCGTAAGCAAGAGCGAGTAATATACTCTTGAACGTATGATTATAGGGCTTAGCAGCCTTGTATTTTGTATGTAAAATCACCGAATACGGCATAACCGCCGTATTCTTTTTTTATTTTGCATCAATCGAATTTTATTGGCGAAATCAACAATTTTCACTCAAAAAATATTGAAATTGACGTTATTATATGATATTATTATTATGTTATTTTAAATAACGATGGGAGTGAAAATAATGAAATATGCAGATTTAATTGCCCAGATGTCTTTGGAAGAAAAGGCTAGTCTTTGTTCGGGCAAAGATATGTGGCACACAAAAGCAATCGAAAGATTGGGTATCCCCTCCGTCATGATGTGCGACGGACCTCACGGATTGAGAAAACAAGACGACAGCGGCGTGTCGACTAGCCTCAACGTATCGGTCGACGCTATATGCTTCCCCACCGCGTCGGCAACGGCGTCGTCTTGGGATAAGACGCTGCTCAACCAACTGGGACAGGCAATTGGCGAAGAAGCCGTAGCCGAAAACGTGGCTTTGGTCCTCGGTCCCGGCACGAATATCAAAAGAAGCCCCCTTTGCGGACGTAACTTCGAATACTTCTCCGAAGACCCGTATTTAGCGGGCATGCTTTCGGCAAGCTTTATCGACGGCGTGCAAAGTAAGAATATCGGCACGTCAATCAAGCACTATTGCGCCAACAACCAAGAAACTTACCGTATGACTATCAACTCCGTCGTCGACGAGAGAACGCTGAGAGAGATATATCTCTTGCCTTTTGAGATCGCAGTAAAGCAATCTCAACCTCGAACGATCATGGCGTCGTATAATCTCATCAACGACACGTACGCAACGGAAAACGAATTTTTGCTTAACAAAGTCTTGAGGGACGAATGGGGATTTGAAGGGCTCGTCGTCAGCGACTGGGGCGCAACCAACAAGCGCGTGGACGGACTCAAGGCAGGTCACGATCTGGAAATGCCCTCAAGCGGCGGAATGAACGACAAACTCATCGTCAAAGCCGTCAAAGACGGGGCTCTTGACGAAAGCGTCCTAGATACGGCTGTGGACAGAATACTCGATCTCGTAATGCAATCCACAAAGAATCCAAAAGATGCAACTTACGACAAAGAAGAACATTATCAGATTGCAAAAAATATCGCAAAAGAAAGCGCAGTGTTGCTCAAAAACGACGGCTCTCTGCCCCTTCAAGCTCAAAAAATCTTGCTCGTCGGCGAACTTGCCATAGAGCCGAGATTCCAAGGCGCAGGATCTTCTTTTGTCAACTGCACCAAGATATCGACGGTAGAACAAAGTCTGCGCGACGCAGGTATCGAATATGAATTTACGAGCGGTTACGACCTCTCCGACGAATCCGTCAAGAAAAACGCCAAACTCCGCAAAAACGCAGTCGAACTTGCAAAGAATTACGACACGGTACTCGTAGTCGCAGGTTTGCCTGAAAAATACGAGGCGGAAGGCTTTGACAGAAAGCACATCAATATGCCTCAAAGTCACGATTTGTTGATAGAAGAACTTGCTCAAGTCAACAAAAACGTCAACGTAGTGCTGACTATGGGTTCTAGCGTGGAAATGCCATGGATAGACAAAGTACGCAGTGTGCTCTGCATGTACCTCGGCGGTCAATCCTCGGGCGACGCTTGCGTAGACCTCTTGCTCGGCAAGGCGAATCCGTGCGGAAAATTGGCGGAGACCTTTGCGTTCAAACTTTCTGACGTACCCTCTACTCAAAACTTCCCCGGCGCAAGATTCAGCGTGGAATACAGAGAGGGACTATACGTGGGATACAGATACTTCAATACTGCAAACGTACCCGTCCTCTTCCCGTTCGGTCACGGACTTTCGTATACGAAGTTTGAATACTCCAACCTCACGCTGTCCTCAAAGAATATAACCGACAAAGAGATTTTGACGGCTACCGTAGACGTACAAAACGTGGGAGATATGGACGGCAAAGAAATAATCCAACTTTACGTCAACGACGTGGAATCAAGCGTATATACCCCTTATCAACAACTTAAAGGATTTGAAAAAGTATTCCTTAAGGCGGGCGAAAAGAAGAGAGTCACCTTCAGCCTCGATAAGCGTAGCTTTGCGTTCTATAACGTCAACGCAGGCGATTGGCAGGTGGAAAGCGGCGAATTCAAAATCATGATAGGCGCGTCAAGCAGAGATATAAGACTCGAAGACACGGTGACCGTCAAATCTACCGATACCGCCGAAATTATCCCCACCCCCGCCGATTCTTGGTATACCGCTCCTCACGCCGACAGAGAGATTACTCAAGAAGAGTTTTTGGCAATGTCGGGACTTAAAATCAAAGAAGACTACCGCATTGCAAAGAAAGGCGAATTCACAGAAGACGATTCTTTTGAAGATATGGCAAATACCAGCGGTCTCGCAAGATTTGCGCTCAAGATCGCAAAACCCGCAATAAGAATGAGCATGAAAGCCAAGAAGGACGACCCCAACTACCTCATGATCTACGAAGTAATGAAGACTTCCCCGATGAGAGCGTTGGCATTCTCCTCTCAAGGCATGTTCAACATGAAGATGGTCGACGGCGTCGTAACGATAATGAACGGCAAATTCTTCAAGGGCGTGGGCATGGTGCTCAAAAACATAGGCGGCGACGAAGAAGATAAAGCCAAGAAAAAAGCCGAAAAGGCAAAAGCCAAAGAAGAAGCAAAACAAGCAAAAAAATCTAAATAGTATACTTACACAGTCCCGTCGCCTAAATAGCGACGGGATTTTGCGACTTAGTATTCACTCGTCAATACGTTTTTTCATATAATATATCGACGCAACAAAACCGTCAAAACAATTTTTTGAAAAATTGAGAAAAAACTCTTGACAATTACGTCAATTTACTTTAATATAAATATGCTCAACAGCAAATTGCCCTTATAGCTCAGTCGGTAGAGCATGCGGCTGTTAACCGCAGTGTCATAGGTTCGAGTCCTATTGAGGGCGCCAAAAAAGACAAATCTGAATCAGATTTGTCTTTTTTACTTTATAATTAATTTTTATTTTAGCTTTGATTTTGACAACGCAGCGCAGATGATCGCATAAAACTTTCTAATTATATCTCTTGCAATAATGGTTATATGTATGATATAATTATTAAGTATTTGATATTTATGTATTAAATGTGAAAATTTATGTAGTTTTTGGGAGGGTAAATGTCAAAACGTAAGTCCGGACAAATCGAAGACAACGTCATCACGGTAGACAACCTTGATTCGACAAAAAACCATATCTCCAAACACGAATTATTTTCTTACGTGCTGGGAACAGGCTTTTACAGTATGTTCATCGGCATGATCAGCAATTACAAAAGCGATTACGTCAACAACATTATCAAGCTCAACGAGACCAACCAACAGATTCTCAACGTGGTCGTAGCTTTACTCGGCTTTGTAGTGGGATTTGGCATAATGGTATTTATCGACAACTTCCACGGCAAAAGAGGCAAGTTCCGCCCTATCGCTTTGATATCGGCAATACCTATGGGATTGTTTGGATTTTTGATGTTCTACACGCCTTTTTCCAACGCCAACACTTGGCAGGCGATGTTTTATCTCGTGGCGGTCAACGTGATATACAACGGACTCGTGACCTTGACTGCGACGGCAAACTCCACGGCTATCGTGATGACGCCCAACGAAAAAGAGCGCAATTCGCTCCTCTCCACCAACGGGTTTTTCAATTCCATTATGCAGTCTGCTCCGCTCGTCATAATTTTGGTATTCGGGTTCTTCCAATACAAATACGACGAAGACGGCAATATAACGAGCGGACATTATTCTAAAAACACGATGTATATCATTGCGTTGGCTTTGTGCGCAGTACTCTACGTGGCATTTATGATCAACGCAATGCTCAAAGTAAAAGAGCGCGTACCTTACAACGAAAAAAAGAATTCGCCTTTAGAAGGCATGTCTCACGTCGTCAAAAATAAGAATTTTTGGTTTTTGACGCTTACCAACGCCATAAGAGAGGTGCGTCTTCTCGGCATGGGATTCGGCATATTCGTAGCGGGCGCGCTGCTTGGCGACACGTCGAAGTTTATTTTGATAGGACTTCCCACCGGTATAGGTACGGTCGTCAGTATGCTTATCGTCCGCAACATGATAAAGAAGATCGATCCGATAAAAGTATATACGATATTCGGCGTATATTCTCTGCTCGCCAATACAATGGCATTCTTTATAGCATACGCATACTTCAAGCAAGGCGGCGTGGGCTGGCAGATAGCCTTTATTGCAAGTCTGTTTCTCATAGGTCTGCAATTCGGCTCTTCCAATCTCCTGCCCAATATCTTCAACGCGGACGTACTCAACGAAATCGAATTGCAGAGCGGCGGCAAACGCCTTGAAGGCACGGTAAGTTTTTCGTCGACGATTGTCACGACGATAATGACCGTCATCACGGGTATTCTTACCCCGACTATACTCCTCAAAGTATGCAATTATCAACAAGGCACGGATATCCAAAGTCAATCGACAAAGATAAAACTCGTATTCTTCTACACTATATTCGTAGGTCTTTGCTTTGCGCTGTCGCTATTGCCTATGATAGGCTATAGACTTACGACGAAAAAGAGAGACGCTATCAACAAACAGCTCGAAGCGTTGCGCGCCGAGCGCATTCAATCGGTTCAATCTACCGACGCTATGCCCGACGTTGAAGTTGCCACGCCGGAAATCAGCGACAATTCAATGGAAAAAGGCGGAGACATCACCACTCAAGCGATAAATAAAGAAATCGCTGAAGAACAAGAAAATCCGTCCAAGAACGAATAGAACTTGTCATTTCGAGCGCAGTCGAGAAATCTAAATCAACAAATAAGATGTCCAATCTTCTCAAAGCAATGCATTCAATTCCCGGCAATACTAAAGTTCGTACACTATCGCCTCGTATTCTCTCAACTTCATAATTGACGAAGCTTGAGGAGCGTCTGCGTAATTGGATAGTGCTACTTGACAATTATCCAAAGTCAAATCTTTTAGAAGTTTTAAATTGACTCTCCTGTTTTTAAAATTGACTATTACTAAAAGCTTTTTGCCATCATACTCTCTTAGATACGCAAATATATCTTTACTCTTAGGACACAACAATTTGAAGTCGCCGTAAATGATCACGTCCTTGCCCTTGCGATAAGCAAGCGCCTTGCGGTAAAAGTTGAGCAAACTATCGCTTCTCTTCTCGCTGTCTTCGACGTTGATTTCTTTATAATTGGGATTGACGATCATCCAAGGCTTAGCCGTAGAAAAGCCTGCGTTTTCCCCTGCCGTCCATTGCATGGGAGTTCTGGCGTGATCTCTCGCTCTTTTCAGCAAGACTTTGCACGCATACGGCAAAAGGAGCGGACAAACCTTTTTTATCATTTTCAATGCGTTGACGGACATTATGTCCTTATAATCCTCTTGTTTAAAGTCGCAATTGGTCATACCTATCTCTTGACCTTGATAGATATACGGCGTTGCTCTCATAAAGAGCATCGAAGTGGCAAGCGCCATACCTGCAAGTTCACGTCTGTCGCCGTAATCCCCCGTGAACCTCGGCAAACAGCGCGGCTGATCGTGATTTTCCAGGAATATCGTAGGCTGACAAGTCTTGGGAAGTCGTTGCCACCTATTCAAAATCTTTTTGTATTTTGCAAGATTAAACTTGGCGGGAATTACGTTCATCTTGAAGTCTACGCCCATATGGTCAAAACTGAAGACAGTATCAAGTTCGCCCACGCTCTCGTCAATGGCGTCAAAAGCGTTGTCGGGAGTAATGCCTATGGATTCTCCCACCGTCATACTGTCGTATTTGGAAAAACTTCTCTCGTTGAGTTCGTGAATATACTTGTGATAATTTGGACCGACGATATAGTTTTCGTCTCCGACAAGCGGGAACTTTAACTTGCCGTCGGGCAAGCCGTCTTTTTTGGATATATAGGTAATCACGTCGCACCTAAAGCCGTCCACGCCCAAGTCAAACCAATAATTGCATATATCGGCTACTTCTTGACGTACGTTGGGATTTTCCCAATTGAGATCCGGCTGTTTTTTTGAGAACAAATGCAGATACCATTCTCCGCTTTGCTCGTCGTATTCCCACGCAGGTCCTACGAAATTGGAAGTCCAATTGTTGGGAGGTTTCTTGCCGTTCTTACCTCTGCCCTTGCGCCATATATAATAATCTCTGTACTTGCTGTCTTTGTTTCGGCTCTCGACAAACCAGGCGTGTTCGTCAGAAGTATGATTGACGACCAAGTCCATGATAATGCGAATACCGCGGCTGTGCATACCGTCTATCATCTCTTTCCAATCGTCAAGCGTACCAAACTCGTCCATTATATCCTTATAATCGCTTATGTCGTAGCCGTTGTCGTCGTTGGGAGATTTATAGACGGGCGAAAGCCATACCGCATCCACGCAAAGGCTTTTGATATAATCGAGTTTTGAAATAATACCCCTTATATCGCCTATACCGTCGCCGTTGCCGTCGCAGAAACTGCGCGGATAAATTTGATAGATTACTGCGTCTTTATACCATCTTGTCTTCATATTTTCCCTCAATGCGGTTTAGAATTATATTTTTACTAATCAAACCAATAACGACTGTGAAGATTAGTCTTATTTTATTTTTCAACCTTATACTTGGTGCTCGCAAAAGTCAACAGATACACCTCTTTTGCTTTCGCCTCTTTTAAGACTCTTGCGATCTCGCTTGCCGTACTGCCCGTCGTCATGACGTCGTCTATTATAAGTACGCTTTTCCCCTCGACAGCCTCTTGCAATTTGACTTCAAAAGCGCCCAAGATATTTTCCTCTCGTTCTTTCCCGCCAAGTGTTGCCTGCTCCTGAGTGTCCTTGATCTTTGCAACAATTTTGTCGTCGGCTGTCAATCCCACTGTTTCTGCAAATCTCTTTGCTATCTCCCAAGATTGATTAAATCCTCTTGCGGCTTTCCCTTTCTTGGTCATCGGCACGGGTATTACGACGTCAATATCCACTCCGTCAAAAGCGCTTTGATATTTCTCGACGAGAAAATTGGCGATATACTTTGCAAAGTACTTTTTACCGCCAAACTTTATGCCTCTGACGATTTCTTTTGCCACGTCGTCGTATACGACGCAGGAGCGAGCAAAATCAAATTGACGCTTATGCTCCTTGCAAGTCAGACAATAGTCCGCCTCATTGAGCTGAAGTCTGCCGCACTTTTTGCATATCTTGTCACCGACAATACGCAATTTGTTCTTACAGTCTTCGCATAGCCCATACTTAGACTTCTCTTGCAACTCGCCGTCGCAAACGATACAGTTGTACTTATCCACGAATATTTCCGCCATTATATTGCGGAAAAATTCTTTTAGTTTTTTCTTTTGCATACCTTAGTTATTATACCGCTTATTGGATAGCTACGCTCTCAATATGACGTTGCGGCCGCTCTCGTAAGGCACGTCGTTGAAGAACTCTATAGTATCTGCGCTATCCCTGCGATTAACAAACGCCACCTCGATATCTCCTCCGCCGTAAGGGAAACTAAATACGCTTTGTCCGAACTGCGTCAGGTTGTTCCAAGAATACCCCTCTTGAGGCTCCACTTGCTTTCCGCCGACGAATATCTTCATATCGTAACCGTACGGACATGCAAAGCCGTAATTGGTGATCATAAACGAAGCCTTGCCGTCTTTTATCTCGAGATTCGACGCAACCAACTGATATCCCAAATGATATTTGAGATAATCAAAAGCGCTGATTTTGCCGTCTGTCAACAGCGACGGATTATAAGGCAAGTTATTATCTTTGAGATTCTGCTCCGTCAAAAACTCTCTCTGCCACGCCTTAAGACTGTGCTCGCCTTCTTCGATATAGTTGTGAGCCAGCGAAAAACTCGTCATTGCAAAGTCTGCGGCGGTCTTCAAAGAACCTATCGTATCTATGGGCACGCCCGCCCGTCCCCAAGGCATTTCGCCGTCGGTCACGGCGTATTTGCACTTATTGGTCACGGCGTAATAGTTTTTGTCGTCGGTGGCTATTGCGACCCAGGGATCGTTGTATCCAATGACGTAGTCTTCATGCATACCGAATCTATCATCGATATCTTTTGGAACTTGCGAGAGCATCTGCGGAGTGCGCACCATGACAGGCGTATCTTGCGGCGTCATATCGGCAACCGCCTTTATCACTCTGCCGACGTTGTGTCTATGGACGCTTCCGTGTCCCTCTCCCCACAGTCCTATCAAACCCATTTGAAGAGCGTAGACCGTCTTGTTGAAAAGATTTAGATTGTCGTTAAAAAACTCTTTGAGTTGAGCGCAATGTCTCTCTATATCCGAAGTCTTAGGACCTGCTTTCTGTCCCTCGTCAGTCTCGTAAGCAAACCTCAACAAAATCTTAAGTCCCTTTTGCTCGAAGACCTGCAAATATTCTTTCAACTGCTCAAAAGCGCTGTCGGGTATGGTCGTATTGTAATACTCGATGAGATATACGTATACCTGCATAAGCTTTATATTGTCGGGCTCAAGTCTTTTCAACTCGCTCTCAAGCTTTTGCATATACGGCTCGTTGCTGTCGGGATAAGCCTCGTTTCGTCCCAACGTGATATACGTCTCGCCTCTATATCCTCGGCTTGCATTTTCCGTCGGCGCAGTTGCTACGGTCGACAATGCTATACTGCCGTCGACTTGATACTTAAAAGCCGTTGGGGCAGGCGGATATTCTTTTATATCAATCTTTTTACACGCAGAAAAAGATATGCAAGTCGTTGCGCTTGCGGCGATCAATAATACTGATAATAGTCTTTTCCACTTTTTCATGTCGCTCTCCTATTCTTACAAAATTTTAATGCCTGTTTTTTAACTTTATACATGTGACTACGTGCGCTATGAGTACCGCAAACGTAACTGCTGCAATAGCAAAGCATATCATCGGAAAAATATAACTGCTTTTGACAAATACGCAATTCGACGGCATATCGGGGTCGTAAGCGATATCGATTTTTTTGCCTATATCCTCCGGTACGTTCGTCCATACGGAATTGCTTGCTCTATAAGTCTGTCCGTCGACGGTATATTCTACGATTTCGCAATACATCGTTTCATAACCGCGATCGACGTCGTAATCCGTCTTTTCCTTGTAATCCACTACTACCGCTTCCGTCTTGACGAAACCTTCTGTTTTTGACACGTTCTTGTATAAAGCAAAAGAACCTCCCGCCGCAAATACGATAAAGATGACCAAACACAATATGAATACCGCAAAGTTACTCTTTCCCATATCACACCTAAAATTTAATAATTGTTGTTTACATAATATTACCATATACTCAAGAGTATTGCAACCCTTGCAATACTCTTTAAAGATTGCGCTCGCCCACTCCGTCAAAAAATTCAAAATTTTTTGCAAAAAAGTATTGACAAAATCAAAACGGGCGAATATACTAGTATTGAACAGTTGAATAACTATTCAAGTGTAATGAGGGATTATGAAAGACCAAAAAGACAAGACGACGTCAATAAGAGAACAATTGCCCAGCGAGGATACGACTTACGCTTTAGCCGAGCTTTTCAAGGCGCTTGGAGATCCGACGAGAGCAAAGATATTGAGTTGTCTGCAAGTTGCCGACTTATGCGTAGGCGAAATTGCCGATATACTCGATATGAGCGTATCAGCCGTATCGCACCAATTGCGAGTGCTCCGCAATATCAAACTCGTCAAGGGCGTCAAAGAAGGCAAAGAAGTCAAATATTCTTTGGACGACGACCACGTTACTTTAATTATGCAATGCGGTCTTAGTCACGTCAACGAATAAAAATAATGGAGGTTTTATGAAAAAGATTTTTAAACTCGAGGACTTGGATTGCGCAAATTGCGCCGCCAAAATGGAACGTAATATCGCAAAAATCGACGGCGTATCTCAAATCAACGTCAACTTCTTGACTCAAAAAATGACGATCGAAGCCGACGACGCTCGTTTTGAAGAAATAATGGACGAAGTCGTAAAAGTTTGCAAAAAAGTCGAGCCTGATACGAGAATAATCCGCTGACGGCTCCGGCGTATAGGGGCGAGCTATCTTGGCTCTCCCCCGCTCAATACGGGTAAAATGTCTTTCCCGTTTTTTAATAGGATATAATTGAATAGTTGTTCAACAAAGCAATCGTTTGACAACGCGTATTTTGAATATAATATATAAGGATATTGATATGAAAAAAGTAAATCTGAGCAAAAAACAAAAAAAGAATCTGACGAGAATACTCGTCGCTCTTGCGGCGTTTTTGATTGTAATGATAGTCGACAAAACCATATACTTGGCAGGAGCTACGGGTAGCAAACTTGGCTGGTTGCTGCCATTCTGCCTATATTTTGCGATCTATATTATTATCGGCTACGACGTGCTTTTCAAAGCCGCGCGCAACATTGCTCACGGTCAGATACTCGACGAAAACTTCTTGATGAGCGTGGCGACGATTGGCGCGTTTGCCCTCGGCATATATACGGGCGTTGCAGGCAAAGACATTGAGGGATTTGACGAGGCTTGCGCCGTGTTGCTGTTCTATCAAGTGGGAGAGTTTTTCCAAGGCTATGCGACGGGCAAATCACGCAAATCAATATCGTCGCTCATGGACATTCGTCCCGATTACGCCAACTTGATGCGAGGCGAAACCGTAGAACAAGTCGATCCCGAAGAAGTTGAGGTAGGCGATATTATCGTCATAAACGCAGGAGAAAAGATACCGCTCGACGGCGTGATAATCAAAGGCAGTTCGACTTTGGACACCAAGGCTTTGACGGGCGAATCAATGCCCCGCGAAGTGAACGTTGGCGAAGACGTGATAAGCGGAAGCGTCAATATGACGTCGCAACTGCACGTCAAAGTAAGCAAAGTATTCTACGACTCAACCGTGTCAAAGATTTTGGAACTCGTTGAAAATGCGTCGTCTCGCAAATCCAAGGCGGAAAACTTCATCACGAAGTTTGCAAAATACTATACGCCAATAGTCGTATGCTCGGCGCTGCTTCTTGCGATCATCCCCGGCATAATTACAAAGGATTGGTATAGTTGGATATACAGAGCGTTGAGTTTTTTGGTGGTATCCTGCCCTTGCGCTCTCGTCGTGTCGATTCCCCTTTCTTTCTTTGCAGGAATAGGCGCAGCCTCAAGACACGGCATACTCGTCAAAGGCTCCAATTATCTCGAACTTTTGAACAAAGCCAACATCTTCGTATTTGACAAGACGGGCACGCTGACAAAAGGCAACTTCGCAGTCACTGCAATTTGTCCTCAAGAGAACAAAGAAGAGATATTGCGCCTTGCCGCAATCGCCGAACAAGGCTCGTCCCACCCCATTGCCCAATCAATTATTGAATGCTACGGCAAAGAAGTCCCGACGGGCTATACCGTTACCAACGTCGCGGGACAAGGCGTAATCGCGACAAAAGACAAAGACGTCATATATTGCGGCAACGAAAAACTTATGCTCGACAACGACGTGTCGTATACACCTCAAGACGGCGTCGGCACGGTGGTATACGTGGCTCACTGCAACGAATTCGTCGGCTCTTTGCTGATAAGCGACGAAATAAAAGCCGAGGCAAAATCCGTGGTATCTGCGCTCAACCAAATGAATTGCAGTACCGTAATGCTTACGGGCGATAATGAGGCAGTTGCCAAAAGTGTAGCTCAAGAGCTTGGATTGACAAGTTACAAGGCTTCTTTACTGCCGCAAAACAAAGTGGAAAACGTAGAAAAAATGCTTGCCGACAAAAATAAAGGCGACGTTCTGTGCTTTGTCGGCGACGGTATCAACGACGCGCCCGTGCTTATGCGCTCCGACATAGGCATAGCCATGGGCGGCGTAGGAAGCGACGCCGCAATCGAAGCGTCAGACATAGTGCTTATGCAAGACGACCTGCGAGGCATCGCCACCGCAAAACGCATAGCCAAAAAGACGATGGCTGTCGTAATGCAAAATATCGTTATTTCCCTTGCCGTCAAGCTTTTGATAATGCTGCTCTCAGCATTCGGCGTGACGGGCATGTGGCTCGCCGTAATTGGCGACGTAGGCGTGGCAATAGTTGCGATTCTCAACGCAATGAGAGTTAACAAGAATTACGACGCAAAAAAGATAAATAAAAATAGCCCTATTAAAACCCACTCTTGAAATTAGCAAATAATCAAAATCGAAAAGATTAAAGGCAATAAGTAAAAATACGGACTTCTGATGAAGTCCGTATTTTTTGGTACCGGTGATCGGATTTGAACCAATGACCTGTCGGGTATGAACCGACCGCTATAGACCAACTAAGCTACACCGGCGATAATGGTTGCGGGTGAAGGATTCGAACCAACGACCTTCGGGTTATGAGCCCGACGAGCTACCACTGCTCCAACCCGCGATATTAAATAGCTTTTGTCAATGCTTTACAATAATAAATGAAAAAAATACATTTGTCAAGAGTTTTTTGAAATTTTTAAAAATTTCTTTTTATTCGGATAGAGACCTCTCCGCTACGGTCGAGGTGACAACGCTATTTTTAAACGCCCCTTCGTTCGGCAAGAAAAGAGCGGCGCAAAATTTTCACGAGTAAAAATGTTTTTCAGACGATGAAAACGAACGCAGGCGTACTATATGTACGTCAAGTGAGTTTGAAGAAGTATGGAGAGCATTATTGCCGTGTAAAATTGCGACGACTCTCTTCTCGCCGAACATACAGCCGAACGTATAAATACCCCTCCTGATTGTCGCTATCCCTGACTATGAGCGAATCGCGCCCCAGCATCTCCATGATCGCCGAAAGCAGTCTGCCACCGCCCACTATTACGTTGGCTCGCTTTGGTTCTAAACCGGGCAAAAGCAGTCTGTCTTGCATGCTCATCAAACGTATTCTTTCCGTCATTTCCTCTATATCGCTTTTTGTCAACACGTATCCGTCGACGACGTTGGAATCGTAGCTCGTCATCTTCTCTTTTATTGCGACAAAAGTCGTTGCCGTTCCGCCTATTGCGAGCAAGTTGTCGAAATTCGGCGTTTTGCCATATTGGCTTATAATATCTGCTACGTATGAGTCGATAGCCACGATGTCTTCTTGGCATTTGTCATATATTCTCATAAGACCTATCGGCAGACTTTTAGCGTACGACAGTCCGTCGCTATCACCCACGGCGAGTTCTGCGCTTCCGCCGCCGATATCAAGTATGCAACATACTCCTTGCGTATAAGCTCCCGCAAATCCCAATTTCGCTTCGTCTTCGCTGCCAACCACTTCGACGTCAATACCCTTGTCTGCCAAAAGAGCGACAAACTCCTCTCTGTTGGCGGCGCTCCTCACGGCTTCTGTTGCAAACACGAATATTTCTTCGCACAGTTCGGCTTTTGCCTCTTGGACGAACTGCTCTACTGCGGCCGCTGTCTCTGCCATTCTATCGCCGTCAAGCCGTCCCGTCAAAGCAAGTCCCATGCCAAGCCTCGTAGTATTAATTTTCTTGTAAATTCGCTCAAGCTCCTCGCTGACCATAAGTCGTACCGAATTGGAGCCTACGTCTATCACTGCGTACTTCATAATGATATTATAATTTATTATCTCTTGCATGGCAAGCGCATTTCAACGGCCAAAAATATCCGTCGATTCAATCGATAATATTGTCAATAGAAAAGCGCGCCGCCTTACGGCAACGCGCTCTTCGGTGTCTATGATATACGTCACTATGCAGATCGGTATATCATCAATTTATTTTAGCCTACTTTGAATTTTGTATCGCAACGCTTTCGTTGCTTACGTTCTTATTTTAAGGCATAACTTACATAATTACAAGTAACTTCAGTTTACATGTTGTCAACTTTACTTAACATCAGATACATTTTTCGATCTAAAAGCGCAAATTTAGAATTATTTCAACTTTTTGATCTTAAACTTGCTTTCCTTTATTTTTTTACACTTGCCAACGACTTGATATTAACAATATGACCAAAGTTATTTACCCTAGGCGTTTACTTTCTCCTTGTGCCATTGTTTTTGCTTTTGTCTTATCGCTTTAATATCTTGCCGTCGGCAAGTTCCTTTGATAGCATTTTCTCTAACTCTACGCGCCACCTTTCGGTGGCGCGCAAAGGAGTTGGATATAAAGTGAGAGGAACCAACTCTAATTACGACATGTAGCAAATATTTATTTTATTTTCCTAATATATCC
>CAMWVR010000014.1 GCA_947177795.1 uncultured Clostridia bacterium | reverse complement strand
AAATATTGCTATGCCCATTGCAATTGAAATCAAATTAACAATCAGCATCGTTTTCTCTTTGCGATAAACTTTTAAATAATTATTTGTAAGAAGACTAACTTTAGATGTATAAATTATTATTGGCAACAAGATTCCCAGCCAAGTTAGACTATCGGTATATTGCGGCAACCAAATTTCCAATATTTTACAGCCAATAAAATAAAATATCATTGCAAAGAATAACAATGGCGACAAAATATCTCTTATCTTTTTGTACATCTCAGAAAGTTTTTCTTGGTCTATTCTCTTCAAAGACGGAAACAGCACCACGCTTATTGCCGTAATAAACGTAAGAAAAACGTTTGATGCAGAGAAAGCAAAAGATACTTGTCCAAACGTCACTTTGTCCCAATGCCATTGAATAATCATTTTTGCGCTTCCGATCATAAGCATTGCCGACCAATTTGCCATCATCAAAACTATTCCCGACGCTATATTAGTTCCAAGTTCTTTAAACGCTTCCTTTTGAGGTAAAGAACGTCCCAAATATAGACCTCTATTGCAGATTAATCCAACTATTATTCCTACTACATCGCCACAAAGATCCGCTATACAGTACCAAACAAAATCATCTACTTTCAATGCCAACAAAATAATTACTACTATACCGTAAGTCAACCTTTGCGCAATTACCAAAATTGCATATTTCCCAATACGATTGGTAATTTGCAGCATATAAAGACTGTAAGTAACAATATTTTTTGTTACAACACCTATTGCAACAAGCGAAAAAATCAATCTGTTTGATCCATCTAAGACAGAAAGTGAAACAGCTGCCATTGAAATAGTGACGAGTGAAGTAAATATAAGCAATATCGTAAACTGCGAACGCAATCTGGCTTTATCAAGCTCTTCATAATCGTACTTTGCGTAACGCAATACTATTCCGTCTAACAGACCAAAATGCAACACTCCCACATAACTGACGTAAAGAACATAAGTTTGCCAGTCAGCATAAGAAATTTTACCTATGTATTTAGGCACTATCAAACTAAGCAAAAAACTTACAGCCATCGATATAACTTGTGTACCGAGGGATACTATAACGTTAGTCGCAAATTTTTTTGTGGTAATACGTTGCGCCATTTTATCGCCTTAGCTTCTCCTTTCCGTTTTTATATTTTTCATATACTCAATCATACGCTCAAATGCAGTCTCTAATCCAACGTGCGCATGCCACCCCAATGATCTGAGTTTGCTACAATCAAGATTCATCTTCAAAGTAGGCGCAAATCCAAAACGTGAAATATCGTTTTCTTCTTCTATCCTTACTTTCACTTGTCCTTCACCGAAATTATTTGCAACGATTTTCGCCATCTCATAAATGCTGCAATAAGTATTTTCGTTAGCCGCATTATATGCCTCTCCAACATCACCGAATAAAAGAACCGTCATTATAGCTTCGACAGCATCTTCAGTATATAAATAATTTCTCTTTGTCTCACCTTTAGTTTTCAGCACTATATCTCTTTTTTCCAAGATACAACGGGCAAATTCTGCAAATACGCGCGAATCGTCATAACTTACCCCTTCACCAAACGTTTGCGTTAACCTGACTACTTTCGTTGGCACTCCGTATTGCACAGCGTAGGATGCGCATAAACACTCGCACAAACGCTTGCTTTCCGGGTATCCCGATCTTGGCGTCATGGTATTTAAATTCGACGCATTGGTTTCCAAAATTTTTGCGTCGTCTGACGGAGCCCCATAAATTTCCATCGACGACAAATAAACGAAAGATTTTACATTATTTACACGCGCTATCTCTAGCAAATTTTTCGCACCTAAAACCGCAGACATTATAACTTCAACAGGTTTTTCTATAAAAGCGCGGCTTGATGTGATACTTGCTCCGTGAATAACATAATCAGCATTGATATTTCTCGCTTCTACTGTCGTCACATCCGCAACTAAATACTCAATACTTCCATCGTCAATATCAGAAAAAACTGCGCGAGCCTTTTGTTCGTTTCTTACCATTGCGATCACTGTTGCTCCGCATTGTACAAGTCTGCTCGTAAGCGCTCTCCCTATCAAACCATTTGCTCCAGTTATCAAAACTCTTTTGCCTTCAAAAGCGGAAAAATCCTTCATACCTTTACTCCTCTTGATCGTCATATCCGTAAATTTGAGCGTTTTCTTTTGCTTGCATTATAGCGCGCATTGTATAATAATCATCGGGAGTTGTGATTTTTATATTTTCATAAGGGCCGTCAATCATATGCAACGTAAATCCATAAGCTTTCATCAGGGTACAAGAGTCAATTGAATCAAAAGAACCGTTACTCAACGCTTTTTCATGAACGTTGAGTATATCTTCTAAATAAAAGCTCTGCGGAGCTTTTGCAACTCTGGAATTCTTACGTAAAGGCACTTGTTCTATCACTCCGTCGTCGCTTAACACAACGATTGTTTCTTTCACTATTCCTGCAGTAATGGCAGAGCCATGTTCTTTTACGCAACGTATGTTTTCAGACAGTAGTTTTGAGTTTATTAACGGACGTACGCCGTCGTGTATTAGAACTATCGCATTTTCATTGCCAACTATATCCTTTGCCGCCTTAAGTCCTTCGTAAATTGACAATTGCCCTGTACTTCCGCCTTCCACGATTTTTTTGACTTTTTCTATTCGAAATTTATATAACAATTCCTTAAGATACGGTATCCACTCTTTAACGCATGCAATTACTACGTCGTCGATCTCGGGGTTATTCTCAAAATGCTCCAAGGTGTGTATAATTATCGGTTTGCCATATATTTCCAAAAATTGTTTCGGTTTTGTTTTACTTTTCATTCGGCTTCCCACGCCACCTGCAAAAATCACTCCTATATTCTTCATTCTATACTCCTCCATTGTCAAGTCTTTTTGTAGATAGTTTAGCCGTATTTATTTCTTCATTCCGCACTTTTATCCTACCATAAACGAAATAATAAACCAATGATAACCAAACGATTTCATAAACAAAACCTAGATGAAATCTCCTTATCAACTGCTCCAATATTGGGAAAAATACTATTGGATAAATGAGCATACAGTACAAAATCCAATTGTATCCGTATTTACTCTTTCTCATTCTCATATAAAGCTTTTGATAAAACATCCCTATCGCAAATGGAAATAGTATAACTCCAAAGAACCCAAAATCTTCCACATAGGGTTTTAACGCGGTATAAATATTAGAACTGAATACGTATCCGTTGGAAGAATTAAATTCTATGAACGCATCGAATCTATTAACCTGCGCGTCAGGCAAAGTCAATCCCACATGTCCAAAGATTGAATTAAACACTTTAATAAATTCGGAAAAAGCAGATTGTCCGTATAATAGCGGCTCACTAAAATCCTCTATCCATAAATTGAAAACATAGAGCCCCGAGCCGCCGTATATGCTCAACGATCTAAAAATTCCAGAGCCATATTGTTTACTTTTACCTAAAAGAAAGAAAATAATCATTAGTAACAATAAAAGAAATGCTACTTTAAAGACGATACTTTTGTTTATATTTTTCTTTTTGGAATTCTCTCTAAAGAAAAGTACGAACAAACAAATAAAATAAATAGCAAATCTTAAAAATATGTTTCTGTCAGAAGATATCATAACGGCAATTATAAAAATAAACAACGGAATACTTAAATTTATAATGCTGAATGCCCTACCTCGAGAATAAATTTCTTGAAAGAGTCTGTAAGTATTGATGTATGCTATAGCTATTACCAACTCAAGACATTGATTAAATGCAAAGCCAGGGGAATATCCAGCGACAACACTATCATATATGTGTCTGATTCTTTCGCTTATCGTGCCGCTTCCTCCAACGTCGGACAAAAGTTTAAAACAATATAATCCGGCCGCCATAACGGAAACTACAATGAAAAATATCTCCGGATAGTTTTTTTGTGGCAATTCTTTTTTTAACGATACTCTTTCTACTGATGTGGTGGCAACGAGTTTTTTCGATGCAAATGATTTGGAGACAACTGCGCCGATACCAAACGAAATTAAAGCCGTGGTAATGTAAATTACAAAAGTTCCATTTATCCTAACTTCCCAGTTTTTATAATTCAACAAAACTATGAAGTACGATGTCAGCATAGCAAGGCACAGTAAAAACCAAGGCGAAAGCAAATCACGCTTACCCCAAAAATATGCTGTCGCTAAAAGCGCCAAGAAAATTACTAACATCAAAACAGCCATTTAGATTGAGCATTCCTCCTATTATTTAAAAATATCCAAACATTACTTTTAGAAAGAAACCAAGGTAACTTTCTTTTGAATACGAACGAAGCAATTTATTATTTTTAATCAATCTACGTTTTCCACTAAAAGTATTAGTATCTGCGCAAACTTTAATCACTGGAAAATTTTCAACCTGATCGGGAAACCTTTCGAAAATTTCTTTTGCCAACCAACTCCTGCCATTGCGAAACTTTTTATTGAATACTTTTTCAGACTTTTCTTTGAATTTTTTGACAAATCCATTGTTATTAGCTCCAACAACGTTATTTTCATGCTGACGATACTTAATAAAAGACCTTTCGTCGTATAATATTCCTCCGTTTATAGATGCCGTCATAGCTACCCATACGTCATGAAGTCTATTTCGCAATAATTCCTGGGTAGGTCTGCTTTTTTTATCTGTAATAATTTCATACAAACTGCGCTTGAATACCATAGTACAACCTGCCAACATATTCTTTTCCAATATTGCGACAGGGTCAAGATGGATTATACTATCTAAACCATATCTTAAACCAAGCGAATTACCATATTTATCCACACACTCTTGATTTGAGGCATACAACGACATATCACTTTGAGAAAGCATTGAAACAGCTTCAAACAATTTATTCTCTTCCCAAATATCATCCTGATCCGCAAAAGAATAATAGTCATATCCATTACCAACATAATATAGCAAATTCATAAAACTATTACCTACACCAACGTTTTCTTCAATTAATACGTGGATATTGTTATACTTTTCCGCATAAGCCGTCAACATTTCTAAAGTTGAATCTTTTGAACCGTCATCACGAATAAAAAGCTCAACTAAAACTCCGCTTTGATTTAAAATACTATCAAGTTGTTCTTTTAGAAAATTTTCGCCGTTGTACGTACTAAGCAAAACTGCTACGGTATTCATTTATCATCCCTCTCCTTGTAATAAGCTTTAAATGAATGGTGCGACACTCTCTTTTCCTCTGGCGGCAACTTCATATAATCTCCGTAAATGCTTGATAGATACGTGTCGTACTGAGCAATAGCGCAAAACTCCTCATTTTCAAAAATCAACTTATTCAAATTTGTAAATACACTTTGTTCAAGAATTTCCTTTTTACGATACGATCCGCCTACAGCCGCAGCAAATTTGACTTTATCAAAATCAATCTTTTTATATTTTTCTTGAATCTTATCAAATAGTTTTTGCTTATTTACAAAACGACTAAGCAAAAACATACCAAATCTAAAAGGTTCATAATACCAAGCATGAGTCTTGGACTTAAAATATTTTTTCCATTTCGCTGCAACTAGAAGCTCTCTTTTAAATGTCGTAGCATTAAATACTTTTTTTGCGCGCTTATAGTTATTAGCCAATCCATCTATTGGGAACACATCAATAAACACTCCTATCTTATCTTCATAATCACAAGTATTGTCGTCAATAAGCACTGTTTGAGCGTCATAAATTTTTGCGGATAAATCGACGTATGTTTTATCCGTCTCCCAAGATTTTATCTTAAAAGGTACTTCTTCATGAGACAAGCAATACGATATAAAAGCGTCATAATCTGGACGGGGCATCATGATATCTATATCATCATCCCATGGAATGAAGCCGCCATGTCTTACTGCGCCTAGTAGCGTACCGCCACCCAACGAATAGCGAAATCCCTCTTTTTCGCATATCTTATTAACATCCGATAATAGCCTTATTTCGATGCTTTTTAATTGTTCTAAACTCAATTCTTCATTCATTTTTTTCCTCAATTTTTAAGCCATGCACTATATCCTTATTCTGATAATAATTTATAATACTTGACAGACCAACTATTAATTTTTATTACGTCTTTGTCTACTTTGATCTAGCAAAAGTTTTAAAAAACCATTGTCTAAATTTATTTGTCATCAATACTTGTACTATGATACGAACTAATTTTGCCTTTTGGTAATCTAAGCAAGATATAATTCCATTGCGATACATAAATTTAAAGAATTTTTTTTCACTCTTATAATATTTAAGTCCACCTCTTCTTTTATATACTGCTTCACTCAACCTAAAGTAAACCAATGTGTCGGCTAAATTGGCAAAAGTACAACCTGCTAATGTCATTCTTGACCATAAGTAGCTATCCTCATTAAAATGCCAATCTTTATATCCTCCTGCCTGTTCTACTTTGCTCTTCTTGAATACCACTGTTTGCTGATTAAATGGACACCTTGAACGCTGATACTTTAATATATCAATATGCCTTTGCTCGACAACTCGCTTCCCAACAATATTCGTCGTATCTCCTACAAACTCCGAAATATTTCCGCCAAGCACATCTACATCTCGATTTTCATTTAAGAAAGCAAGTTGCTTTTCCATTCTATCTATTACAGATATGTCATCATCATCCATTCTGGCTATCAATTGATTACGACATAGTTCCATTCCAGCCCTAGCTGCTAACCCTTGTCCCCTATTTTCTTCAAGTTCTACTATAGTAAATAATTTTGGCTGATTATTTCTATGCTCATACAGATAATCTCGCACATCATTAGGTACAGGACCATCAAAAACTATCACGATCTGCTCTGGCTCTATCGTTTGATTTAGCATAGATTCCAGACTGTCCTTTAAATACTCCAAGACTGTATTCTTATAAACAGTCATCAACACTGAATATTTTGAGTAATCTTCTACGTCTATATCATCATTACTTTGAATCGAATGAATAATGTCAATATTATATCGCTTTTTACTTATCAAAAAATCGGCATAATCATGCATCTTATAGTAATAAGCATCATCTATTTTTTGAGTACGTAAAAGATAATCTCCAAAATCCTCTGCCGTTTCCATACCCTCCGTATTAATATCTTTCTTTGCAAATACTTTAAATACTGTCATAAAAAGTATTTTTAAATCGAGCCATAAACTTTGTTTTTCCAAATAATATAAATCAAAAGAAAATTTTTCTTCCCAAGTTACGTTGTTCCGTCCGTTAACCTGTGCCCAACCTGTTAAACCGGGACAAATCATCTGTCTCTTGATTTGGTCTTCATTCATAAAAACCAAATCTCTTACTAATTGCGGCCTAGGACCTATAACACTCATCTGTCCTATAAAAATATTAAAAAGTTCAGGCAATTCATCAATGGAAAGTGAACGCATTAATTTGCCAAACTTAGTTAATCTTTCATCATCTGGCAATAATTTACCCTCATTATCTTTCGCATTTGTCATAGTACGATATTTTAACATTTTAAATATTTTACCATTTTTGCCGGGTCTCTTCTGTACAAAAAAAGGATTACCTCTCATAGCTATAGCAACTATGGGAGTAAAAATAATGAAAAACGGCAACAACACAATTATTGCTAAAAAACTACTTAAAATATCTAATAATGGTTTTAGAAAATGTCTATACATATCGCTCCCTATTTTTGTGAATTTCTAGCATATTCATCTAATCTCAATATGCAACCTAAGTTATAAAAGAAACCTTTATTTGACTTTAATAGCAATTTTTTAAATGGTCTCAATAAAAATACTGAAATACCTGCCCACCATTTATATTTAATTTTGATACGACAATAAGCTTTTCTAAACTCAAATGTAGAAATTAAAAAATCTTGATAATTTGTTTGATGTCGTATATTTCTTGCGCCGTCACAAATATAGATAGCTTTCTCACTATCTTGATAATAACACAAAATCCCATCTACCAAACCTGCCGAAGAATTTTTCTTATAAGTATCTGGATCTATAGCGACGACTGATAGATTCACAAATTCTTCTTTTTCTAAGACTATTGCATATCCTACCAAAGAAGAATTCTCTTTTGAGAAAAGCCCAAACCAGCTATCGCCATCTTTAACAACTTTTTTTATATGTTCTTCTGCCGTTGACGAAAGTATAGGTCGATAAGATTCCGGGTAATCTGCAAATTTTTTAATATCAATATCAAATATTTCTTTTTTATATTCCAATGGGCAAATACTTTTTACAAAAAAGTTTTTCCTACCTTTATTTACCTCATATCTAGCCTTAGCCTTAAATGAGCCTATATCATACTTATCATCTTTAATGCAATACCACCAAGTAGTAGGTTGAGTCACATCAAATTCCGTAGTATATTGAGCAAACCACGCCTTGGATTTGGTTAACTCTTTTATAACTATTTTCTCGTCCACTAAAATATGAGGAGCATTATTAGCCATCAAACAATGCTGGTATATATAAAACTCTGTATCGTTGTTTTTTTGTTCCTTTGCCTTAGTTATCATATTCTGCTAATTAAATTATTGATTTTGAATTTTACTAATCGTGTCGTTTACAACTTTTGCAACAAACAGAACTTCCTCGTCGCTCATTTTTGTATCGCTTGGCAAACACATACTTCTATTAAATAAGTCTTCACATACGCTTCCTTCATCAAGATGTGAAACAAAACCGCAATTTTTAAATATCGGCTGCGTGTGCATTGGCTTCCAAGCCGGACGGCTTTCAATATTTTCTGCTTCAAGCGCTTTTATAATATCCATAAAATTTGCTTTGCAATTTTTCGTAAGAGTAATGCCTGTCAACCAAAACGAAGAGTGCGCACCTTCAAAAGTAGGCACGGTATCAACGTATTTATTATCGGCAAACGCTTTTGCATACAAATCGTGAATATGTCTTTTTTGCGCAACTCTCTCATCAAGCGCGCGCATTTGTCCTCTGCCAATACCTGCGCAGATATTACTTAGTCTGTAATTGTAGCCCACTTCTTCATGTTGATACCACGGAAATTTTTCTCTTGATTGCGTGGCCCAAAACAAGACTTTATCTCTGGTCTCTTTATCATTGCACATCAACATTCCACCGCCAGAAGTAGTAATAATCTTGTTTCCATTGAAAGAGAAAATTGATATATCTCCGAAATTACCAGTCTGTTTTCCTTTATACGTTGCGCCTAAACTTTCTGCGGAATCTTCCAGTACGGGAGTATTGTGCGCTTTTGCAATAGCCAAAAGTTCGTCATACTCCGCAGGTTGTCCGTAAAGATTTACTATTATAATTGCCTTTGGATTAGGATACAACTCATACGCTTTTTCCAATGCTCTCGGACTCATATTATAACTTTCATAATCGCTGTCTATAAAGACAGGTTTTGCATTAAGATAAAGTATTGAGTTGCAAGAGCCGCTGAACGTAAAACTTGAACAAAACACTATATCGTCCTGTCCAACGCCTAAATATTTCAATCCCAAATGTATTGCGGCGCTTCCGCTTGACAAAGCGACAGCGTATGGTCTGCCGATATATTCGCACATTTCTTTTTCAAACATTTCGACATTTTTACCAAGCGGCGCAACCCAATTAGTATCAAACGCCTCTTGTATATATTGCATTTCCTTCCCGCACATATGCGGAGAACTTAAATATATTCTCTTCTCCATAATAACTTCTCCTAAGTCCACTATTATATTTGAATATTATAGCACATCGTCGCTCAACATTCAACTTAATTAATAATATTATTATCTTTATTTAAGAATAAGCATCTCACATAAATATTATCGGCATTAGATTATCTTTTATTTTCAGATTTTTGCATATTCTTAAGTTGTTCAAACTCATAATCGGGTTTGCTTCGCCACAGATTCCATTTGAGGGCGTAAGTAAACGCGCTGAGCGGATAGGTTTTGCCCCTATATATTTTCGGAGGACAAATTTTACAGCCCAATTTATCGAAGTATGCTCTCAGATTTTCCAGGCGGCTTTCAAAGTCAGAATAGTTGCGCTGCTCGAGTTTCGTCCAGCACACTTCGCTGAAAGCAACCAAGCGGGCGTAAGTGAGCATATCGAGTTTTTTCTCGTCTCTGATATATTCCACCCACTGCGGAATTTCCATACCCAAAATATTACTTTCGTCCTTTACTCCCAACGTTTTTGCCGAGAAATTGTAGGTTTTCTTTAGCGGTCTTACGTTGTAAGGATGATCCATATAGACGTAATTTACCATAGATAAGAGACATTTACCGCCCTTCGCCATCCAATCGAATTCGTTTTTATTGCCGACGCTGTGCCTTACCCACCATTGAGCCACGATATCGTTGTCCATGATATCTTTTGCGTCGAGCATTTCATTCCAACCTATCATTCGTTTGCCTTTGGTACGGAGATATTTTGCCATTTCATTGTTGAAATACCCTTGCAAAGCATTTTCGTCTTTGAGTCCCAATTGTTTGATTTTTTCCTGACAGCAGGGGCACTTCTTCCAGCGCGTCTTGGGCACTTCGTCTCCGCCGATATGGAAAAACCTGCCCGTAAAAATCTCGCAAAGTTCGTCAATGACGTCTTTTGCAAAGTTATACACGTCGTCTTTTCCGCAACAGCATATGTTATCCAATACTCCCCAACGGGTACTTACTTCCACTTGCTCTTCTGCGCACGACAACTTGGGATAGCAAGAAATTGCCGCAACCATATGCCCCGGCATATCTATCTCGGGTACGACCTCGATATGCCTTTCTTTGGCGTAAGCGACGATTTCTCTCATATCGTCTTGGGTATAGAACAAGCCTCGTCCGTACTCGTTCTCGTCATATCCCCAATCTCCAGATCCCATAAAAGCTTTAGGCGAAAGCGGCGTGCGTCTGCGAATTGCGCCTTTTTGCGTCAGCAAAGGATATTTCTTTATCTGCGCTCTCCACCCTTGATCGTCGGTCAAATGCCAATGGAACTCGTTCATCTTGAGGTGCGCCATGACGTCAAGAATTTGCTTGATTTTTTCCACTCGCCAAAAGTGACGCGCGCAGTCAAGCGAAAAGCCTCTGTATTTATAGTTGGGCTTATCTTCGATATTGGCTCTTTGCAATCCGTCTTGCGTAAAGATTTGCTTCAACGTCATAAACGCATAAAAAGCTCCGCTTTCGGAGTTTGCGCTTATGACCACCTTATTTTCTCGGCACTCTATGCTATAAGCCTCGTCTTGCAAACTCTCGTCGATAGAAAACAAGACGTCATTATTTGCTCCGCCTTCTCTATCAGCCAAAAACTCTTTCAACAAAGACTTGGTTTTGTCAAAAGCTCCCGTGACGGCGCTGTCTTTTCCAAGCGCAATGCTTCCGCTCATTTTTGAGACTTTAATTGGCAAAGGTATTATATTCATTTTCCGCTCCTTAAATTGTTTTCCGTTATCGCTAATTTATATATTACCACAAAAATAAAGCAAATTCAAGCCCTATATTTAATAAAACAGGCGAGGCATAAACACCTCGCCTAAGTCACTCACATGAAGTCAAATCTTAAAAAAGCCAAAAGAATATCCATATTGCGCAAAGCACGATGCCGATTATCGACAGGATTCTGCCGTTGCTTGCATTTGGCTTGCCGTCATATTCTCCGGTATTGCAAAGTTCAAGCGCTTTTTTGGATTTGACAAGTCCCAAAATGCCGAATACGATTCCCAGAACACCGCCCAATATACCAAAAATCAGCGCCAAAATTCCGTATGTATTAGCGTCTTTTGCGTCTTTGTTATGCAACAGTTGTTTGTGCCCGGAATTGGACTCACTACCCGTCGAAGACGAAAACGTAACATTTTCTCTTTCTTCGCGAACTTTCTCTTCACGAGTATTATCAAAGCTTTCGCTTTTGCCGAAATCCTCGTTCACATTGCCGAAATCGTCGGAAAAGTCAGCTCCCACGAATGAATCTTCTTGAAAATCCTGACGACTCGACGCTCTCTCTTGAGGCTCAGTGTCCTCTTTTAATTTGCTGCCGCAATATCCGCAATAGACGTCGCTCTCTTCGACTTGCGAACCGCAATTACTACAGTATTTCATACAACCTCCTTAGTTTAAATAGATATGATCAACGGCAAAACCACCGAAATAATGACGCTCAAAACGACTGCAACGACTGCGACGACTGTCAATACAATGGAAATTATTGAACATATTCTGCCGACTTTGCAAAACGTTGCGCACTTTTCGTCTTTGTCCTGACCTTCCTCGACAGCCTTTTTGCCGAACACCAAGCTGATGATTGCGCAAACGAACGTGCCAACCGTAACGGACAGTATACCCAACAAAAAGCACAAAAACGATTCCGAATTTTGGCTTACCACGTCAGTGATATTATTGATAGAATCCTCTACCGTCGTGCGCTTGTCTTGTCCGTCATTAGCCCTATCGTCGCGCGCATAGTCGCTTGAGCGGTAGGCGCTGTCTTCCACTTTGGTTCCGCAACTGCCGCAATAACTGTCAAAGTCATCAAGACGGGTTCCGCATTTTTTGCAATATCTCATATTTAGCTCCTCTTTATTTCCCAATGCTATATCAATTGGGTAACTTTATTTTACAACATATTTATAATACTTGCAATATAAAAAATATGTAAATTCTACATAATTATTTAAAGATTTGCTGCGAATTGGTTAAATAGAAACTAAAATGAAGTTTTTGGATCAAACAAGAAAAATAAGCATAAAAAACATTTCTACCCAAACGGCGCATAATACCAACGATATTCTCGACATTATTACGCCGGCTTTGACGCATCTCAAATCTTTGCCCTCAAGCACCTGCTCGCGATTTACCTTTGCTATTGCCCTAGAACTGCAAGTGCCGTTTATAATACTTGAAACGACCATAATTGAGAACACAATAAAGTGTAAAGTCTTAAGTGGGAGACTAATATCGACAAACGTCAAAACCGAGCAAACCAAGCCGACGAAAAAAGCCCAACACGTCAACACTCCCGTGACTATTGAGGTCTTTGCCATTCTCAGCTTTTTACTTACGATTGCCGCTTTTTGCTCTTCGCTTAGATAGCTTTTGGATATTTCATTGGGCAATCCATTCTCATCTAATAACATAAGCCGTCCCCCCCCTTTATTAAATTTTAATTTTTATCTATAATATACTGTCTGTAATTCAGCGATTCAAATCCCTCTCTTCTGTAAAGTCGAGTTGCGCCGTCGTTAGATTCTTCTACCTCGAGTCTTATTCTTGCGAAGTTGCCGAAAGACGACTTGATATAACTCAAGAATTCCTTACCTAAGCCATTGCATTGAAAAGACGGCAATACGTACAGCTCCTCAATCCACACGACTTTGCCTCCGACCTCGTTACTATAAGTATACGCAGTCAGCGCGTAGCCTGCGACATGACCTTGACTTTCGAGTACGAATATATCCATATACGGACTGTCTGATTCCGCCTCGTCCAACGTCCTCAAAAAATTCTCTTCGCTCACCTTATGCAATACGGCGGGAGAAGAATAAAACTCCTTCATCATCACAAGCGTGATTTCTCTGTCTTCTTTTTTATATTTTCTTATCATAACGACTTTTATTTTACCTTTTACTTAAGACTGATTCGGGTTACGTTGCCAAAAAAGTCCAACGCTATTACTTCTTCGCCGACAACTGCCAAACTGCTTAATACGGGCGAACCTACGAAATATTTTTTGATCAACTTCAAGTCTTTGTCAAGACGGTATACGTATCCGTCGGACGCTCCGAAGACTAAGTCGTCTCCCATTTGCATAATACTGCTTTCCACAGTCGCTATTTCTCCCGACGTATACGGCGACGTGAACGCCATCGCATTACCCGTACGATATTCGCCGACCTTATTGAACGTAGACAGTTCGTATGCGACTACTCCGTTCTTAGCCGTGCAGAAATACCCGACTCCGTCTCGTATATACGGCGCAGAAGCCGTGTCGAGATTTATGCCCGTATCCGAGTATCTAATGATCTTGCCGTTTGCCTTATTGAGTTCAAAGAGTCTCTCTCCTGCGGCAACGTAAATGCTGTCGCCTACGACGACGGGAGTAGTCGTGCGATAACGCAGTCCCTCTTTGTCATTGGCCCAAATACGCTTGCCGTTGGTCTTGTTGTAAGCTATAAGCTCGTCCCAATGAGACCCGACGATAAGCATATTGCCGTCGATTATCATACGAGTAGGCGAAGAATTTGCCCTGTCGTTTTTCTTTTGCCAAATGACCTTTCCGTCTGCCAAATCAAGACAGTAAGATTTCTGCGCTCCGCCGCAATACACTCTGCCGTCTTCGACAAGAACGTTGAGTCCCGTATTCGCCGCCGCGAGTAAATCCGTCTTAAACGTCCAAAGTTGACTGCCGTCTTTGCCGTCTATGCAATATACTCTGCCCTCTACGTCTTGCGCCACGACCTTATCGCCGACGACTTGGAAAGAATTGCGTATTGAATTTTTCGTCGAATACTTCCAAATGATATTTCCGCTCTCTGCGTCAAGCGCGTATATTCCGCACTTCTTGGGGTATCCGTCGTCGACCGTGCCTACGTATATGCGGCCGTCTTTATAAATCGGCTCGGCAAATTCGCCGTGACCGTCGAGTTTTTGAGTCCACTGATATCCTTGCTCTTGCTCTTGGGGTTGGAAGTTGCGGTATATCAGTCTGCTTTCGGCAATAGCTCCGCCTTGGACTTCCACGACTCGCGTTGCCGCAGGAGTCGAATCTATGCCTCCTCCGTCGGTCTTACTAGTAGTGATATTGAGTATGCCGTCAATATCGTTGAGATAACTGTAATGCCAATGTCCGAATACCCAAGCGATAAGACCTTTTTTCTTGAGATCGAGTTTGTTGACGCCGTATTTGACGACGAATCCGTTTTCGTCGGGACAGTAATCGTGATTGAATATTACCACCTTTTTGCCGCTTGAAACGTTGGCAAGGTCGTTTGCCAGCCAACGCCACACGTCATTTCTGCCGTATCTCGACGGATAATCTCCTTTTGCGATAGCCGTAACGACGTAATGGACATTGCCCACGTCGAAAGAATAATTGACGGGACCGTAAGTGCTCTCAAAAAGATCTTCGCTATACTTGCCCCATTTGACGTAATCGTGATTACCTATAACGTAACGCACGGGCAATCCCATATTTTCGCTGTTCATATCTTTGACGTGCTGTTTGAGTCCGTCCTCATAGCAAATATCGCCCGTATGTATGATAAAGGATACCTTTTCGTCTTGAGCGCTTTTGCGTATTTCATCGACCCATGCGCCCGCTCCGTCGGCTCCGATCTCCGTGTCGGTCACTTGCAAAAACGAATGCTGCGTCTCGTCTACGTCCTTTTTGTCGAGATAAAAGTCATAGCCATCCTTGGCTTTGCCCATCTCGATATAATAGTCTTCTGTCCAATATCCGTTGGGTATCGTCACCGTGATAAATCTGCCTTTGAGCCAGCCGTCGAGAGTAAACTTGCCCTCCGCATCCGTCTTGACAACGTCTCTACCGTTGGTCACGGCAACTCCCGCAAGAGGCGTATTGCCGTCCGAGTCATAGACGTATCCGCTAAAACGATCGTTGTTGACGCCAAAATATACGCCCAGACCGATACTGCTGCCAAACACAATCGCCACTACTATTATCAACAAAACAATCAACGTGTTTTTTTGCTTAAGACCCAATTTCACAGATACACCCCTTTTGCCTATATTAATATATTTATATCATTATAACAAATAATTTTTATGCTGTCAATAAGCCCTGAATTTTTAAAACTTCTTTAAAATTGGATAATTGTGCTGACAATTGCGATTTTTAAGTGTACTTATTGACAAATTATGGTATACTATATACGATTAAATTTGCCAAATAAAGGAGTATAACATGAAAGTAATAGAATTGACAAAAGACAACTTTGACGCAGAAGTAGTGAATAGCGATAAGATTACCCTTATTGACTTTTGGGCAAGCTGGTGTATGCCCTGCAAAATGCTCTCTCCCGTCGTCGACGAAGTCGCCGAAGAAAATCCCCAAATCAAAGTCTGCAAAGTCAACGTGGACAAAGAAGGCGAACTTGCGGCGGCTTTTCAAGTATCGAGTATCCCTATGCTCGTCGTCATCAAGGACAAAAAAGTCGTTCAAACCAGCGTAGGCGTTGTGCCCAAAGCAAAAATCTTGCAGATGATAGGCGACTGACTTAAATTTTATAATAATATAATCGTATAACTTACGCTTTGTTGGTAATACTTCTCTTCGGAGGTATTAACAACAATGAAATTAAAAGACAGTCAAACTTACAAAAACCTAGCGAGAGCGTTTGCCGGCGAATGTCAGGCAAGAACGAGATACGAATTTATCGAATACGGCGCAAGAGAGCAAGGATATAAGGCGCTTGCCGACATCATCGACAAGATTGCATTCCAAGAGTTCACTCACTCCAGAATGATCTACAGCTTTATCCAAACCGCCGACGACGGCACGATCGACAACATCGAGATTTGCACGGGCTATCCTTTCAGACAAAAGTGGGATCTTATGGAAAACTTGAGACTTGCGGCAGAAGACGAAGGCGTCGAGGCTGACAAACTCTACCCCGAATTTGCCAAGACTGCAAAAGAAGAGGGCTTTACCGATATAGCCAATCTCTTCAACAATCTTATCAAAATCGAAGAGACGCACAAAAAAGAATTCATGAGACTTCACAAAATGTTCAAAGAAGGCAAACTCTATAAGAGCGACACTGCGGTGGTTTGGAAATGCCCCGAGTGCGGATTTGAAGCCACGTCAAAGCAAGCCTTTGATACCTGCCCCGTTTGCCAAGCAAAACAAGGCGTCGTTACTATCAAAGAGGCGTAAGTCCACGAATTTATATCGACAAACCGACTCATCAAAACAAACCATAAAGTCCGCTATCTTCACAGTGAATTTAGCGGACTATACTATTATAATATGATTACATAGGTCTTAGATTTTTGTTTAGCCTATCGACGATCCAAGCAATTCGTTTTTCTCGCCCGGCGTCAGTCTTTGCATCCAAGTATGCCCTTGTATATGTTTTCTTTACCGACAACGGCATTGCCTTAAAATTCGTATAGGCGGGCTCGTAATATTGAATCAACGCCGAAAGAGCGTCTATTTGCTCATCGGTAATTGCCATAGGATTGGGCGCGTTCCACTGCCCATTCTTTTGCGCTTCCTCTATCTTCTTTCTGCCGTGATCCGTCATAAGTCCTCTCTCCTCAAGACTTTTGACCAACTTCTTATTCTTTTCTGACCATTTGCTGTTATCCCTGCGCATTGAAAAATACTTCTTATAATACTTATCGTCAATACTCTGCATCAGTCCGTCTATCCAACCAAAACAAAGCGCTTCCTCAAGCGCCTCATCCGCTTTGACGGTTTTACGACCGCCCGACTTTCCAAACAAAAGCCAAACTCCGCCGCTCGACGCGCAGTTCTCGCTCAGCCACTTTCTAAATTCTTCTCTATTTGCAAATTCCAATATTTCACTCATAACAACCCATTATTCAATTATTTATTTTTGATTATTTTAACACAAGTACTAAAAAAACGCAAGAACGTCCATTTTGCAAATTACTTGCCTAGCAAAATAAATATAACGGCGCAACAATATTTGCTACGCCGCTAAACTTATCCGTTTTAATTTTTACGCTATCTTGACAAGATTTTTGTTGGCTAAATCTATGCTGTAAAGATGTGAATCACCAAGGTAATTGTAGTAGTTGATAAAATACAATTTTCCCTTGAGCAAAGTCAACTCGCTTGCGAAGTACGTAGACGACCGAGCAAGTATTAGATTTGGAGTTTGATTTTCTCTTGCATTTACGCTGATTGAATATATTCCGCTTGAGTCGTTGGAAGTTACGTCATTGTAATAATATATCGTATCTCCGTCTACTACTATTTCCAATGGATCTGTGGCTTTAGATACAATCACAGCGTAACCTGTGCCGTCGACGTTTATCCTTGAAAGTCTTTTATTAAGATATCCCACACCGTATTGTTCTCTAAAATATACGACGCCGTTTGAAATCACGAACGTATCTACGTTGCCTTTCTTGACAGTAATAGGAGTATTTACGGTATATCCATTTACAGGCATCTTCAATAAATCCCTACCGTCGACAAAATAAATATATCCTTGATAATAATTTAGAAATTGAGCGCCCTTATCGTAAATTAAAGTATCGTTGCCTTGCGCGTCTATCTCGTGAATTGCCGTACGAACGTTAGCGCTATTCTTTTCTACGTAAAATATCTTGTTGCCATCGCTAACGATATCAACGCAATCATTCTCTGATACCAATTCCGGAACACCGCCTTTCATATCGAGTTTATATAAATAGTTTTTCATTACTTTACTTTCAGTATTAAAATAAAGCGTGTCTCCGAGTATTGAAAAATCTATTACCTTACCCGATGTAATTCTTGAAAATCCTCCGGTAACGGTATTATATGAATATAGAGACTTACCGTTGTATATATCCATAAAATAAATATAGTTGCCGTACGTAGCAATTTTACTACCGGTAGTAATCGGGGTGCTTTCCGGCGCAGTAAATCCATCAAGAATTTCTTCCGCTTGCTCTCTGACTAAATCATACGTACAAAGCATTTGCGTGCTTACTTTATAATAAGCAATAGTATTGTCATTTATCTTTGTCAATGAAGTATAATTTTCTCCGTCGGCTGCAATAACTTTAGTTCCGCTTACATTCTTGTTGGAAGTTGGATATGCGTTGACCTTATAAATTCCCTTGCCTCTTATAAGCGAAGTAAGTTTGTCTACGTTAAGATAATACAATTCATTATTTATAATTGTAAGATTGCTACCCGAATCTATCGTCAACTTGCGCATTGTTGAAGTTGAAATATTATAATTGGCTATATAATCTCCCATCAAATTGTCTACCGTAAAGAAAAGATATCCATTATCGGCAGTCAACGCAGAAATCTTTTCGTCAACGACCATAGTTCTCTCGCCGCCATTTATGCTCATTTTAGAAAGTTTGTACCCATTATTACCGTCAGCGAAATAAATATAGTTATTCAAAACTTGCAAACATTTCGCCTTTCCTTGCGAGAGCAACACAGGGTCGGATTCTGTCTGCGTTGAATTATTTATTGATATTTTATAAATTCCGCTGGAATTAGCGGTCAATCCATTTACTGCAAAATAGAGATTAACTCCGTCCGTACAAAGATATTCGCCATTCTTGAACTCGACTATTTGACTGTCTCCGTCGACAATTTTCTTTATACTTGAAGCAAACAAAGTATAACTCCTATAATAAATATCGTTATTAGAAGTTACAACAAAATCATAAGGCACGTCAGAACTTATTTTTTGTACTCCGTCCTGCGACGTATAATAATAAAGTTTGTCGCTGTCCAACGCATTGGCAAAATATAGTTTTCCTCCTGCATACACGATATGTCTTTCTTTTTCCGACGCTGTTATTTCCAAAGTTGTCTCTAATATCAAATCATTATAATTGTTATTCGTCAACTTTGCTACCACAGTATATTTACCCGTATCTACTGCGCTGTTTTTCATATTAGAATCTTCTTTACAAGAATACGTGACCACGGTATTTTCCGGTAATTGACCTACTACCTCAACGTAATGTTGCATACCGTTGTATTCTTCTTTGACATTCGGAAAGGTAATTCCCTGAAAATCTGCTTTATTTATGATAAGTTTTGCATTCAGCACGAGAGTTTTATAACCTTCGCCAGTTAAAGTTGCTTTAGCGTCATACTCTCCGGCATTAGTCTGTTGAGCGCTTTGATACTGAACTTTTACTCCCTGAGGAACTTCGCCTTGGACTTCAATAACGTGTATAGTCCCATCATAAGTTACTGTCAAATCGTTAAAAGTCACGCCCGTTATTTCTTTAAGCGGAGTTTCATTGCCTGATCCAACTTCGCCGCTAGGCGTTATTTCTCCGCTTGACGGTTTATCATCATTACCGCCTGGAGTTACGCAAGCGCAGAATACGCTTATGCAAAGCAAGATTGCCAAAAACACAACAAGCATTTTAAAATTTTTCATACTTTTCTCCTGTATATTTTTTAAAGTATACTTTTACTTACTCACTTCTCAATATCAAAGTAAAAACGTAATCTTTATTTAAGGTTGGATATATTATAATCTAAGATAATCTTGTTGTCAATGATTTCAGCCAATTTTAGTATAATTTCAACAACCAATTAAAAAATACGTTATGCAATACAATTAGCAAAATAAAAATTGCAGGTGATGCTAAAATTTTATTGAAAATATGCCTCAAATCACTTTACAACTTTAGCGAGATAAAGTATAATGACTTCACTACCCTTAAACAGGAACAAAAGGAGACATTATAATGAAAAAGAAAATTATCGTTGCGCTGTTGCTTTGTTTGATCACGTTGACAAGCGTATTTGCATTCGCAGGTTGCGATACCACCACCGACGGCTCGGAACTTGAAGGCTTTGACATAGAACTTGCAAAACTCGTGGCGCAAGACCTCGGAGTCAACGTCAGATTCCGTCTCATATCTTGGGGCGCAAAAGAGATGGAACTTCAAAACAAGAGCATTGACCTTATTTGGAACGGCTTGACAATCACTGACGAAAGATCCGAGCAATTCTGCATTGGAACGCCTTATATGAACAACAAGCAAATTGCTATCATCAGAAAATCTGACAGCGAAAAGTATACAAATCTTGACAATATTAAGAACGCTAAATTTGCTTACGAAGAAGGCAGCGCAGGTCAGGACGTAGCAAAAGCAAATAAGTTTGCCAATGCCACCGGTCTCGGCGCTCAAGTAGACGCTTTGATAGAAGTACAGGCAGGCACGAGCGATATTGCTTTGCTCGACTCCGTACTTGGCAATTTCTATTGCAAAGAAGGCACCGACTATTCCGACCTTATGATAATACCCGATCTTGTATTTACCGTAGAGCAATACGGCATTGCCGCAAGAAAGAGTGATATCGGAACCATTGACAAAATCAACACTTCTCTTGCAAAGTTGCAGGCAAACGGCGAACTTGCAAAACTCGCTAAGAAGTACGGTTTGGAAAGCGAACTTTGCGACGTATCTTACGAGAGCAAGTGGGACACTTTGACTGATGAAGAAAAGTCGGGTTGGGAATATATCGTGAATAAAGGCAGATTTGTCGTAGGATATACACTCTACGCTCCGATTGCTTATGAGGCTTAATAATGAGTTTTTGGGACGTAACTGTAAAACTACTCGACGCATCTAAATATACCGTAGGAATATTTTTCTTAACGCTATTGATAGCCATACCTTTGGGTATGGTTGTCTGCGCGTTTGCAATGTCAAAATTCAAACCGCTCAAATACGTCACGCAAGTGTTTATATGGATAATCAGAGGCACTCCGCTTATGTTGCAACTCGTAGTAGTATTCTACGGTCCGGGACTGATATTGGGAATACCAATGCAAGACAGATTTTTGGCAACTATTATAGCATTTTCTATCAACTATGCAGTATACTTTGCCGAAATATACAGAGGCGGCATTTTGGCTATGCCAATCGGACAGTACGAGGCGGGAAAAGTACTTGGCATTTCGCGTATGCAAGTCAACAGACTTATAATACTTCCTCAAGTAGCAAAGAAGATCACGCCTGCAATGAGCAATGAAGTTATAACTCTCGTAAAAGACACTTCCCTTGCCAATTTCATAGGTATTGCGGAGATAATATTTGCGGCAAAAAGCATTGTGTCCACAAAAGCAATAATATGGCCGCTATTCTACACAGGCGTATTCTATCTTGCAATGGTAGGCTTGCTAACGCTCTTCTTCAAGTGGCTTGAAAAGAAAATGAATTATTACAGGGCGTGAGGTGAAATATGGCATTTTTTCAAGTAAAAGACGTATACAAAAACTTTGGCGCCAATAGAGTGCTCAAAGGCATAGACTTATATCTTGACGAAGGTCAGGTGCTTGCTATAATCGGCTCTTCTGGCAGCGGCAAGACAACGCTGCTACGCTGTATCAATTTTTTGGAGATACCCGACAAGGCGGATA
This sequence comes from uncultured Clostridia bacterium, assembly GCA_947177795.1. Taxonomy (GTDB): domain Bacteria; phylum Bacillota; class Clostridia; order Christensenellales; family UBA3700; genus RACS-045. The sequence continues at coordinate 12,221 of CAMWVR010000014.1, read as the reverse complement.
TATACCTCGGCGGAGAAAATATATTTTCGGTAGACAATCTCGACAAAGTAAACGAGGCTTTGCAAAACGCTGACGACAGCCAAAAGCAAGTCCCGACTGCCGATATTGCAAAAGAAGACGGCGACGCTCAACTGACAAATTCAAAAGAAAGCGGCGTTGACATGATAAAATCACCGCAAAAACAAAAAAAGTCCAAGCCTGTCAAGATAAGCAAAGAAAAGAAAAAGCAGATTGCCGAGCAAAGGCTGAAATTCGGAATGGTATTCCAATCTTTCAACCTGTTTCCCCATTACAGCGTACAAAAGAACCTCACTTTGGCGGCAAGGCTTAAATATGACAAGACGCTTAAGCCCTTTTACAAATATTTTTCCAAGTCTGTGAAAATTGCAAGAAAACAGGCTTTCAAAGAAATCGACGAAAGAGCCGTAGCGTTGCTTCAAAGAGTGGGATTGGGCGACAAACTCAAAGCCTACCCTTGCGAACTCTCGGGCGGACAGCAACAACGCGTAGCAATTGCAAGAGCTTTGATATTACAACCAAAGATACTCTGCTTTGACGAACCCACCAGCGCGCTTGACCCCGAACTCACGAGAGAGGTACTAAAAGTAATTAAGGATCTCAAAAACGACGGACACACTATGATAGTCGTCACTCACGAAATGGAATTTGCAAGAAAAGTCGCCGACAAAGTCGTGTTTATGGCAGACGGAGTGATAGAAGAACAAGGAAGTCCCGAAGAAGTATTCACAAATCCGCAAAGTCCAAAGACGAAGGCATTCTTGCAAGAAAGTGAAAAAAGCATAGACGAGGATTGATATGAACGCAGACCATATGAATGAAATGATACAAAAACTGTATTTAGTAATCTCAAAACTATCCACTCCCGACGAGTGCAAAATATTTTTTCAAGACCTTTGCACCAATAAGGAAATAGAGCAAATGGCTCAACGTATCGAGTCTGCCCTGCTCCTTAAGCAAGGTATGACCTACACGCAAGTAATTGAGCAGACCAATATCTCCTCCGCAACGCTGTCAAGAGTATCGAGAGCATTACAATACGGAGAGGGATATAAGAGATTTATTTAATCACAAAAAGCGCTTTATTCTATAACATATTATTTATATTAAACAAGGGCGCGCATCACAAATTAATAATATAGAAGCGGATATGCAAAATACATATCCGCTTTTTATCGCAACGAAATTATTTAAATTGATATACTCTTACGTAATCTATCGCAAAATCGTAATTTTTGCTTTTATCGTTTTTTGACGGATCGCCGCACCACCCCTTAGTACTGTCGGGGCTGTCGGGCGTGACCACTTCAAATGATAGGAGCATATATTCTTTTACTTGCGACACTATATTGTGATCTACTTTCTTGCCGTCTTTGGTATAGCCGTCGCTTGACACTTCCCAAGTCAATCTGCCGTCGACGTAGAACTTATAATAGTCCTCCGCCCATTCAAATCCGTATACGTGATATTCGTCATAGAGCTTAGATACCTTCACGTTGGTTTTTGGTACGGATTTGAGATACTCTCTGTATCCGTCGTAATGCACTGCGTGATTGATGACTTTGCTGAACGTCCCTTGATATGAAAACGGCGTCTCGAATATGTCTATCTCCGCTCCGTCGACGCCGGTATTGATATGATCGGGAGAAAGTTGGTCTTTATGCTCTGCGGAAAATCCGTCGTAAGGCATAAGCCAAAATGCGCACCAACCGCCGTAGAAAAACGGAGTCTTGCATCTCGTCTCAAAATAACCGTACTGCTGCTCGAAGAGACTGTCTCCGTCGCCCTCGCCGCAGGTCATGACAGTGCCGCTGTACCAACCTGCTCCGTTTTCGCCGTCTTCTCTCCAATCGGTGCGAAGTATAAGATTACCGTCCTCGACAAGCACTCCGTCCTGCGCCCAAAATCCGCCTTTGCGAGGCGCAGACACCTTGCCTTCTTCCACGGAAAAACCGTAATTCCACTTCGTCCTGTCGAGACTGTCGCCGTCGAAATTATCCTCAAATGTCAGCGTAAATCTCGACAAATCTATATCGACTTTCTTTCCGCTGTTGCAACCTGCAAAAGCCAATGAAGACGTCAACAAAACGCTGATAATAAATATTGCAAATATCTTTTTCATATTACCACCATGCAAATTCGTCATATCCGAAAGTAGGCTCTATTACGCTTACCTTATATCTTGCGTCGATATTATCTGCGCCGACGTAGATATCGATCACAGTCGCGCCCACGGGCGTACGGCGTTGCCATGCGTTGACGCCCGAGACCCTGCCGTAAGAGAAATACACTCCCTCAAAACCGTTTGCCAAGTCCTCGTCGTACTTTATCAACCAATTGAAGTCGTGATCGTGTCCCACAGTGACAAAATCGGTGCTGCCCAACTGCTTTAATTTCTGATAAAAACCTACGTTCTTATCGGGCGCATAGCATTTACCCTCAATATTTACCACTGGGAAATTGCCCACGTGAGAACCGTTAAGCCAAGCGTCGGTATATTCATAAAGCGGCACGTGCATAAAGAGAGAGGATTTGACGGGAGCGCCTGCTCTCGATTGCAAAGCGTTGATTTCTCTCTCGTACCAATTCACTTGATTATCTGTCAACCCCATATATGACGACAATTTTTCGCCGTTTTCGTCGAAATTCCTGCTTTGCGAATCCATATTGACAAGTCCGTACACCACGTTGCCGTCGCCGTCGACTACGTCAATGACGTAATTGCCCACGCCGTCTGTATCGCCTTTTTGCATAAGCGAATACTTATATCCTTTGAGAAGTTGATATATCTCTTCTTTGCCTTGATCTTTGTTGCTCTCTTTTACTTCTTTACCCGTAGCCTGCGACCATTCGCCGTCGTGATTGCCGAAAGTATACATCCAATATACTTCCGCCTCTTCAAATATTTCGGCAAGTTCGACGATCGCCTGATCTCTCAATCTAAAGGGCCAGAGGCTGCCGATAGCGTCGCCCGTCACTGCGACTATATCCGCCCTTGAATATTTTACGGCTTGCTTGACCCACTTTATCGTCTGCTTATCTTGCTTGGTCAAAGGAATGGACGTCAAATGCAAGTCTGTGAGCTGCAATACCCTCAAGACTCCGCTCTCGGGAAGTTGAATTGACGTAGCTTTCTCCACTTCGCCTTTTTTGTACGTAAATACGGAAAGCGAAATGAGCAAACTGCCCAGCACTATCAGTATCACGCCTACGGGTACTAATACTGCCGTCAAAATTTTTTGTTTTCTTGATAATTTTGCCATAATAATAACCCCAAAAATTCTTTAATAGGTCTATTATATCATAGGTTTTTGTTTAATTCAAGCCCCAATTTCAATCGCTTGACAACGATATTTAAATTGATTATTGACTTGTCTTAAAACGATATGATATCATTATATAAGAAAAAATAAATTATTCCACGACGGAGAATGACTTATGCAAATTTCACTAAACGGACAATGGTCGTTGAAAATGGTCGGCAACGACAGAGTCTATAACGCAACCGTACCCGGCGACGTTTTTTCCGACCTGCAAGCAAACGACGTAATTCACAACCCTTTGATAGGTCTCAACGAAGAACTCGTGCAATGGGTGGGACGCGCGGATTGGGAATATTGGAGAACTTTTGAAGTAGACAAACAAGCGCTGGAATATCAATACGTCGAACTCAATTGCTATATGCTCGACACTTTGGCGGAAGTATACGTCAACGACAAGCTTATCGCCAACGTCAAGAATATCAACAGACGTTACGCTTGGAATATAAAAGAATTGATCAAAGAGGGAGAAAACTCGATAAAGATCGTATTCCGCTCTCCTCTTTTATACATCGCCAACAAGCACAAAAAACACCGCTTGCCAAACAGCACTTTGGGCGAGGCAGGCTCTTGCCATATCCGCAAGAGTCCATACCACTTCGGTTGGGATTGGGGTCCGCATTTGCTCACTTGCGGCATCTCGGGAGACTGCTTTGTCAATTGCTACGACGTATGCAAGATTACGCGTCTTGATATCAAGCAAACTCACTCGGACAATTGCGTGGATATAGATCTCAAGACGTATTTATCAAACCAAGCCGACGGATTGAGAGTGGAATATACGCTGTCGTTTGACAAAGAGACGGTATGCTCCGCAACGGGCGAAACGGCGACTTTAAAGGTGGAAAATCCGCATATTTGGTGGTGCAATAATATGGGCGAGCAACCGCTCTACGACCTTGACGTCAAGGTATATCAAGGCGACAAGCTCGTCGCTAACAAATCGCAAAAAATAGGTCTGCGTACGATAACTCTCGACAAAGAACTCGACGAGATAGGTCGCAATTTCTGTTTCTATATCAACGGCAAAAAGATATTTGCAAGAGGCGCAAATTGGATACCTGCCGACAGTTTTATCAACAACGTCAGCGACGAAAAGCTCTACGATCTGCTCTATAAAGCAAAGGCTTGCAATATGAACATGATAAGAGTCTGGGGCGGCGGATATTACGAAAGCGACAGATTTTACGACATGTGCGACAGACTGGGTATTTTGGTATGGCAAGACTTTAACTTCGCTTGCTCGCCGTATCCCTTTGACGACGAAGAATTCTTGGACGAAGTGCTTGCAGAAGTCGAAGACAACGTATTGCGACTCAAAAACCACGCATGTCTGTGCCTTTGGGCGGGCAACAACGAGATAGAATCAATGTCTATGGCTTGGCTCAACAGAACAAAGGTAATAAAAGATTGCGGCGAATTTTTCTACAAAACGCTGCCTCAATATCTTGCTCCGCTCGACGAGAATACGCCGTATTGGGCTTGCACGCCTTCAAGCGGAGAATATATGAAAAATATCAACAGCGCCGACAAGGGCGACACCCATCTGTGGCACGTATGGCACGGATTGAGAAAGCTTGAATATTACAAGGGCATGCCGACGAGATTTTGCAGCGAATTCGGCATCGAGTCTCTGCCCTCGCTCAACGCTATCGAAGAGTTTTCCGACGGTCACGAATACACGAGCGTGCATTGCGCTCTTGCAAAAGCGCACCAAAAATGCATCGGCGGCAACGGCAAAATCAAGTATTATATGCTCTCCAAGTTCTGGACTCCCAAGCGCTTTGAAGACACGGTATATCTATCCCAGCTCACGCAAGCGCTCTGCATAAAAAATGCAACCGAAGGCTGGAGAATCAATCCCCGCTGTCACGGCGCTCTGTATTGGCAATACAACGACTGTTGGGGCGTCAACTCTTGGTCGGGCATGGACTATTACGGCAATATGAAAGCGCTGCAATATTGCGCAAGAAGATTCAATCAGAATACTCTGCTCGTCTTCCAAAGACAGGATACGCTAATGAACGTACTCTTCGTCAACGACGGCGCCCGTCTCAAGACGAAGATCAAATGCGGCGTGATGACTTATGCGGGCGAGATATTGCATACTCTCGTCAACACCGTAGAATTGGAAGAAAGCGCAGTGGGTCAAGTGGCAAAACTCGACTTGAAAGCCATATTGCAAAAACGCAAAGAAAAGACGTGTTACGTATACGCAGTGGCGTACGACGATGACGGCAATATAATATGTCAGGAGACCCTGCCGCTCACCAACGAAAACACCGTCAAACTGCCCAAAACTCAACTGACTTACGATATATCGCTGACAGATAATACCGTCAAAATGGATATCAAATCTACCGATTACGCCCGCTTCGTCGAGATAAGATTAAAAGGCTATCCGACCATGCTTTCCGACAACTATTTCGACATGCTGCCCAAGCAATGCAAGAGCGTGACATTCGAATTGCCAAAGGGCGAAACATTGGAAAGTATCAAAGACAAGTTATCTATTCGCTCGCTTTGCGATATTGAGAGAAAGCACTCTGCCCTGCGCGATAAAATGGACAAGGGCGCAATATTCTGGAACCCTGTCAACCTTGCGAATTATATAGCAAGAACTTTTGATAAATAGATTAATAACCGTAATTTCGAATTACAATTTATTGTCTTTTCGATACGACATTTAATGTCATTTCGAGCGAAGTGGAGAAATCTTTACGGATCACGCCGTAGAGATTTCTTTATTTTTTGCGTATTAAGTTGCAATGGCGCGCTTCAAACGTATAAAACTTGAAAATTTAGCAATAACTCAAATATGCTAAACTACCAAGACGAATACAACAAAATAACGACGGAGTTCGGCGGAACGTGCGACTTACGCAAAATCGAACTGACGATTTGCGGAAAAAACGCCTGCTTCTTTTATATCGACGGATATATAGACACTCTGCTTTTTGAGGACAATATCCTCTCTCCGCTCAAAGACCTGCAAGGCGATATGCAAGTCTCCGTAGACCTGCTCAATCAAAATACGCAGATGACCACGCCTATCGAGGAATTGCCGGACGCAACGAAAGCCATCGAAGATATTGCCGCAGGCGAGATAATTTTGCTTGCCGACGGCGCGCAAAGTTTCTTTAAGTACAGCGAAAAGAAATATCAACTCAGAGCCGTCGCAGAACCGCCCGTATCAACGGTGTTGAGAGGACCGAGAGAAGGCTTTATCGAAGATCTCAAGACCAATATGTTTTTGATACGCCGCAGACTTGCCACGCCCAAATTGACCTTTGAGTTGATGAGCGTGGGAAAATATACCCAGACTAAAGTTGCGGTAGGTTTTATCGACGGCGTAGCCGACCCGCAAATCGTCAAGCGCATCAAGACTCAGATAGAAGGTATAAATATCGACGGTATAATAGAATCGTCGTATATCGCAAGATATCTCGAAGAAAACAAGTTTTCGCTCTTTTCGCACGTCGGCTCAAGCGAAAAGCCCGATACCGTGACTGCAAAAATGCTCGAGGGCAGAGTCTGCATATTGGTAGACGGCTCGCCTGCCGTCCTTACGCTGCCCTTCTTGATGTACGAAAACTTCCAGATGAGCGAGGACTATTATATCAAGAGCTATCGCGCGTCTTCGGTGCGTATTATCAGACTTTTTGCCGTAATCTTTTCCATTCTCATGCCGGGAATTTACGTGGCTTTGCAAGAACATCAATATCAACTCTTTCCTATCAAATATCTTGTGTCGGTCTTGAGTCAGATATCCAATATTCCGCTGTCGCCGACGCTGGAAATGATATTGGTGCTGGTGATATTCGAGATACTCAACGAGACGTCTATCCGTATGCCCAGATACGTCAGCATGGCGCTGTCGGTCGTGGGCGCTATTATCCTCGGCGAAGCGGCGGTGACGGCGGGATTATTCTCTATCTCTTCGGTAATAATAGTAGCTATATCGACAGTGGGCGTATATTGCGTACCCGACGAGATCAATTCGTCGAGCATCTTGAGATTTGCCTTCGTCGCCATAGGCGGTGTGCTGGGACTTGCGGGCATATTGCTGGGCGTGGCGGGACTGCTGGCATATCTATGCTCTATCAACAGCTACGGCGTGTCGTATATGTCGCCCTTTGCTCCATCGCTCATACACGATTGGCAAGACGGACCTATCAAAGCGCAATTGCAGGAATTCGGCGAACGCCCGTACTCTATTCCCACCGACAACCGCACCCGTCAGCGCACGCAGATTGCAGAAAACGACTCGCAGGAAAATAACGACTCAAATCAATAGGTGATTCTATGGAAAACATTCAAAAAAACAAAATCTACGAAGAGCAATTTTTACTGCTGGCTTTTATATCCATAGTCACTTTTAAGATAGTGATGCTTCCGCAGTATCTCGTCTCGACGGCGTCAAACAACAGCTATATGGTGATGATCTTTATGGTAGCGATAGAGATAATGATGCTTACCGTCGTTTACGGCGTTGCCAAAAACGGATCTATACTCGAACAAGACGTACCCAAGTGGCTTAAAGGCGCGCTGGCGATATTGGTCTTTGCGTCGTCTATCATAAAGTGCACGGTACGAGGAAGCGAAGGAATTGCGTATATATCCACTTCGCTTTACGCCAACGTAAGTTGGGCGTTTATCACGCTTGCTTTGGTAATGGCTTGCGTATATATTGCGCAAAAAGGCGGCAAAGTGCTTGCAAGATCTGCGCAGATTTTCTTTTGGATCATTGCGTTTGCCGTCGCATTTTTTATGATTTTTTCGCAAATCAATCTCGACCCTATCAATCTCATGCCATTCAAAATCTCGGGCGACCTTGCAATTGCGGGAGACAAATATCTGATGTGGTTTTGCGACTTCACTCCTCTGCTTTTCGTCACGGTTGTGCCGTCAAAAAACCACGGCAAAAAACGGCTTGCGGTGTGGACGTCTTTGGCGATACTGTGCGTATTCTTGTTTACCGTAGGACTTATGCTGATATTCATATGCACTTTTGGCAACGCAGGCGAATTGATGGGCAACGCCTTTCTCAACGTATCTTCGCTCAATAAGATATTCTTTATGATTGGATCTGCCGATTTGCCGACGGTATTGAGCTGGCTCGTAATGTATATCGTCAAATTTTCGCTTTTGCTCTTCGCTATGTCAAGCTGCGCCAAGTTTTTCTTCGGAGACAAAGCGATAGTAGCTTTGATATGCGGAGCTATAGTCTTTTGCATAATATGCTTTGGCATAGGCAATCTCAACGCCAACTATCAGCTTGCTACGAGTTGGCTGAGATACTTCATCGTCGCAATAGAATTTGCGGTGACGGCGACGGCGTATATAGCCATGCGCATAAGTCAAAGTAAAAAACAAAAACAACAAAACGCTCAGTCGGATAACTTGGCTCAGCCAAACGCAAACCAAACGGATAGAGCGCAAGGAGAGATATGAAAAAACCTAAGATAGTCAATAAAAAATGGTTGGTAATAGTCATTATAATCGCATTCTTGCTGGTCTTCTCTGTCTTGGAAGAACAAAAAAGCGTCAGCGCAAGGTCTATCGTGCTTGCAATGTCGATTGACCTTATTGACGACGAATACGAGGTGGGCGTACAATTGCTGAGGACCGACCTAAAGGATAAGCAAGACTTCATCACTTACTCGACCACGGGAGCTCACTTGACGGAAATCTTGGAAAAGCTATCTCACGATTCGGGAGGATCGGTATCTCTTTGTCATACCATGGTGCTCATTCTCGGACAAAATATATTGACACAAGATCAAGACAGAGCCATGAGATTCTTTATCGAAAACGAGGAACTGTGCAACAATACTATGATCGTGGCAAGCAAAGATTCCCCGCTTGAAGCGCTGTCGGTCAAACTATCCAACGGACAGGGCGGCGGATATTATATCGGCGGAATGCTCCGCAATATAGTAAGCGATCTCGGCGTGATACCGATAACCATAAAAGATTATATCAAAAACAGATACCGCATCGGCAATTGCGTATACCTTCCCTGCGTAAGCGTCGAGAAAAGCGGCGAAACCACCTTTATCAGCGTGAAAGAAAGTTTTATTACGGACGGAGTCAACTACTCCATTCTTTCGGAAAGCGCAACCAAGGGATTGAGTCTCGTTCTCAACAAACTCAAAAGTGGCGAACTGTCTTATAAGATCGACAACAAAATGGGACAGGTGGATATCGTCAAGACCAGCGCCGACATAAAAGTCCAACAAGACGTGGCAAACGTCAAAATCAAAGCCAAGCTCAACGACAGAGCCTACGTGCCTGAAAATATCGACGAAAAAAGAAGCGTTGACGAACTGCAAAAAGGCATAACGACATACGTCGAAGAATGTTTTGCCGCCTGTCAGGAAAAGGGACTAGATATTTTCTATCTCGCTCAACGCGCCTACGCTCAAGGAAAAGACTTTTATCAACAAAACGACTTTCTTGAGAATATAAAACTTAAAGTCGAAGTAGATATAACGATGAAGTAACTAAACTATAAATCCGTGCTCTTCTCCTCTGACCGTCTGCATAAGGTATTTCTTTGCCTCGACGTACATGCCTTGAGACTCCGCCGACTTGTAGAAAAGATGAAAACAATGCAATCCGGGGAAAGAACCGCAATAAGTGACGTAAGTCTTGCCTAGTTCGTCAAGTTTTTTGATCAAAGCCAAGTGGTGTCTGCCTACGAAAATATCGTTTTTCCCGTAAGAAATAAAAACTTTTTGAGGGAAATCCGCATCTATCCAAGGTATCGTATAGAGCATGTCCTTATATTCATACTCGTCTATAAGATCCAACTCTTTGCCCGTCATATCCTTGATGATATCGGCGGCCATAGGGTTTTTGTAAAAATCGTCAAAATCAAAAGCTCCGCAGTTGAGAATAGCGCCTTTGATCTTAAAACCTATCGGCTCGACGCCAAGCCTTGCGAGAAATTCTTTGTTGTGCAGTACTGCGCATACCTGACAGGCTATCTGTCCGCCTGCCGAATCTCCCATGATAAATACGTTGTCAAGATCAAGTTTGTATTCCACGGCGTTGTGTTCAAGCCAACGCAGCGCCAAAAATATATGCCTGAGCGATTGATGAAATCTGTATTTGGGGCTCAATCCGTAATTAAGATTTATCACGCAAGTGCCCATGTCGGCGAAAATCCTGCCTTGAGCGACTCTCCAACGCTTGTCTCCCGTGACCCAGCCTCCTCCGTGCACGTTGATGATTACGGGCAGCTTGACGTCTGCGACCAGCTCGGGCTTAAACAAATCAAGATTGCATATATCAGCCTCGCCGGGATAATACACTATGTCAGTAATCTCGTGGATTTTATTGCTGCTTTTGTAATTATTCGTAATAAAACTCTTGACGTTGTCGTCAATGTCAAAAACAAGTTTGGCAATTTTGGAAGTGCTGATTTTTATCTTCCTTTGGTCTTTCTTCTCCTGCCTGTTCTCTTTGCGAACTTCTTTGTTTTGCGCTCTCTTTTCTTTTGACATATCCCCACCTCAAATATTTTATAGATTCTTTTTAAGAGCCTGTCTATCTACCAAAACTCCGCCCAATAAAGTTGCGGATATACACAAATCGTCGTTTAGTATATTTATATCGCCGAGTTTGCCGACTGCGATATCGCCGATATCGTCCCTGCGCATCAATTTCGCAGGCGTCTTTGTGCACATATCTATACAATCTTCAAGAGGTATTCCCATACCGTATAGATTGGCTACCATTTTGCCCACGGGCGTTACAGAACCAGCATAAGTGTTGAGATCGGGCAATATAGCCACGCCGTCGTCTATTCTTATTTTTTGGGCGCTCTGTCCGCTGCCGAGATAATAGTCTCCCGCAGGCATACCCGATACGCTCAGCGAATCGGATACGAGACAGATTCCCTTTGCTCCTTTGAGTCTGTAGATCATCTTGAAAAGCGCGTTGGGCACGTGCCTGTCGTCTGCGATGACTTCTGCGACTATTCTTTCGTCGATAAGCCCGACTTCGGTCAATCCCAGATGCTTTTTGGGAGTGACTCGTCTTGACGGACGGGACGTGCAATTGTACATATGCGTCACGCTGTCTGCTCCGCTTTCCACGCAAGCGTAGATTTCGTCGTCAATACTGTCGTCGTGACCCATGGATACTTGAATACCTTTTTTAGTCGCCTCGGCGCAAAACCCCTGCGCTCCGTCGAGATTGGGCGCCAACGTGACTCTCTTGACCATATCTATATTATTCCATACGAAAGAGCTGTCCTTGCTTGGCGCAATGAGCAATTGCGGAGGATGCGCGCCTGCGCTCTTCTGCGCAAGATACGGTCCCTCGAGATGTATGCCCAATATCCTCGAATATTTGTTATCGTACTTTCTGATATTGTCGACGGCTTTGTCGATATCCTCGGGCGTTGCCGTCATAGTAGTAGGCGCGAATGACGTGGTGCCCGTATAAAGATGATATCGGCAGATCGTATCTATCGCGCTTTCGTCGGCGTCCATGCAGTCCCTGCCCCAGCCGCCGTGCGTATGTATATCGATATATCCCGCTACGCACTTTTTGCCCGCAGCATCTATTATTTCGCCTTTTACTTCGTCTCCCACAGAGACGATGACGCCGTCTTCTATTACGATATTTGCGTCTCTGAATTTGCCTTGGCTATATACTTTTGCATTTTTTACGGTAACGGTCATACTTTCGTCCTCTCCTATAAAACGCGCCGAGATACTTTTTGCCTTAATCCTCGCCGATATCTTAATTATATTGCTTTTAAATATTTATGTCAATATTTTGATAAATTATTAGTTTGCGCGAATTTATGCGCTCTGTCATGCGATATAAATTAAGAAACCTATAATTATTAACCGATAGATATAATAA
>CAMWVR010000013.1 GCA_947177795.1 uncultured Clostridia bacterium | reverse complement strand
CTCCCAAAAGTCCTGCGCTGCGTCTTACGATACTTGCAAGCTCCTCGGGAGTATACATCTCGAGACGGCAGTTGACTCCGAATCTGTCTCTGAGCGGCGAAGTAAGCATGCCCGCTCTCGTAGTTGCGCCGATAAGCGTAAACTTAGGCAACGACAGTCTGATACTTCTTGCGCTTGGTCCTTTGCCCACCATAAAGTCAAGAGCGTAATCTTCCATTGCAGGATAAAGCACTTCTTCGACGTTGCGATTGAGCCTGTGTATCTCGTCGATAAAAAGCACGTCTTTTTCGTTAAGATTGGTGAGTATCGCCGCCAAGTCTGCGGCTTTTTCTATTGCAGGTCCCGAAGTGATTCTGATTTGCGATCCCATTTCGCTTGCGATGATATGCGCCAAAGTCGTCTTACCAAGCCCCGGAGGACCGTATAAAAGCACGTGGTCGAGCGCCTCGTCTCTTCCCACTGCGGCTTTGATATATATATCTAAATTTTCCTTTATCTTCTCTTGACCGACGTAATCGGACATACTTTTTGGGCGGAGAGAATTTTCACTGTCTCCCTCGCTTACGCCTTGCATTGAGGACATAAACCTTTCTTCATCGTCAAAAAATTCCATTACTTATCAAAACTCCTTAATGCCAATGTGATTATGTTTTCAAGCTTGTCCGACTTGCCTCTTGCGACAGCCACCGCTTTGACGGCTTCCGTCTTGGATATTCCCAAAGATACCAAAGCAAGCACTGCGTCGTTGACGACTTCGTCTTTTGACGTATCGTCTCCGCCAAGCAAACCGAAAAAGCCGTCGCCGTCGTCTCCGCCGCCCACTTCCGCAATCTTCTCTTTGAGTTCGAGAATAATTCGCTCGGCTGTCTTCTTGCCAAGTCCTTTGACTTTTGAGAGCGTCTTTGAGTCGCTGTTGACGATTGCGATTGCAAGTCTTTGCAGATCGATACCCGAAAGTATTTGCAACGCCGTCTTTGGACCAACTCCGCTGACGCTAATCAAATTGATAAACATAGCCTTTTCTTCTTTGCTGAAAAATCCGTAAAGGCTCATTTCGTCTTCTGCGACCTTGAGATAAGTATACGCAGTGACCGTCTCGCCCTTTTTGGCAAACGCCGACAGAGTGTTTGAAGACACTCCGAGTTCGTAGGCTATGCCGTTGTTTTCCAACACGACTTTGCCTTCTTCATAAAATATAACTTTTCCGGTAATCGAATAGTACATATCCTTTCCTTATCTTATTCCAAACAGTCCGCCCAATCTTGCCGTCTGTCCGTGCGTGAGCGCAACTGCAAGTCCGTCCGCCGCATCGTCGGGTTTTGGCACTGCTTTGAGATTGAGCAGTCTCGTGACCATGAACTGAATTTGTTTTTTCTCGGCTTTGCCGTATCCCGTCAAAGCTTGCTTTATTTGCAGCGGCGTATATTCGTACATCTTAAGTCCCTTTTGCTGACACGCCAAAAGCACGACTCCTCTTGCCTGCGCCACATTGATACCCGTGGTGATATTGGTATTGAAGAACAGCTCTTCTATTGCAATGCAGTCGGGATTGAATCTCTCTATCAAAGAGATCATTCCATCGTATATCTTACTGAGTCTAACAGGCACAGTGTCTTCTTTTGGAGTGTTGATGACTCCGCAGTCTATCGGGCGGAAAGCGCCCTTTTGCGCCTCTATCACGCCGTAACCCACAATGGCAAGTCCGGGGTCAATTCCCAAGATAATCATTTGCGTATCTCGCCGTGACCTGTGACGACGTATTTTTCGCTCGTCAACTGCTCCAATCCCAGAGGACCTCTTGCGTGCAATTTCTGCGTGGAGATTCCAATCTCTGCGCCGAAGCCAAACTCGAATCCATCGGTAAATCTCGTCGAAGCGTTGGTATATACGCAACCTGCGTCGACTGCCGTTGTAAAGATTTTCATGACTTCTTCGTCTTTTGATACGATAGACTCGCTATGCTTCGTTCCGTTGGCGTTGATACGGTCGATTGCCTCTTTATAATCCTTGACGACTTTGACGGTAAGGAAGTAGTCTTCCCTCTCCGTCCTGTAATCTTCTTCGGTAGCGGGTATCACGTCGCTTGCGTACTTTTGAATTACTTGATCACCTATTATCTTACAACCGCCCTCTTGCAAAGTCTTGAGCATATCGGGCAAGAATTTATCCGCGATAGCCTCGTCGACCAAGAGTTGTTCTTGAGCGTTGCATACCGACACTCTCTGCATTTTTGCGTTGTATACTATCTTCTTTGCCATATCGAGGTCTGCGCTCTTCTCTACGTATACGTGACAGTTGCCGCCCGATGACGCTATGACGGGTATCTGAGAATTGGTAAGCACGAATTTTTTGAGGTTGTCGCTTCCTCTAGGGATTATCACGTCGATATATCTTGCCTGTTGCAACATATCGTACGTCGCCTGCCTGTCCACGTTGTCGACGAATCCGACGATGTCTTTGTCAAGTCCGAGTTCTGCAATCGCCTCTTGTATTATCTCAAACAGCGCTCTATTGGTATTGATAGCCTCTTTGCCGCCTTTGAGCAGCACTCCGTTGCCCGACTTGATACAAAGACTTGCCACGTCAACGGTGACGTTGGGTCTCGACTCGTAAATAACGCCTATCACACCGAGAGGCGCTCTGACCTTTTTGATTTCAAGTCCGCTCTCTACCGTCCACTCTCTGACGACTTTGCCCACGGGATCGTCGAGGTCTGCAACCTGTCTCACTCCCTCTGCCATGAGCGCAATGCGAGAATCCGTCAAAGTAAGTCTGTCTATCATTGCTTCGGACAACTTGCCTTTTGCGTTCTCGATGTCAATAGCGTTAATTTTTTTGATATTGTCTTTGTTTTGCTCTATCTTGTCTGCGACAGCCATAAGAATATCGTTCTTGGCTTTTGTGTCGTACAAAGATAATTTATAAGTTGCGTTCCTTACCTTGCAACATACGTCTTGAATATTTTCCATAATTGACCTCTTAAATCAGTCTTCGTCCTCTTCTTCGTCGAGTTCTGCATTGTGATATACGTTCTGCACGTCGTCGTTGTCTTCGAGCATATCCAAAAGTTTGAGCACTTTTGCCTCTGCGTCCTTGTCGGGTTTGACTGTGTTGCTGGGGATTCTGTCCACTTGCGCCGACAAAATCTTGAGACTGCCCTCTTTCTCTATCGCCTCTCTCACTTCGCCCAAAGAATTGGGATCGGTATAAATCTCGAATACGTCTTCGTCATTTAGTATATCGTTGGCTCCGCAATCGAGCGCAATCATCATCACTGTATCTTCGTCCACGCCCTCGCCGTCGACTACTATTACGCCTTTGGTCTCAAACATATAGGACACGCAACCGCTCGTACCCATAGCGCCGCCGCACTTGTCGAAGTGGTGGCGAATATCTCCCGCCGTGCGGTTTTTGTTGTCCGTCAAAGTCTCCACGATGACTGCGACGCCGCCTGCGGCGTAACCCTCGTAGATATTCTCTTCATAGTTGACGGCGTTGAGCTCTCCGCTTGCTTTCTTAATTCCTCTTTCTATATTATCGTTGGGCATATTGTTGGCTTTTGCCTTGGCGATGACGTCTCTCAATCTCGCGTTGGAGTTGGGATCGGGTCCGCCTTGCTTGACCGCCACGGCGATCTCTCTGCCTATCTTGGTAAATACACTCGCTCTCTTTGCGTCGCTCTTACCCTTTTTGTTTTTAATGTTAGCCCATTTGCTATGTCCTGACATAACTACCTCCGAAGTATTATATTACATAATAATATTATATTATTTATTTTTATTTTGCAAGGGATTTTGAATACATTTTGTCAACGTGAGCTCATAAAAGAACTTAAATAAAAAATCGGCAGAGACTTCTCTGCCGTGATTGTATTATATCTTAAATACTACTGTCTGTCGAGATACGCCTGCAAAATTATCGTAGCGGCAATCTTATCGATCACTTGCTTTCGCTTATCTCTTCGCATACCGCCCTCGATAAGCATCTCTTCGGCGACCACTGTCGTAAGTCTTTCGTCTTCGTATTCTATCTTTGCGTCGATGAGCGGCTGCAACTTTTCGGCAAAAGCCTTGGTCTTTTCCACCCTCTCTCCCGCCGTGCCGTCCATATTGAGCGGCAAGCCGAAGACGACGACGTCGACCTTGTACTGCTTGACCAAGTCGGCAATATGCTGCAAATCGCGTTGCAAGCCCGCTCTCTTATACGTCTCCAAGCCTGTGGCTATGATACCGCTCTCGCTTACGGCAATCCCCGTGCGGGCGTCACCTAAATCTATCGCTAAATACTTCATATCGCAATTATCGCATAAAGCAAATGGATTTGTCAATTATTCTATCCTATTCCACAATTCTTCGACGTCTACTTTAGTGAATCCTCTGACAATAAGATAGTATATACCGCTTATCAAAAGCGTAGTCGCAAGATACGCCGCGCCGACAGCGTAAGGATTCAATCCCGTAAGGACGATTCCGTATACCATAGTGGGGATCATTACGAGAAGTCCCGGTATGAACGCCAAAAACATGGGTATCACGCTTGCGAAGTTGTTCTTGATTATCTCTTCGATATTCTTCCAATGCACTCTCGGCTTTTTGAGATCGCGGTATACGCAAAATCTGTTGACCGACCAAGCGTAAATAATATTGGATAGGAAGAATCCCAATACCTGCAACACGTTTACTCCGCCGATGAAGGCAAAGGCTACTGTCGACAAGACTACGGTAATTGCCGAGAACACAAAACCGACAAAAATCTTTGACCATACGATTTGATTTGCGCTTATTGGCATAGTCTTTGCCATCAATGCGCCCTCTCCGTCCCTCGACACGGCAAGTATGCTTATCGTATTAGAACTCGTCATAAGTTTAATTATCAACTCGGCTATGGCCAGTCCGACGAACGAATTATTCATCTTGACTTGCATAGTGCCCAAGAAAAATATAAGCACGGGCGGCAAAATAACCATCATACCGCTTTGAATAAGCAGGTTGCTTGACTTGAGTACGCTTGAAAACTCTTTTTTGACGAGAGCTTTTTTGAGAGAAGTCTGCTTGACCTCTTTTTGTTTTTTAGAAGAAGCCGTCGCTCCGTTATTTTCATACACGCCTTGAGATATGCGCTTGAACTGCCACATTGCAAGCAAGGTACCGAGCGCCGCCAACACCGCAACTATGCCGATAAACGCCATTGCGTAACCAAACGCCTTTACTCCTCCCACCGTCATAGACATAGCAAGCAGATAGGTGTGATAAAAATACTTGCCCAAAGGCGCAATCGACGGCAGCATCATAGCGTACATTTCTCCCATGGGGACGCCTGTTCCCGAGCCGTCCGCCGCTCCGCTTGCAATCTCCGAACCGTCGACGTTGGGAGTATTGAGCACTATGGGAAGATAAATCGCAACGTATATTGCGGCGACGAATATTACGGTCATCACAGCTCCCAATATAGGTCTGTTTTTGAAGAACTGCATTATCTTCATTATAGGATAAGAAAGCAATGCGATGACGAGTATCGCCATGATAGGCAACAATAGCGTCGCCGGCAACATCATCAACAATATTCCTGCGCTGAAACTTCCCAAAGTCGCCATTGCAATAATGGATACTATGCAGACGGGCAATACCGTCAGCAACGAAAAAATCAACTCGTACAGCAAGATCGTGATGAATTTTGCCCAAAATATGCTCACGGATTTAAGCGGCAACGTAAATAAAAACTCGTTGTCTTTACTGAAGTACATTATGTTGATATATTTGAACAGTCCGAAGAAGAACGTCAGCAATTGGCTCATAAAAAAGCCTATCGACAAGATTTCGGCAAGGTAGCCGAGCTCCACGGATGCTTTGACAAGTCCGAATATGCTTACCAACATCAAAATATACGGAATGCCCAAACATACTATCAGCGCAATAAGCGTACCAAAATATTTCTTCTTCTCTTTTTCGTCTTTAAAAGTAGGCTTTAGAGTACTTTTTATCAACTGTTTTGTCAAAGCAAAAAATGCAGTCATACTCCACCTCAAAACTTAAATTCTTCTTGCTCGTCGCCGACAAGCACGTCGCCTTGAGTAACGGACAGGAAAAACTCTTCGAGAGAATTGTCTTCATTCTTCGCCCTTATTTCTTCCATAGATCCGCTTATGATAAGACTGCCCTTGTCAATGATCGCAAGTCTGTCGCAAAGCTTCTCCACGACTTCGATTATATGCGAAGAAAACAACACGCTGTTGCCCTCTTTGCAATGCTCTTTCATCAATTCTTTGAGATTGAATGCGCTTTGAGGGTCGAGTCCCGTCAAAGGCTCGTCGAGTATCCAAAGCTTTGGATTGTGTATCAATGCGCCTATTACGCATATTTTTTGTTTCATTCCGTGAGAATAACTGCCTATGGGCTTGCCTATAGCGTCCGTCAATCCAAAGAGTTCGACGTACTTATCAGCCCTCGTCTTTCTGTCGTTGACACCCACGCCGTAAATATCCGCCATAAAGTTGACGTATTCCGATCCCGTCATCGTGTCGTACGTGAAGTGATTGTCGGGCACGTATCCTATATTTTTCTTTGCTTCTATCGGGCTTTCATGCAAATCGTGTCCGCATATCTTAATATTGCCCTCGCTGTAAGGCAAAGCTCCCGAAATGCACTTGATAGTCGTGCTTTTACCCGCTCCGTTGGGTCCCAAGAATGCAAACAACTCGCCCTCTTTGACCTGAAAGCTCAAGTCCTTGACAGAATATTTGTCGTTGCCTTTGTATTTTTTGCTCAAATTAGTTATTGTCAAAATATCATTCATAAAATCTCTCCAATCGATTTATTCGACTTTACTTAAATTATACGTTCATAATCATATGCCGTCAATGCATATATTTAGTTAAATATACTGAAAATTTGTAGATTTTACAAAAAAAATAACTCAAAGTCCCTTCTTATTCTCTTGTTTGTTTTTCTTAGCCACCTTGGCTCTGACCAGATATTTTTCAAAACCGTTTTGAGACGGCTTATAAAAACTCTCGTCTTTTAAAGAATCGGGCAAATACTGCTGGTCTACCCAACCGCCGTAATCATGAGGATATTTATATCCCGAGATCTTTTGCGCCTTGTAATTCTTATCCATAAGATACGTGGGCACTTTGTCGTCCTTTCTCTCGGCTACTACTTGCTCGACGGCGTACTTCGCCACGACGACGCTGTTGGACTTAGGCGCTTCGCAAACGTAGATTATCGCATTGTAAAGGGGAATTTTACCTTCGGGCAAACCGATATTTTGGTACGCCGTCAATGCGCTGGTCGCTATTACAAGCGCCTGCGGATCTGCCATACCCACGTCCTCGCTGCTGTGGACTACGAGCCTGCGCAATATCAACATTGGGTCGCACCCCGCCTGAATGAGCCTCTCCGCCCAATACAAAGCGGCGTCGCTGTCGCTGCCTCTCAACGACTTGCAAAACGCCGACAACATGTCGTAATACATATTCTCGTCTATGCTCATAGACTTCTTTTGCGACGACTGCTCGGCTACGGATACGTCTACGTTTATTACCCCGTTTTCGTCGGCAGCGGTACTCTTTACGGCAAGCTCCAAAGCGTTGAGAGCGTTGCGCATATCGCCGTCGCTCGCCCAAACGAAATGATCAAGAGCTTCTTCGCTTGCGCTGACTTGATAATTTCCAAGCCCTTTTTCCTTGTCCGTCAAAGCTCTCTTCAAAGTATTTTTGATATCCTCGCCCGACAACGGCTTGAATTCGAATATTCTGCACCTTGACACTATTGCTCTCGTCATTGATACGAAGGGATTTTCCGTAGTCGAACCAATAAAAACGATGTGACCTTTCTCGATAGCCTCAAGCATACAGTCGGATTGAGCCTTGTTCCACCTGTGGCATTCGTCGAGAAGCAAATAGGTCTTTACACCGTATCTCTCTTTCTCGAGTCTTGCGTCTTCAATGACTTTCTTGGCGTCGGCAATACCCGAAGACACTGCGTTGAGCTTGACGAAATTAGATTTTGTCGTATTGGCTATTATATTGGCAAGCGTAGTTTTGCCGCAACCGGGAGCGCCGTAAAATATGCAACTGCCGAGTGAATCCGTAAGAATCGCCCTGCGAAGCAAACTGTTCTTCCCGACGATATGGCTCTGCCCTACGAAGTCGTCCAAAGTCGTCGGTCTCATTCTCTCCGCAAGCGGCGCATTGTCTTTTTGTATTATATCAAATAAATTCATAATGATATTATATATCTATATGATATTCAAAGTCAATGGATTTTTCATGCATTTGTGTTCATATGTTCATATTTTGCAAATCAACCGCCTTCACCGTCATTTCGACCGCAGCGGAGAAAACAATACCTTGATTTGTCTTTTCCCTGCGTTTTCTTCAAGAGTAATTGCCGTGTCTCCCTTGATTTTCACGCCTTGCAATTCTATGCAGTCTTCATTTCCCTCTTCAAACTCTATCAAATATACGGTTCCCTTATATTTATAAGTTACAGTCATTCCCTGCCATTCGTCGAGTTTTGGACGGCTGAAAGACATTATCTTACCTTGAATATTTATACCGATAAAGTCTCTCACGATCGTGTCGTACAATATACTTGCGCTGCCGCTATACCAACTCCAACCCATTCTGCCATAGTTGTCTTGATTGGAATAGACGTCTCCCGCAAGCACGTAAGGCTCGCCCTTATACATTTCCGCCCCCTCTTCGGAAGAGTTCTTGGCAATCGGATTGATCATATCGAGAAGATCGTGAGCTGTAAATTTTCTGTTATCCGTGTCGATTACGCTATCCGTCAGCGCCACGGCTTTGACGTACCAAGCCGCCGCATGAGTGTATTGACCGCCGTTCTCTCTCACGCCCTTGGGATATGAAGAGATATATCCGTAATACATATCCTTGGTCTGCGCAGGAGAAAGCAACTTGATTATTCCTGCTTTTTCGTCAATGAGGTCGCTTACGTTTTGCAAAGCTTGACGTTGTACGCTCTTGGACGATACCGATGCAATTGCGCTCCAACTTTGACAAAGTATGTCTTTTGCAAATCTATGATTGAATTTGACTCCCAACTCTTCGCCGAAGTCCGTCGTAGCTCGCATATAATATCCGTCTTTAAAGCATTTGTCCAATGCAAGCTGGAGATTCTCTATATGAGCCAGATATTCTTGCCGTCTGTCAAAGTCAAGGTACTTCACAAACTTGCGCAGAACGTGCAGCATGAGCATGCTCAGCCATACGCTTTCGCCCTTGTTTTGCATACCTATCTCGTTGAGAGCGTCGTTCCAATCTCCGCCGCCTATCAAGAGCAAGCCCCTCTCCCCATAGCGCAAAGTAGCGTCGATTGCTCTTTTGATATGAGATAGCAAGCTTTCGCCCACTTGACTCTTTTGCGGAACTTCCAATCTGCTCTCCGCCCGCTCTTCAAGCGGAAGTGATATAAGATACTTTTGAACACTGTTCAATATCTGACTGTCGCCCGTAAAGTCTATATATTCGAAAGTCAAGAGGGGCAAAAACAGCCGATCGTCAGTGATATGAGTCCTCACTCCAAAGCAATCTCCGTGCCACCAATGCTGGACGTCGCCCTCTAAATACTGATGCTCCGCCGACAGTAAAATATGATTTTTTACTCGCTCCGTGTCGATATAAAGCATCGTCAACATATCTTGCAGCTGATCTCTAAAGCCTATTGCTCCGCCTGCTTGATAATAACCGCACTTGCCGTTGATACGACTCGACACGACTTGATATGCAAGCCATTTATTGAAAAGCAAATTTAAATTTTCGTCTTTTGAACACAGTTCAAATTTATTTAAATCAGCAAATTTATACTGTTGTTCAAGAATTTGCTCATTGAGACTTTCCAATTTAAGCGACGATATAAATTCGTATTCTTTGGCCATTACGAATTTGATTTGAATATTTCTACCGCCCAGTTTTCTCGTCAGCAAAGCGTGCGAAGCAAGATTGCAATTTGCCTTAGATTCAGACACGAAGACTTCTCCGCCAAGCGACTTAAAACTTGCTTTGTCAGGCATCAATTCCACTTCTACGTTGCACTTGACAAACACGCTTTGGTTGTTGAAAGCATTGGTAATCTTGACGGTTTTGTCGTCTACTTTCTCGTCAAAGAGCATTTGATTTATAGGCAAATCCCCCAACATAGCGTTGAGCGCAAACAATACTTGAGTGTTGATATTGCCCTTTTCTTTGACAAGATCGACTTTGACGTACTTACCTTTGCCGTCTTTGATTATCCCCTCTTCTACGCAATACTTCACTTGGTTGGCGATTCCGCAGAATCGAGTATACCCGAGCCCGTGCTTGACGTATCCGCCTTTGACGAGCTTGTTGAGTCTTTGCATACTTCCGTCAATATCGACGTACAGCTCTTCGCACGGAGTGTCGAATATCGGATTATTTTCAAACTTGGTCACTCTGTTAAGATTACTGTTGTCGAAATAATCAAATCCGCCGCCGTTTTGCGTCACTACGAATCCGCCCTTTTCTCCGCATATGACGTTGGAGAAAGGCAAGTCGGGCATGGATGTGACGACGTAATTGCCCTCTTTATCAAATCCTCCCGCCGAACACGGCTTGACGATATCGGCGTTGAGCGCTTCATAGATAACCGAATTTTTGGAGACGTTCTCCCCTTTTTCAAGAACGGGAATAGTCACGCAACTGAAATTGTCGTCGTTTTTCTCTCCTTTTTTAGGAACGTCGTCCAAGACTATGAAAGCGTTGCGCTTTATCTCTTCGACGACTCCGCCGTCCATACCCTCGATATTTAAGAATCTAAGACAACTTAAACTCAACAAGTCGCCGATATTAGACAAGTCTATGAAATTCTTAAGCGCATGCTCGCGTTCTCTTTCCTTTGCAGCATAAGCCACAACGAGATTGCATTTAATCGACGCCATATTCATATATATCACGGAGTATATAAGATTTTTGAACTTTTCGTCCTGATTGTGATAACCGAAATATATATACTTGCAGGATTTATCCAATGACATAGGCAAGTTTTGAGTAAAATTGCTTACGATTTCGCTCAACTTCTCTCTATCGTACGGAACATACAAAACTCTTGTCGACAATCTGCATATCAAATCGCTGATTTTTTCATTCAACTGATACTTATACGTCTTTGACAACGCAGTCAACTTGGCGCTCTCATAAGCATATTTTGCAAAGTCCGTCGATCTAGCCTGCTCGATAATACTTTTCAGTGCGTTGACGTCGTTGTTGTAAGCTATTACGCAATACACGGTCTTGCTTTCTGCGGGATTGAGAGTCACTTCGCCGACAAAACCAAAACATGGATTGAGCACGTCGCCTATCGATACTCCCGAACTTTTGCCATCTTTGAATATATTGGGACTCGCAAAACTTCCTTCCCGTCCAATAAAGTTGGCAAGATTGCTTTCGTACTTGAGATTTTCGACGCCAAGCACCGTCAAAGACGCAAAGCAATCTCCGTGAAAACTTCTTGCGGTACGCCTTGCAATAAGAGAATCGAGCCTTGAGTCGTGAGAGGTGGATACAAACATGTCGTTGAATGCAGGATGCGATGTCATTCCTCCGAAATCGTTGAGAGCAAGTTCTGAGCAAAAACCGCAAGTATAATTTCTGACGATGTTTTCTTTATTCGTAATAGTTATCTTACGCACTTCGCAATTCAAGTGTTGAGGTATAAATACGCTCATTTGACAATTTTTGTCCAGATTGACGAATTTGCTTTCATACGGCGAAAAATCATAGCTACATTCATGCTTATACATAGGCGCATACGTGGGACAATATAGTTCTTTTCCGTCGTTTATATAGAAAAACGCCCCTTTATTCTCGTAGATATCGCCGCTGAATTTATCGATATACTTACCCTTGGCAAAAGAATATCCGCCACCATGGGAATTGCTTACCACACTGTAATGCCCGTTGGTAAGCGCATTGACGATAGGAAATCCTCCGCATTCGCCCATTCTGCCATACCCATTGGCGGTCTTTGCGTCATAGACTGCGTCAAACTTCTTGGTAGACTTGCTCTTTGAAGTAGGCATTTTCTCTTCGAGCATCAACTTGCCGCCCGCCATTGCGTGGTCGCTCATAAACAGCTTGACCAAATAATCGTCAAATAGCGTATTGACCACCGAGCAAAGAAGCATTCCCTGATGGTGCGACATCAACGTAGCCACTATATTGGCCCCGCCTGTGAAGTCGATCGCCTCATACATACCCAAGGTGGTCTTCATTCCCATATCGGCAAGCTTTTTTAGATTTTTTATAGCTTTTTTAGGCGCATATTTTAGAGTAAGAGCCGAAGAATACGGAGATATTACGCACCTGTCTTTCGTCGCATTGAGACTTATGCGACTCACACCGAACGCCGAATATTTATAGCTGTTTTCTTCGTTGAACTCAAAATAACAACTCTCGCTGATACCCCATACGTCAGAGCACTTTGACTTTGCCATAATATCTATGATATTATGACAGCTCTTTGTAAGCAGACTGCCTTTGCAATCGCTCAAGAATATCTGCGGCATTAGATACTCGAACGCCGTACCCGACCAAGACACCAAAGTATTGCCCTTGAGCTTGATTATATTTCTCGCCAAACCGTTGAAATAAGCCGTATTGCCTTTGATACACGACGCAATATAGCATAGCGTCCTTGCTTCCGACGCCAACATATCGTAATGACCTTCGAATTTGTTTTGTTCTTTGTTGTAACCTATAAAGAACTTTCCCTTCGAATTGTCAAAAAGCGCGTCGAAATCGCAATCGTCAATAATTTGAGATACTCTATCATACAAAGTCTTGTCGACGTCTTTTGCGTAAGCCTTGACGATTATAAGACACGCAATGAAATTACCGCTGTCTACGCTTGATACAAAATACGGATAAAGCGGTTTTTGCGTGGCAAGGCTATACCAATTGTACAAATGCCCTTCATACTTCTCCAATCCTTCGATAATATCTATCTGCTCTTTGAGCTTTTCAACTGCGATATCCTGCGATATCCTCTCCAACTTATAAGAGCAAATGATCGACAACAACGCAAAGCCAATATTGGTCGGCGACGTAAATGAGTTGGCTCCTCGCTTGGGAAATACTTGATAATTGTCGCATATAAGACGTTTTTCTTGCATATTTCTTTCAAAATATTGCAAAGTATCGTTTGCCAAATTACGCAAGAACTCTTCGTCCTGTTGTCCCAATTCTTTTGCAGATCCTCTGTCGATGCCCAAAATATATATTGCCAAAATAAATACTACGAACATGGCAACGTATGACAAAAATACTATATTATTAAAAAATACCGCCGCTAAAACTATGGACAAAATGCAACTCGGCAAGACGAGTCCGATATGTTTTGAAAGCGTATTTCCCCTTTGGGTGGAATAAAAGGTCTTCCACTCCAAGAGATTCTTTTTGTCAAAAATCAATTTGAATATCATCTTCAGCCACAGCAATACGCTTTGAGTGGCTTCAAAAGGCAACGTCAAAAAGTCGTAAAGCATTTCGCCCACTTCGCCTGCAAATTGACAAAGCACGTATCTCACTCGTTTGCCGTAGTTGAGCGCATTGAGACACAATCCGAATCTTATCAGATATATTCCCGCAAAACTTATGGCAAACGGCAACAACAACCACAGCTGTCCCGTCAAGATCAGCATTGTCAGCAAGGCAAATTGGCATATGGGCAAAATCGTCTTGATGATATTAAATGCCATGACGTATCTGTAAAACGGCTGCGTTACCTTTTTGGAAAAGATATATGGAAAAAGAAGAATATCTCCTCTTTGCCATCTGTTTTGTCTGACAACGTGGCTGACAAATCCCGTCGGAGCGTCTTCATAAGTAGGCAGAGACAGACTTCCCGCAGACACAATTGCGCCCTCGACTATGTCGTGACTCAATATCTTGCCGTCAGGCAATTTACCTTGCAATTTACTGACGTACTCTTCCAGTCTGTATATTCCCTTGCCGCAATATATGGCATTGCCGGAAATCTTATAATAAAAGTCTCCGTAATTGCAATAGCTATCCACACCGCTGTCCAATACGTATCGCTTAGTCCACGGCGTACTCAGCGACGACATCTTATATCTTGACGAAAAGGTCAACAACGTATACTTAGTATTCAGCGGATGCAACATCGTGTTGACGGCTCTCTTGATACCGCCCGGCATAAGAGTATTGTCCTCGTCAAGCAACAAGACGAAGTTGGGCTTTTGCTGCTGCTTAAGCACGTAACAAAACTCATTCCAATTTCCGCTTATCAATGCGCCGTTGAGAGCGTTGGTAGCTCCGCGCTTTCGCTCGTAAGCTTTCCAAACGCCTCCGATATTCTGTCGTTTGCGGACGAATACGTTGATATTTTTATAATCGGAAAGCTTGTCAAAGACCTCGTATATTCCGCTGTCAACCTCGTCGATTTGACTTTTTGACGACTTGAGATCGACGAGCAAGCTATATTCCAACATATCGTCTGCGTTGGTCAACGCAAGATCAAGCAAATTATCGCACGCCTCATGCGCCTGTTTTGCCGACGCAATATACTCGCACTTGACGACCAGCGTCCTGCCCTCTTGCGGAAGCTCCTTATAGTTCATTGACGCCACGCTTCTTGACGGCAAAATATTATCGACTATCAAAGCGACGACGAATCTTGCAAGAGGCAACGACGCAAAGAACATAATTACGCCCACTGCGACCATGAGTCTCCACGTTGGAAGAAATACGACGCTCAACGTCGTCAACGCTATCGAAAGCAATGCAATTACTACGGCGTATAACCTTTGGTCGGGTTTCGTCGTAGGTTTTTGCAATATCTGCGGCGAATAAGAATGCAAATCTGCTTTTATAGCGTAACGGTAATCGTAAATTATTTCTCCGAAGTGTACTCCGAATTTCTTACCCAATTTAATTGCGCTCTTTGCCACGGATCTTTCGCTTGCTCCATACAGTGACGATAACTTGCTTATCGCAGACATATAGGCATATTGCGAGCAAATATCCATCTCTTTGAATATGTCGTCTTGAGCCATGATAGAATATATCGAACTCTGCTCAATGATAAACTTGTCGTCGAATATGTCTGTCAACGCTTTTACGGAAATAATGCAATTGGAGACGGTTACGCTCATGTCGACCAAGTTGTTGGAAAAACTCACGTCGATATTGTCGAGATTAATATCGTTTATTTTATAAAAGTATTTTTCGTCAAGATATTTGCCGAAGTGCTTGAAAAAATATAGATAAGCGTCGTATTTGCAAAGCCTTTTTACAGGCTCGGCGTCTCTTTGAGCGTGCTTTTTGAGTTTCTCCATTTGCGTGATCTGAGATGCGATGATAGCTATTTTCTCTATCAATGCATAATCAAGCGCTTTTCTAAGCCCCAAAGTCTCGTCATAATGTAACGGAGTATAACTATTGAACAGCGCAACACCCTTGGATATATACTCTTTTGTCAAAGAACAGTTGTTTGACGATACCAAAAATCTTGCAAGTTGAATAATACGCACGTTGTTTTTCTTATGCGTGAGTCTGGTAAACGACCTGTAATCGCTCTGCTTTAAGTCAATCGTAGCGGCGTAATAATTCTCATAAAGCCACCTCTCGGCTTCGTAAAGAGGCTCGTTTGCCGATACTTTGCCCAAGACGATTCTATATGCTTTTTTAATTTTTCTTAAATATAGGTTGATATTAGGCATTACGCCCACGCTTTCGCCGCTGCGCAATCCCAACGCCAATATCTTGATATTGTCTTCAAAATCCTTGTCGTTCATAGACAAAGAATACGCCTCTCCTCTGGGGCTTCTCTTTGATAGAAGTATCAACACTATCAATAATATAAACAAAATAACTATAATCGCGTACAACATACATTGATTATTGTCACTTATAGACAATTTAATCAATGACGACAACAAAAAAATACGCCGCTAACGGACGTATTTTAGCAAGACAGTCTATAAGCCGAGTTCTGTATTGGACTATCATCTGTCTAGACGCAACGTTACCGTTGCGTTCAAGCGATTTTGCGACAGGCAGGCTACCTATGCGTCGCGTTCTCTTGCATCAAATGGGGTTTACATGGCTCTTCGAGTTACCTCAAAGACGGTGGGCTCTTACTCCGCCTTTCCATCCTTACCTATAAAATATAGGCGGTCTATTTCTGTTGCACTTTCCTTCAAGTCGCCTTGACCGGTAATTAGCCGGCACTCTGCCTTGTGATGCTCGGACTTTCCTCATACCTTGCGGTCTGCGATAGTCTGGCTGTCTTGCCAAATGATTATAACACGGCGAAAATGCTCTGTCAAGCGTATGGCCGATCACATAGTTATGCCTTCTTTTGACATATACAGTTTTAACTTATTGAGCACTTTTGTTTCGATTCTCGACACGTACGACCTTGAGATATTAAATACCTTTGCCACTTGCTTTTGCGTCATAGGATTTCTGCCCTCCAAGCCGTAGCGCATTGCAATGATTTGATACTCTCTATCGTCAAGCTGTCCTTTGACTACTTGCATGAGTTTTTCCGCTACGCACTTGCTCTCGACGATGCCTATAACGCTCTCTTCGTCTTGACTTATCAGATCTATCAAAGTGACTTCATTGCCCTCTTTGTCGTAGCTGACGGGCTCATACAACGACTTGTTGCCGAGATTTTTTTTGTTAGCGCGCCAGGTCATAAGTATTTCGTTCTCGATACACTTCGCCGCATAGGTTGCAAATTGCGTGCCTTTTTCAGGCGAATACGTGTTGAGCGCCTTGACAAGCCCGATAGAACCCACGCTGATCAATTCGTCGTTGTCGTGATAATTGGAATACTTTTTTGCCACGTGGACTACAAGTCGCATATTGTGTCTTGCAAGTTCTTCTCTCGCCTCTTTACTGCCTGCGTACATTTGCTCCAAAAGCTGTTTTTCCTTTTGCGGATCAAGCGGCTTTGGAAATGCATTCTTGCTATTGATATACCCACTGAAAAATAAGACGTTGCTAAACAGCGCCAATAATCCCGTCAAAATCATAAAAACTCCTAAAGTATTCGTTACAATACTTTATGAGTTTTATCGACAAATTATGATATAATATTTAATTTAAAAACTGTCTTGAGAATTGTCTTGCGGCTCGTCTTGTCTTAAAACCTCTTCAGTCTCTTTCATAAATTTATCGTTGTCCAAGATACTTATGCGATTCTTACCGATTACGGCAAACACAACGGGGTCTCCCGTTTCAAAGAACCTGTGAGAATATCCCGTATAGGTATTACCCTCCGCCTCGACGACGACTCTATAGGTCACGCCTGTAATCCTCGTGGTGGAATGGCTGTGCGCTCCGCCCACGCTCGTAGAGCTAGACATAAGACAGGCTTTTACTTCTCCGCAAAGTAATTTATCTTTGGTAATATCCACTTTGGCTTTTATAGACGATCTTTCACGAGCCTTGGTAACGACAAGGCATATCAAAATAGTGGCTGCAAAAATGCAAAAACATACTATAAATCCTATAATTACCTTTGTGATCAAAAAGACGAAAGCAAGCGCAAAATCAATGATGAGAAAAGCAAAAAACAACCACCCAAGTATCTTTTCTTTGGGCGTTGAATTTTTATAAACGCCTGCCGTATGTCTCATCATGTATTCGCCTTGCTTTATTTGACTTTCATAACCATAAGAAGAATTAATATCTTGGATTTCTTCGAATTCTCTTTCTCCTTCGCTGAATTCCTTGTTGTCTACTTCTCTGACTTCCTCGTTGTCGGAATACGAGTCATTACTACTGTCTTCCAACTTGCCTGTGATCATCAGGATAAGTCCTACTACGACCAAAACGAACATGGTCACGGGTATACCAATAGATAGAATCATTCCGCCAATCTTAGAAATCAGCGCATTTTGCACAGCTCCGCCGATAACGGTAAGCCCAACGCCTAATATTATCGGAATCAACACTATTAAACTCATTTTACGTAATTTCTTCATAAGTCCTCCATTTCAATATATGCGAATCGTGCCTATAGATTTTATATCGGCGACCATAATATAACATAAGGTATAGTAAAAATCAAGTAAAATACGTCATAAAATAAATATAGCGCATATTTAATGCGCTATATCAAAGATAATGTTTAAATCGAAATTATTTCTCGGAGTTTTTGTCTTTGAGAATAGTATTAATTTCGCTCAGCCAGCTTTCGATATCCTTAAACTCTCTGTAGACTGCGGCAAATCTGACGTAGGCAACTTCGTCAATGCTCTTGAGTCCTTCCATGACGTATTCGCCTATCTGCGCAGACGTGATTTCGTCGTTGAGATTATTCTGAATCTTGCGCTCTATGTCTTCTACAAGCCTGTCGATTCTGATCATTGGTACGGGACGCTTTTCGCACGCCCTCAATATGCCCGCTTTGAGTTTTGCAGACGAAAATTGTTGGCGGGCTCCGTTTTTCTTCACGACCATTATAGGAGTCATTTCTATCGTCTCATACGTCGTAAATCTCTTTCCGCATTTCATACACTCTCTGCGTCTTCTGATAGAACTTCCATCTTCGTTCTGACGGGAATCCACGACTTTGCTGTCAATGCAACCGCAATAACTGCATTTCATACCACACCTCAAATATTTTTATATAATCAGTATAGTACAATAATGAAGATTTGTCTAATATTTTTAGCTAAAACGCAATTTATTTGAGATAAATATGCGTCAACAATCGGCAGGCGCAATTTCGCCTTTTAGTTCAACGAGTATAGTATCCTCTCCGATTTTGACGATACAGCGCCACGGCACGAATATGCTGTCTCCCGCAGAAAGACTCTTGATAAATTTCTTATCTCCCGGCACTATTATTCCCAATATTTGTCCGTGCGAATTGAAGTTGATGTCAATGACGTGTCCCAACTTCTTTCCGTCGCAAATATTGACGACTGCTTTTTCTCTTAAAATACAAAATGATAAATCTGCCATACTTCACCTCTGATAGATTTTATTCTCCAAAAAGCAAAATATGACAGAT
This sequence comes from uncultured Clostridia bacterium, assembly GCA_947177795.1. Taxonomy (GTDB): domain Bacteria; phylum Bacillota; class Clostridia; order Christensenellales; family UBA3700; genus RACS-045. Next base: position 16,741 of record CAMWVR010000013.1, on the reverse strand, counting down.
TTTTAGTTTTAATTATTTTATTTTTTTAAAACTACTAAATTATCCATAATTTATAGACACTCTTTGATTATGCCCAAAGCATTCTTCTCCAAGCGGCTTACCTGCGCTTGAGAAATACCTATGCTCTTAGAAATTTCCATTTGAGTCTTACCTACGTAATATCTCAAATTAAGCACCTGCCTTTCTCTCTCGGGCAAACTTTCGATAGCCTCTCTTATCGCAAGATTCGTCGACCAATTCTCTTCGTTTTGCTTGCTGTCGCCGATTTGCTCCATAAGCAAAAGTCCGTCCTCGCCGTCGCTGTAGACTCGCTCTTGCAACGATATAGTGTCGCTCACTGCGTCGAGAGCGCACACCACGTCTCTGAGCGGTACGTCAATCTCTTCGGCAATCTCAAGCATCGTGGGCGAAGTACAGTTTTTTAACTCAAACTCTTCCTTTGCCTTCAAAGCTTTATACGCAATATCGCGCATACTTCTGCTCACTTTGATTCCCGTGCCGTCCTTGATAAAGCGTCTTATTTCGCCCGTTATCATCGGCACTGCGTAAGTGGAAAATCTCACGTTGAACTTTGGATCAAAGCCGTCAATGGCTTTCATAAGTCCCACGACGCCTACTTGAAACAAATCGTCGCTGTTGGCTCTTGCAGAAAACCTCTGCACCATTGATAGCACCAATCTAAGATTGGCAATGACAAGCTTGTCTTTTGCTTCCTTATCGCCCTCTTTAGTCTTCTTCAAAAGTTCGGCGCACTCGGCTTGCGACAGTTTTGGCAAAGACTTGGTATCGATTCCGTTGATCACAACTTTTCTCATAATAGCCTCCTTTGTGTAAAGCAAATATGCTATGTAAGGAGACTGCAATATCTCAGAAGACTATTACCGTAATTGTATTATTTGCAAAATTCAAGCGATTATTCATTACAATTTTTGCAAATTATCTTTAAATTTCCAATCAAACCAACTTGGACATCTCTTTTTTGAGCTTGCTCATGACTTTCTTTTCAAGTCGGGATATGTATGACTGCGATATGCCGAACATATCCGCAATTTCCTTTTGAGTCTTTTTAGGCGATCCCAATATGCCGAATCTCAACTTGATTATCTGTCTTTCTCTCGGCGGTAATTTGTTGAACGAAGCTATTAGAATTTCTCGCTCGACGTCGTTTTCTATATCCTTATATATGACGTCGCTTTCCGTGCCCAACACGTCGGATAATAGCAAGACGTTGCCTTCCCAATCCACGTTGAGCGGCTCGTCAAGAGACAGCTCTTTTCTCGTCTTGATTACCTTGCGCAAGTGCATGAGTATCTCGTTTTCGATACACCTGCTCGCATAAGTCGCCAATTTGATTTGCTTTGCGTCATCAAAAGAATTGACGGCTTTGATAAGCCCTATCGTGCCTACCGAAATCAAATCTTCTATATCGACGTTGGTATTTTCAAACTTCTTTGCAATATATACCACGAGTCGCAGATTATGCTCGATAAGCAAACTTTTGGCGGTATTGTCGCCCTGCATATATCTTGATATCAGCGACTTTTCTTCTTCGGGATCGAGCGGCGCGGGTAGCGCTTCTCCGCCGCCTATAAAGTCGACTTGCTCGTCGTTAAGCGTAAAAAACTTGCTTATCCATTCTTTGAGTTTTTGCCACATATACACCTCCGTTGTCTTATAAATCGCAATGCAATACGACCTTGTACTGCCCTTGTATTTTTTCCGATATCCCTGCCATAACTCCGTAGACTTTGTCTTTTTTGCCCTCTTCTTTTAGATAATCAAGAGGAAATACCTTGATATTTTTTTTGCCAATTACCGTGTCAATTTGAGTGTAACTGTCTAGCGAATTTAACCCATTTTGTCCATATAATTGCAAAGCTACGCTTTCGTCAACTATGATAGTAGGTTTGTTTTTGTAATAAAGACGGTTGCCACTGTCGTAATAAGCTTTGCAAGAAATTTCCTTTCCGTTTGCCGAAAGTATGACGGTATCTTCATACCTTGCCTTTCGTCTCGCCAAAATCAAACGTTTGTATATAAGTTTTTGTCCCAACACAAGCGCAAATCCTGCGACGGCGACGTAAAAAGGTATCAGCGAAGACGATAAGTCTGCAAGTTCGTATGAAAAAAGACTTGCAAGTCCGACCGTCGCCCCGCCAAGCGTAAACGTCAACGCATAGAATATCGCGCATGCGGAAATATATTTTTTCAGACCGCACTTACCCATTACTATCGCAAGCATGACCAGCGAAAGTATCAACTTGAATATAAATATATTCAATATCCCGTATATCGGCAAGAACACCGCAAACACCGTCCCTATAGACGACGCTATGAATACGGCGGTTTTGCTTATCTTATAGCGTAAAAATCTTAGCGTCAAGACCAAAATCAACGCATTGATAAGCATATTGTTGGCAATCACGTATTCTATATATACTTGCATACACGCATTATAAATCATTGGAAATAAAAAAAAGTTCCGTTCTTGTCGAAAGGAACTTTTAAGATCAAATATTTTTGACAGATAACTTATCTGTTATCTCTTTTTCTGCCGAGAAATCTCTTCATAAAGCTTGGAGTCTCATTGTTGATTCCGCCGCCTTGCGTAGAGTCGATTCTCATCGGCTGAACGGGAGGCTGTTGAGGTTGAGGAGCAGGTCTCGGAGGCGCAACTTGAGAAATAGGTCCCTGTTGAGGTTGAGGCTGAACGGGACGAGGTTGTTGTGAAAAACCTGCGTTGCGATTAGGCATGCCCATCTGAGGCTGCGGCGTCGGATTGTATACGTTTCGCTTGTTCATAGGTATATTTTCCGCCTTGCAACCTGCCGCAATAATAGTGACGATAATCTTTTGATCGAGACTGTCGTCCGTCTGATAGCCGAAAATGCAATCTACGTCTTTTGCGACGAGTTCTGCAATAAATATATTAGCCTCTTCGAGTTCGTTATAAGTGATGTCGCTCGACGCTTGGATATTGATAATCAAGCCAGTCGCCCCTGCTATATTCGTATTTAGAATATCCGTGCTTGCGGCAGCCTTGACAGCCTTTATCATTCTATCCGACGTAGCAGGACCTTCGCCCATACCCAATCCGATATGCGAATATCCCTTGCCTTTCATCACTCTCTTGATATCTGCGAAATCGACGTTGATTTGGCTTGGGAAATTGATAATATCGCTTATGCTTCTCACTGCATTGGAGATAATCTTGTTGACCTTTTCATAAGCGCAAGGAAGCGTAATGCTCATATCGCCCTCGACCATACTCTGGTTGGGGATAATTATAAGAGAATCGACGTATTTCTGCAATTTTTCGATGCCCTTTTCTGCAATCGCCATCTTTTTGCCGAATTCTATTCTCAACGGCTTGGTCACTGCCGATATTATCAAAACTTCGGGATTGATCTCTTTTGCAAGCTTTGCAATCACGGGAGACGCGCCCGTACCCGTGCCGCCGCCCATACCTGCGACGATGAAAAGCAAATCGGTGCCCGCAAGCATGTCGGTAAGTTGTTTTCTCGACTCTTCAGCCGCTTGCTCTCCCATAGTCGGGTCTGCGCCTGCGCCCTGCCCTTTTGTAGCTTTTTCTCCGATATTGATCGTGTGCAAAGCCGACCCGAGTTCAGACACTTCATCGGGAGTCAAGCCCTTTGCGACGCAATTTTCCAAATGCTTTTTATCCGTGTTGACCATATAAAACTCGACGCCTCTAAGCCCCGACTTTATCATACTAACTACCACGTTAGTACCGCAACCGCCTACACCTACTACCTTAATTTTTGTTGTCATTGCCGTCATAAACGTATTCCTCCATTTAGCCGAATAATTTTTCTAGCAAACTGTTTTTTCTATTCATTTTTTCTGCGACTTCCATAGTCGCAAAAGCAGACGCCTGATAAGGCTTGTCCCACCCCGGCATATTACCCGTGAGAATACCCACTTCACGCCCTAGCGCTCTTGCAAAAAACTGCGAAGCGCCTCTTATACTACTCAATCCGCCGCCCGTGAGATAAAACTCCGTCATAAGATTGATTGAGCCTACTTTGCTTGCCGTCAAAGAACTGCCCAACGACAAAGTCTCGTCTTGCTCTTTGATTTCCGCAATACAGTCGTTGGCAAAATCCACGAGTTGTGTCAATATCTTGTTGTGTAAAAAGTTGTTGACGTCCTTTGCCTTGCACTCGTATCTGCGAGATCCTATCTCGTATCTATACACGCTCTTATCGTCGCTCTCTATATTGAGCGTGATCTGCGAAAACATACTTTGAGCGACTTCGTATTCTACACCCATTGCCGAAGCCAAGCCGTCGATGAGAAATCCGCTGCCGAAAGACTTGTCTTTCTTGTACTTAATCCCGTCGCCCTTGATAAGCGCAAACGTCGTCGACGCATAACCCACGTCTATCAATACCGCGCCGTTTACTCTTGCTCTCTCGTCAATCAGCTGTCCGCCCTCTGCCCAAATTCCATCTACGAATTTGACGTCTTTAAAACCCAGATTGGTCACGATTGAATACACCGTCTTTATAAATTCGTCTTTGCCGAAGACGTACGACATGTGGGCGTATATATTTTGCGCATACTGTCCGATTGGTTTTACCGTGCTCAACTCTCCGTCAAGTACGTACTCCAACGCCGAAGAACAAAGCGCCGTATATCCGCTCGGCGTGATACCCTCCGCTTTGTCGTGTATCTGCGTCAAAATCGAAGAATTTATGCATCTTTTTTTGCCGAGATCGCTTACCATACCGCTCAATCTGACTTGAGTGAATTCCGACGGTACGGCCACAAACAAAGTCTTCTGCCTGAAGTCAAAACAACTTTGGCTTATGACTTCGCTTACGTCGTCCGACAAGGTGTCTACCGACACCCAATCCCCGCCGTAATAGCCCGAGTACTCTATCGACGCATAGTTCTTGACGACAAAACAATTGTCGACAGATCTGACACCGACGATAAAAGAGAGTTTTCCCGAACCGAAATCCAAAACAGCAACGTCTTTCATACATTTATTATAATATTATAATATTATAATGTCAACGCAGAAGAATAAAGTTTTTAATAAATGGCAGTAAAAGTTAAATTTTTTTGACGTAATACATATCTTATTGTCTGAATTAGGATAATTTTGTCAAAAATATTGCTTTGATAAAAAATCTCAAAATTGTTATCTCAAAGAGTCTCTTTCCAATACCAGCCGTGTTTGTCAAGATATATATAGCCCATACTCTTGCCCTTTTCGCTTGCTCCCTCGAAATAGTAACCGTAACTTCCCATGACGCTCTCGTCTATATTGGAAGATATGGGAAGCTGGAATATCACGCCTGTATTGCTGGTAAGATAAATATATGAACTTTCGACTACGATCTTTCTGTAAAAAGCGCTGAATCTGGCGTTGATAAACGAACAGCGCTCTGCGCCCTTGATAAGCGTGGCAAGCAACTGACTGTCGGGCAAAGTCTCTCCCAACTTGACGCTGTCCGCCGTCACGCCGACGAGTTGAGTAAGCGAGGCGTCGTAGCCGTCTTGAATGGATATAACTTTGAGTTCCCTGTCCAAAATAGCGTATTGACCGCCGCTCAATGCCAAATAAAACACGGGCGTACGTCTCGTGACGTAGATAAACACGCCGTTGGGGAAAGTTCGTTCAATAGAAATTACTTTGAGCGTAGGAATACTCAACTCGATATTTTTTATAGCAATATCCTCGTCTATGGCAAAAATGTTCTTGCCCTTTTGTATTCCGCTCAAAGCAATTATCTCGTCTTTTTCTTCTTGTGACAATACGGCAATATCGACCGTGGAATTGACGTCGACCTTGCCTATGGAAAATACGCAATACGCCATGACCGAAATCACGGCTATACCCACGATTATTCCAAGTATTATCCAAAGTCTTTTTCTCATGTCAAGTCCTTTTAATATTCGCGCCCAATTTAAGCAAGTCGACGGACATATCCTCATATCCTCTGTCGATGTGATAAATATCTTTGACGACAGTCTGCCCGCCTGCGACGAGTCCCGCAAGCACCAGCGACGCGCCTCCTCTCAAATCGCTTGCGTGTACCTCTCCGCCTATGAGTTCTTTGACTCCCTTGACGACGGCAACTCTGCCTTTGATCGTGATATCCGCGCCCAACTTCTTGAGTTCCGCAGCCGTCTTAAATCTCGTCTCGAATATATTCTCGACGATTACGCTCGTCCCCCTCGACACCGTCTGCATCGCCATGATCTGCGACTGCAAGTCTGTGGGAAATCCCGGGTAATACATCGTCTCGATGCAATCAAGACTTTTTTGTCTGCCCTTGCTCTTGATTAATATTCTATCATTCTTTATATGCACTTTGCAAGTAGTTTTTGACAATTTAGATATAAGTGACGATATATGTTCGGGATTTACGTTGTTCAACTCCACCGTACCGCCGCACATTGCCGCCGCAATGAGATAAGTGCCCGCCACGATTCTGTCGGGTATCGGAGTATATTCCACGCCGTGAAGTTTCTCCACTCCCTCGACTACGATTACGCTGGTGCCTGCGCCCTTTATCTTTGCGCCCATTGCGTTGAGAAATCTTTGCAAATCGACGATCTCGGGTTCTTTGGCGCAATTGCGAATCACCGTCCTGCCCTTTATGAACACGCTTGACATCATAAGGTTTTCGGTAGCCCCGACGCTCGGCAAGTCCAACACTACGTCGGCGCACTTTGCATTCTGACAATTGCAAAGTATGTATCCGCCTTGCTCTTGGATATCAATTCCCAATTCCCTTAAACCCGCAATATGTATATCTATCGGTCGAAGTCCTATGTCGCATCCGCCGGGATATGCGACTTTTGCTTTTTTGTTACGAGACAAAAGCGAGCCCAACAAAAATATCGACGACCGCAATTCTTTAGCCAAGTACGCCGGAATCTCGCTCTTATTCGCCATAGAGTTGTCGATGACGATATCTCTTGCGTTGCGAATTATCTTACTTCCGAGTCCTTCGAGTATCTTTATCATACTGTCCACGTCGCTGATATTGGGACAGTTGTGCAGCACAGTTATTTCATCTGTCAAAATGCTACCGGCAAGCAACGGCAAGATACTGTTTTTTGCTCCGCGAATTTCTACAGATCCGTCCAATGCCCGACCGCCATTTATTATGTATTCTTTCATATCTCTCTCCATTAAGTAATAAGCATAGGCATATCTTATCTTTCCGCCCCAATACAAAGCGGACGTCGGATAATCAACGCGCTATTTTCTCAATATATTTTATGATTGAGATAGCCCCGTTGTGATTTCGAGCAAATATTCTCAAGCACACCTATGCCCGCCATAAAGCAAACCAGCGAAGTGCCGCCGTTGCTGATAAACGGAAGCGGTATACCCGTCGGCGGAATACTGCCGGAGATGACTGCGACGTTGAGCAAAGTTTGGATAGCTATGACCGACGTGATACCGCACGCAAGATATCCGTCAAAACGGTTGTCTGCGTTCTTGGCTATCTTGAGTCCTTGCGCAGTAATGACTATGAATACGCAAAGCACCAAGACCAATCCGACGAATCCTAGCTCCTCGCCCACGATAGAAAGAATGAAATCGCTCTCGGAAAAAGTCAAAAAGAGATATTTCTGACGCGAATTAAAAAGCCCGAGTCCAAACAGTCCGCCGCTGCCCAGCGCATAGTAAGACTGAATTAGCTGATACCCCTCTCCTAGCGGCGACGCCCACGGGTCTATAAACGCCATAAGTCTTTTTACTCTGTAAGGCTCGATGAGTATCAAGGCTATGACGCCCGCTACGACGGGAATTGCCATGACCAAAAAATGCTTGAAATCGCAGCCGCCGACAAATAGCATAATCAGCACGACTGCGCCTACGCACATCGTGACGGACATATTGGGCTCCAACATAATGAGCACGCATATCAACGCCGTGGCGATAAGTATGGGGATCATATTTTTAAAAGTCAGACTGCTCTTCTTGTCAAGACATCCCGCAATGAATATCACAAGCGCAAATTTTGCCACGTCGGACGGTTGCATCGTCGTAAAGCCGAGATTGATCCAACGCTTTGCTCCGTAATTTTCCACGCCGATTTTGGGTATGAATACCAAAGCAAGCAATATTGCCGAAAAAGCCAATATCGCATATCGCCACTTCTTGAGCCAATCAGTCTTTATAAACTTTATCGCATACATAACTACGATTGCAAAGACCAAGGCTATAGCTTGTTTTTTGACGTAATAAAAAGCGTCGCCGAACTGTCGCTCTGCCGAATAACAACTTGCGCTGTATTGCATGACGAGTCCGAAAAACGCCAAGAATATTGCGCAGAAAACCAACGTTTTGTTATGTATCTTCCACTTATTCTCCACTGCCATTCTCCCTCAACGACTTGACTATCATATCAAAATGCTCGCCCCTTTCGACGTAACTCGAGTATCTGTCAAAACTCGACGTCGTGGGAGAAAACAGTACGTTGCGCACGTCTTTGCTTACGGCAAGTTGAGTCGCCCGCTCCAAAGATGAGGTTATCTCAAAGGTGTATTCGTGATAGGACGGTAAAAACTGCATTATCGAATACACGTTGTCGCCGGTGGCGACGATATGTTTGACGGTGTCGGGAAGACAGGAGAAAAATCCGTCGTAAGCTATCCCCTTGTCGTATCCGCCTACTATAAGAGCCGTGTCGCCCTGCATAGACCTGCACGCTTTTATTGCGCTGTCGATGTTGGTGGCTTTGGAATCGTTGAAAAAGTTTTTGCCCGCAAAATTACCTATGAACTCATTGCGGTATTTGGGCGGCTTAAAGTTTTTTATCGCCGATACTATATCTTGGTCGTTTACGCCCAACAACTTGCAAGCGAGAATAGCGGTCATTGCGTTTTGATAATTGTAATCTCCCTTGATAGGCATATCGTCGGTGGACATAAATTCGACTTCTTCGTCAAAATTGAGGTATATCTTGCTCTCTCTTACAAAAGCGCCTCTTACCTTTTGACGAACGCTTGTGTAATATACCTTTGAATTGATTAAATCGCTGAAATTTCTCGTTATCTCGTCGTCGTAATTGAGGATTGCGCAATCTTCGGCGCCTTGATTGATAAAGATATTGAACTTGGCGTTGGCGTAGTTCTCAAGATTCTTGTGTCTTTCAAAGTGGTCGGGAGTCACGTTGAGACAACTTGCGATGAGCGGATGAAACTCGCCGACGCTCTCGAGTTGAAAAGACGATACTTCAAGAACTGCTATTTCGTCTCGTTTGATTTGCCCGACGCTTTCGCAAAAAGATTTGCCGATATTGCCGAGAGCGTACGCCTTTTTGCCGCTTGCGTTGAGAATATCTCCGATAAGTTTTGTAGTAGTCGTCTTTCCGTTGGTACCCGTCACGGCTACGATTTTGCCATTGCAAAATCTGTATCCGAGTTCTATCTCGCCTATCACGGGCACGCTGTATCTCTTTGCGTACTCCACCAAAGGATGTTCTTGTGATATGCTTGGAGATATCACTACCAAATCTTTTCCGTCAACGACGTCAAAGTAATCCCTATCGGATACGTCGACTGCTTGCGGATGATCCGACAAGTCTATAGGGTCGTCGCTGTATACGCTGACTTTTGCGCCTTGAGACAAAAGAAGTTTGCACGCTCCCTTGCCGCTGATACCCCAGCCGATTATAAGTACGTTTTGCATTTGCCCTCCTATACGAGGACAGAAATCAACGCTATAGCGCTTGCAATAAATGTGATAATTGCATAAAAACTTACTACTCTGTTCTCGTGAATACCTTTATATTCGAGATGGTGATGATAAGGAGCTATGAGAAATATTCTCTTCTTTCTTATCTTAAAACTTGCCACCTGCAATATTACTGATATGCACGAAACTATATACATTATGCCTGTCAAAAGAATTATTAACGGTTGAGAAATAAAAATTGCCAGACAAGCCAATGCTCCGCCCATTGCCAACGAACCCGTATCGCCCATAAATATCTTGGCGGGAAAATTGTTTTGCCATACAAATGCCAAAGTCGATCCCAAAAGCGCTATTGCAAAATACTCGAGCGATAATAGCTCTTGGGTATAAAATGTCTGTCCTATTTGCTTTGCGTGATAGTAACAAACGTAAATTATTATAGCGTAAAATACGAGATTGACGGACGAAGTCTTCGCCACCAATCCGTCAAGTCCGTCGGTAAGGTTGACGGCATTTGTCATTGCGATATAGATGATAAGACAAAACGGCAAAAACCACCACTTCAGATCCACGGTTACGTCGCAAAAAGGCAACTCTATCGTCGAACCGATATAGTTGTTTTTATAGCAATATATAGAAGCGATTATCGCAATGCCGAGCTGACCTATGATCTTCTGATATGCCTTGAGTCCTTTATTGTGTTTTAGTTTGACTTTGAGAAAATCGTCGAGAAGCCCCACCAAGCCGTAACTCAACGTAATAGCCATGGCGACGATACCCATCTTGCCTCCGCCGATAGAAAATATCAGCGTCATAATCGCCATTGGCAACAAAAATATTATACCGCCCATGGTAGGCGTACCGCTTTTGCCCTCGTGCTTGTCCACGTACTCGAGGATAGGTTGCCCCGCTTTAAGAGCCTTCATTCCTCTTATGACAAGCGGAGCGATGAGCATCGCCAAAGCAAATGAACTTATCAAAGCGAGTATTATTTTAATTTCTTCGCTCATACTCCTCCTTCTCCCGTTGCGGACAACAACTCCTGCATATCCGAATATGGCGTCTTGACGTTGTTTTCGTCGATATAATTTTCGCACCCCTTGCCTGCGATAAAGACGCAGTCTCCCTTATCCGCAAGTTCTACGCCTAGACGAATAGCTTTTGCCCTGTCAAGTTCTACGTATAGATGCCCCTTGGGATTGACTCCCTGAAGTATATCGCTTGCAATGCCCTCTCGGCTTTCCGTGCGAGGATTGTCAGAAGTGACTATGACCACGTCGCTCATCTCGCTCACTATCTTGCCCATGACGGGTCTTTTGGTCACGTCTCTGTCGCCGCCGCAACCAAATATAGTTATTACCTTTTTATCGGTAAATCGCCGTCCTTCCTTGAGCAAATTGAAAATGCCGTCGGGAGTATGCGCAAAATCCACGACGTACGTTACTCCGTCTTTGCGAAGCACGTTGAATCTTCCGTCAGGCGGATCAATATGAGGCAAGTTCTTCATTATGACTGAATTTGGCAGTCCGACCTTTTTTGCCACGACGAGCGCGCCAAGCATATTGTATACGTTGAATCTTCCGAAAAACTTGCAGTCTACGTCCAATATCTCGTCAAGCACGTTGGCGACGAAGCTCTCTCCGTAATCTCTCGTCGTAATATTGATCGCAAATGCGTCGCTGGGATTTTCCAATCCGTAAGTAATTATTGGCAACTTATTTTCTTTTATAATCTTCAAGCCCAAAGCGTCGTCGACGTTGACTATCGCAAGTTTTGTATTGTCTTTTTGGAAATAACCTTTTTTGCAGTCTCCGTAATCCGTCATATTTCCAAAGAAGTCAAGATGATCTTGCGAAAGATTGGTAAAGACGCTCATCTCGGCAATTTCGCCGTAAAGCTTGTTGAGATATATAGCGTGAGCCGACAGTTCCATTACGACGTACCGCATACCCGCGTCAAGCATCTTTGCAAACAGTCCTTGTAATTCAAGCGGATCGGGAGTCGTAAGGTTGGCTGACAGTCTGACGTCGCCGTACTCATAGTACATAGTGCCTATAAGACCGCAATTTACTCCGCCTCTCTGCAACAGTTCTTTTATCAAATAAGCGGTGGTAGACTTACCGTTGGTGCCAACCACTGTGATAAGTTTGAGCTTTTTGGAGGGATTTGAATAATAATTGCTTGCCATGACGCTATACGCCTTGCGAGTATCGTCGACCTTGACGACGGTGGCAAGCGAGTTGGAATAGTCGTTGCAACATATCACAGCCTTTGCGCCTCTGGCAATAGCTTCGTCTGCAAACTTGTGTCCGTCCAACTTCTTGCCCACCAAAGCAATAAAGCAATCTCCCTCTTCTACCTCGGCGGAGTTTATCTTTATATTTTTAACGTCTATATTCTCTCCGTTGATACTTAAAATATTGCAGTCGTCTACCAACTTGTCAAGCAACATACCTCTCTCCTATATATGCGTAATTATTATTTTTATATATATTAAATTATTAAAAATGCCTTTGCAATACCTTTAACAATCTTCGACATTATCGTAACAAAATACAACAAATAAGCATTATTGAGCGTTATGCGCAAAACTCAACTCGTCGAGAACATTACCACCGACGAACTTCGCACTTTTTGCCCCGCCGACGGGAATTGATAAGTGACCTTGCCGCTCTCTCCGTCTATCTCGTAATCCAATCCGACTTTTTTGAGCGCAACCACTGCGTCGGCAATGTTCATACCCAAGATATACGGCATCTCCACTTCGGTATATCCCAAGTCGTCGGGATTGACAGTCGGCTTGATATTCTTGTAAGCAAAGATGCTTGAGAATATCTCTCCCACGTACGGCGCAGCTACGATACTGCCGTAATATACGTAGCCTTGAGGCTCGTCGACGAGAAGCAGACATACCAAAGTATCGTCGCCCACGTCTGCAAACCCGATAAAGGATGATATATACTTACCTCTTGCGATAGCGCCGTTCTCGTACTTTTGAGCAGTACCCGTCTTTCCGCCTATGTTATATCCCGGCACGTACGCATTCTTACCGCCGCCCTCCGACACGACGCTGTATAGATATTCTTTCAGCGTAGCTGCTACCGAAGAATCTACCGTGGTATTCTTGACAGTCGGCGCATGCGAGTATGCGACGTTGCCCTTTACGTCCGTAATCCTATCGACGATATAAGGCGTATAAAGATTACCGCCGTTGATGACAGACGAAACCGCCGTCGCAAGCTGAATGGGCGTGACGGCTATCGCCTGTCCAAAACCTATTCTCGCAATATCCACGTTTTGCACCGAACTCACGGGCAGCATAATGCCCTTCGCCTCGCCTGTGATGTCTATATTCGTCTTTGCGCCGAGTCCGAATTTCTCAAAATAACCATACATCTTTTCTTTGCCCACGGTGAGCGCTATGTCCATAAACACGCAGTTGCAAGAATTTTGTATTCCGTGTTGGAAATCCTGCGAGCCGTGTCCTATACTTCTCCAGCACTTGATTCTCTGTCCGTCGACGACGCTTCCGCCGCCGCAATAATAAGAGTTCTTTATTGCGTTTTCCGTCATACCTATAGCCGAAGTAAGTATCTTGAAAGTTGAGCCTGGCTCGTAAGTGTCGGTTACCAAGAGGTTACGCGAGCCTTGCAACAAAAGATCCATATCGTCTCTAGGTATGTCGTTGAGGTCGTAAGTCGGCGCGCTCGCCATAGCTTTGATAGCTCCCGTCTTGGCGCTCATTATCAGACAACTTGCAGACTTTGCCTTATAAGTTGCCTGCGCATCCTCCACGGCTTTTTGAGCAAAGTTTTGCATATAATAATCTATAGTCAAAGCGGTGGTCATACCCTTGATAGAATCGACGTAAGTCGTCACGTTGGAATTCAACTTCCTGCCTATCAAGTCAGTCTGGGTATACGAAGCGCCGTTGACCCCCTTTAAATACTCGTCGTAATACAACTCGACTCCGCTTTGCCCCACGCCGTCGCTGTTGGTAAATCCAAGCACTTGCGTAAGAAAATTGCCGTAATTATAATATCTGTCGCTGTTGGCAGTCAAATAAAGTCCGTTGACGTCAGTAGCAATGAGCGCAAGCATTTGCTCTTTGCTCAGATTTTTCGCCACCGTAATTTCGCTGACTCCCTTTTTAGAGAGTTTCTCGGCAAGTTTATTTTTGTCCATGTCAATTATATCGGCTATTGCAGATGCTATATAATCTACGTCTTTCATCTCGTTGGGACGAGCGTAAAGCGTATAACTCGTCGTTGAGTTTGCCAACACCACGCCGTTGATGTCAGTAATATCTCCTCTATCCGCTCTAAACGGCAAGTCTCTCGTCCATTGGTCGTAAGCCTTGTATTGCAACGTCGTCCCCCAAAGCACCTGAATATAAAACAACCTTGCAAAAAGCGCAAAAAACACGACGACTATCAATATCAAGCCTGCAAAGAATCTCTTCTTAATAGAAAAATGCGATATCTTATCCAAAGTTAAACTCCATTCAAAAATTTGCTCTACAATATACTATTGGACAAGTGTCAAAAATATTCAAAAAGTGCGATTAAAATAATTATGGAATGAAAAATTCAAAACAAAAGGGCGCCCTTTTATCGGAACGCCATTTTGTAGTTAAATATATTAAGATGGAGTGTGTGAAAGTCTTATTTAAGTTTCAATCCCAAGCTGTCGCAAAACTTGTCAAACCAATTGGTGCTTTGCTCATATTCATACTCGGGAATAATCGTAACGTTGGTGGGAACGTAACTTCCCTCTTCGGTAACGACGCTTGCAAGCAATTCGCTGTCGATGTTCTGAACGTCCTCTTCTGCTTGAGCTTGATTTGCCGAAATAAATTGATTTGCAATCAAAAGTCCGCAAATTGCGAGCGCAACGACCATGACCGTAACGATGATCTTAATCATATCTTTGTTGATATTCTTTTTGCCTACTCTCTCTCTGCTGATCTTCTTAGCTTGAGCGCCACGATCGTAGTTTTGATTGAACTGCATATCGTGCTGATATTGTTCTTGCGTGTTGACGTAATCGTAATTATATTCGTACTGCGGAGCGCTAAATCCGTTGTTGACGTACTGCGACGCCTGCGTTTGGAAATAGCCCGTGTATTGCGGCTGCGATTGATAATTTTGATTATAACCTTGATTGTACGTATAGTTGTTATATCCGCCGTTGATAGTATAATCCTGTTGCGAATATCCCGCTTGTCTTATATATACCTCTCTTTCGGGACTTTGCTGCTCGTAGTTAGCATACTCGTCCTGAGCTCTTCTGTCTCTTACTGCAAATGCCATAATACACCTCCTTGTCTGATACACCTTTTTATCTTTTATACTTTTATTAGTTTTTCTTTTATACTCTTTGCGCAATTCTCAACTTTGCGCATGCGGCTCGAGAATTGTCTTCAAGTTCTTGCTTGCCTGCAACCAGCGGTTTTTTTGTCAATATCTCCACTTCTTTTCTCTTGTTGCAAGTGCATATCGGTTGATGCGGAGGACAGACGCATTCTTTATTGAGTTCCACAAACACCCTTTTTACTATCCTGTCCTCCAAAGAGTGGAAAGTTATGATACATATTCTTCCACCTTCTTTCAACCTCAAAACTAAATTATTGACTACTCTGTCCAAATCCTTTAGTTCGCCGTTTACCTCTATACGAATGGCTTGGAAAGTTCTCTTGCAAGGATTCCCAAACTTCCATCTTACTTTTGCCGGATAAGCCTCTTCTACTATCTTTGCAAGCTCTCCCGTCGTCTCTATCTCTTTCGTCTTGCGATACTCGACTATTCCTCTTGCGATAGCTCTCGAGAGTTTATCCTCTCCATATCGCCATATCACGTCCGCCAACTCTTCTTGAGAATATTCGTTGACGACTTTCTTTGCGTCAAGATATTGGCTTTGATCCATTCTCATATCCAGCGGAGCGTCTGCGTTGTAAGAAAATCCTCTGTCTGCATTGTCGAGTTGATACGACGATACCCCAAGGTCTATCAACACGCCGTCCAGCTTATCTATCCCAAGTTCGTCCAAGTGACTTATGACGTTCTTGAAATCGTCGCGGATATAAGTGATTTTATCTTTGTACTCTTCAAGTCTCTTTTGAGCGCTTTCCAAAGCGTCTGCATCTTTGTCCACTGCGATGAGTCGTCCGTCCTTGAGCCTTGCAAGTATTTGACTGCTGTGTCCTCCGCCGCCGAGCGTACAGTCGAGATAAACTCCGTCGGGATTTATTTTCAATCCCTCTATGCACTCGTCGAGCATCACAGGCTTGTGCTTGAATTCCATTTTATCACCAAGTCAACGCCTTGCCCTCGGCATTGGTCATTACGCCTCCGGTAACCTGCTTGCGGTTTGCCTTGTACTCGTCGTAATCGCTCTTTCTCCAAAGTTCCAACTTATTGAAGATTCCCACAAAGACCATTTCTCTCTCTACTTCAAAAAAGATATCGTCCTTATCTTGAGTGAGCGTAAAGCGCTTTTGCTTGTCTTCGTTGATGACGCGAATACTCTCGAGAAAGTCTCTCATTCTGCAATAGTTCTCCGTTTCGCCGATTTCCGTTTGACCGCCCATTTGAGCGTACAAGTTGTCCATTGTTTGCTGTCCGAAAATCGTAAGACACTTTGCTCCGTTGATGACCGTACAGTAAAGGTCGCTGTCGCCGAAATACTCGCGGAAGGAAGACGGTATTCTGATACGTCCTCTCTCGTCTGCTTGTATTTTGATACTTCCGAAAAGTGCTTTCATTGCGTCTCCTTAACTGTTACACATTTATTATACAAACTACGCGAGCGTTTGTCAATAAATTTTGCAAAAGTTTTTCCAAAATTTTCCCACAAAATTTTCGAAGGGTTTTCAGAACTTAATTCTTAAATATTATATACTATGTATATAATAAAAAGAGATATAATTTTTTATTATGTTTTTCAAGTTCCAATTTCCCTACTATTTTTCTTAATTTTGGGAAAAATTTCGCACTTTTGGGTAAAAATTGGAAAGGTTTTAGCCGAAAGAGGTTTTAGGCTTTCTCACAG